>JBAXOJ010000062.1:0-12652 GCA_037133315.1 Clostridia bacterium
TAGACATTTGAGGTGAACTTGGTATTCCGTGGTTGGGGTTGGCGTTGGCGCTGGGGTTGTATAGCCACTTGGCAACACAGGGTCTTCCGCTGGAATCGCTTGTCCCGCTTCTACAAATTTGATGCGGTCAAAAGTCACTGTTGCATCCGCTGCCGGAACGGCTACCTTCACCCCAACCTCACCATTTGAAGGTGAAGTAAACGTGAAATTCTGCGACGACCAAGTAGCGCCCGCCCAGTTCTTTCCGCCAAGCGACGCCATTGTGTTTTTATCCGTCACGTAGACATTGACGAGATAACTCGCGCCTAAATTCGTAGTCCCCTTGATATCGTAATAAATGGTATAACTCGTATCGGGTTTTAATTTTGCGTATGCGATTGCATATCCGCCATCATTGATGCGTGCCGGGTTTGAAAAAGTCAAGTAATGATTGCGTCCTGTCTCAGACAATACGGAAACAGAAGTATAATCCAACAAGAAAAGTTCCCAGCCAGTCAGTCCATCTTGAAAACTTGCGTTTTGCAACTGCCCATTCGGAATTGGTGCAGGTGTTGGTGTTGGATTCGAAACCGCAGCATGCCAGTCTACCAAAGCACGGTATTTGGGAGCGTCCAAAATGCTCTGCCCCGTGTGGTCCAAAGCGCCCCACGAACCACCCGAACTCCATGTCCCGCAATGCGCGTAATGGTTGAAAAGAACAAAATATGGGGCGAATTTATTCAGCATGTATAAATACTCATTATACAAACTTTGATTTGATGATAGCGCGTTTGCGCCAAGCAAGAGATGTTGCCCGCTTTCATAAGTCGCAAGTGGCACGCCATATTTTTTAGCGATGGCCACGGCTGACAATACGTAAGTATAAAAAGTCTTGTCAATTGCTTGATGAAATTTGGTGACTGCATTCGGATCATATCCATCGATGTCACTTCCCACATAAGGCGCAACTGCTAGAAGATTAGCCGCTTGTCCGTTCGGATTATAGGTGGCACTTTTTAGAATCGAATCGTATCCCAAATCAAATACTGAAAAGTTACCGCTGAAACAACAGACTTTGATGACGCGTGAGCTCATTTCCCCTTGGAACACATTTTTAAATAGTTCAAACACTTGAAATGATCGCGTCACATAGAACTGAGCATTTCTATTCGTAGCGAACCCCAACAGTCCGCCCTGCGTTTCGGCATAGTTGTATTGTTGGAAACCGCCATTCCATACTTCATTGGAATACTCTATATAGCACTTTAAATTTGGATTTAATTTTTCTTTAATCAAGAGCGCCATGTTGGTGATGTAAGCGTCATTCACTTGATGCGGAACACAGACCCATAAATCTTTGTTGGTACGATTACATAGTTCAATCATCCATTCATAGGCAAGTCCAGGGTTGTTTGCAAGGCCCGTAAGGTGCTCCGTACCCGGATCGGTCGGTAATCTGCGCTGATCCCAGCTTACAATTGAACTATTATTGGTATTTCCCCAGTCCATAAAACGCAAATCTACATAAGTTGAAATTTCGCTCAAAAATGTCGGGCTCCAAATGTTATCGCCGTTCGCGTAGGCAGTTGCCCAGTTAATCCCCGATTTAAAAGGCTCTTCCCCGGTCCATGAACTTAAAAACCAGAAGTTTGAACCAATTTTCATGTTGCCCGTCTTTCCTGCTGTCGTCATCATCAAACTAGGGGTCGGCGATGGGGTTGGATTTGCAACCGTTGGCGCCGGCGTCGTGATCATGGTAAGTGAAAAATCATCAAAATAGGACGCAGCACCAGAACTCGAATTGTTGTTTTTCAAATCAAAAGGAGTCAATGCGGGACGTGTCCAAACGACATAATCTCTCGTATATAACGTCCAGTTCGCGTCATTATTCACTGGCATATTTGCATTTGGTATACCGTAATCAGCGCACTGCAACTGACCATTGGCACCACCTTTATGCCAAAACGAAACGCGATAAGTTGCATTTTGAACAATCGGAATGCCTAGACTGTTATCCACATTATTGAATCTGACAGACTGCCACAGTGACCCCGTTGGATCAATGCGAATCGAACGCGTGCCACCAGTGGTATGGTTTTCCGTTGTTGAAACAGAGAAACTGCCCCCTGGGTTAGACCAGCCAGTGATTGTGGTCGCAGTACCAAGTTCAATGTCGCCGTTATAAAACACACCAATTTCGGCTGCTGCGGCAGAAACTTTTGTTCCTGCGAAACTTCCAAACGGCATGCCCGTTAGCATCACGGCAACGATCAGTAACGAGATCCCTAACTTCTTTAAGCGATTCATTTCGTAGTCTCCCTCATATCGATCAGATTCTTTAGTTGTAGTAATCTACATTTTCAATTGGGTATCCGATGCCGCCCAAATTTGATAACAGAATCTCTGTATCAGTTCCGTCAAGCATTCCATCAAGATTCAAATCAAAGGAAGGATCATATCCTACATCTCCATATCCAGATCCAATTGCGCTAAACAAAAACTCGGAATCCGAGCCATCAATGATCCCGTCCGCAAAAATATCGCCTGCATCTAATGACTTATCACCAAGTTCTAAATTCGCCCCAGCAACGGTGACAGCAATATCGCGGATCAAATAGCCGTTTCTCGTCACACTGATCACGTAACTGCGGTCCGCCATTGCGGAGAACGAAGCGGTCTTCAAAATAGGATCCACAGTGGTTGTCGCAAGATATTCAATCGCAAGATATGAATTTCGAATGGTAACCGTCGTTTTCCCAGCCAAATTCATGTAATCATCATAAACCGTATCTCCGGTATTCATCAAATCTGCTGCCGAGAGTGATGTCAACGATATCGAGTAACCAGAAGGAAGAATCTCAGTGGTGAAAAGTTCAGGTCTTGTATAGATTCCCGCACCCGTACTGGTCTGATACTGCAATACATTTGTCGTCCCATAGACTAATTTGCTAACCGCTGTGCCAGCTGCCGTCTTATGAAAATAATTAAATGTGTTAGCATCAATTGCGCCGATTTTTCGGAACGTCATTTTCAACATCGTGACCTCCGTTGCGCCATCAAGAGCAATCGTAGCGCCTGTGTTTTTGGCATAGCCAATCAACAGATAGTTCCCAGTCGATACGGCAGTGGTATTCTCAATTTGAAAGGACGCAATATTATAGCCAACAAGTTTTGACGCGCCTGGGATTTCAAAATATGGCGCGATTGCTGCAGCAGTCGTCAACTTGGAATTTGGTGCATCCGTCTTGCCCACCGTTGTCACAGGGACAACCTTCGTCTTATCATAACTCAGAGACCAAGAAAAACTATTGATATTCATGAGTCCTTTGAGACTACAAGTCACTTCAACAAAACCGTTCCCCTTGTCTTGGATTTTCGTTTTCATGCCAGCCGGAGCCGCATTCACAACGATTGTCGAATCTGATGCGAGGACTGGGGAAATATTTGGTGTTGGTGTAGGCGTTGGGGTAGGAATCGGCGTTGGGGTAGGCGTTGGTGTAGGCATTGGCGTCGGTGTTGGGGTAGGAGTTGGAATCGGCGTTGGTGTCGGAATCGGGGTTGGAGTTGGCGTCGGTGTCGGGGTTGGAGTTGGCATTGGCGTCGGTGTCGGAGTTGGCGTTGGCGTCGGGACTGGCGTCGGAGTCGGCGTTGGTGTTGGCGTAGCATTCGGATCTGGTGTTGGCGTCGTCGCGCCTTGTCCATATACCCCTGAATATTGATAGTTGACACAAGTTTCCCAGGCGATTTGCTGCAACGCAACAGCCTGCTCTGTCGTAATCGATGCTGGTTTGAAAGTCACCATCCCTACCGGTGATTTTTTATACATCGTCGCAAACGTCGTCAAAGCAACTAAATACGCGCCTCGTTCACTAAGGTGGAGCGCATCGGTCGGCGGATTTAAGCCTGCAAACGCAGTAAAATCAGTCACGCCTCCAGGGAATTGTCCAGCCTGAATGACCGTTTTCAAACGTTTCAGTGCCAGATTCGTCGGAGCGATGTCTACGATTGGATCGTCAGGATAAAGGGCATCGATGCCTGCCTTAATGCCTTCGTTCCAGGTTTGATAGGTGTTCAACCACGTTTCAAATCCGCTTGATGCGTCATTTGAAAGTGTGCTCCATGATCCATAAATAAAATATCGAATATTCGGATTACTGATTCTTGCCCGATTATAAATTTTAGTACCATTCGTGATGCCGTTTTCAAGAGAGTCTCCATTGTTAAATGGTTGTACAGTCAAAATATCAATTGGTGCAGAACGGTCCACAGTATATATCGCTGTGCTCGGATCAAACCACACGCCCGATGAATAACTCTCGGGTGAACGGTGCCCCGTAGGTAGGACTTGTTGTACAACTTGCAGGAATGACCCATGTGTCCCCAAAGCCACCGGCTTGATTTGCAAGTAACGAAGGCATCGCAGCACCTGGAATCGTCCATCTCATAAAGTTATGTGCGTAGCCCGCATCCTGCGCAATCGGCGCAAGCCAACCGTTCAAAGTATCTGTCAAGCTGTTCCCTAAAGAATACGTGCGAAGCCCTGATGGTACAGGTGCAGCAACACCAACACCGTAGCCTGCGGCAAACATAGGACTATCGGATAAGCCCGTCTTAAACGCAATCGCTTTTAGTAACAAGGTCGCACCCTGCGAAACGTGAATTGCAGAACTATATAACGTGCCGTTCGTCTTTGTCGGCATTGTGCCATTCGTCGTATAATATATCTCAGTTCCTGCCGTGGCTGAAGAAAGCGTAATATCAATCGGTGATTCATACCGTCCTGATGCAAGATTTGGAACTGGAATTGCCGCCGAGGTCTCTCCTCCAAGGTCGAGCCCAACGTATTGGTCATCCACGGTTTGTCCTTCGTAGTATGTTGAATTACTATTATCAAATGCTTTTTCCGCTTCATGTGTTGCGGTAGAAACCGTTGCAAAAGGCGTCCCATACAGTTTTCTGGCATTGTTGAAAAATTCGATTTCTGCAACACGTGCATAACTTCCTGCTACCCCATATAGTTTCACATAGCGGTATGATGTGGTGTTCGACGGAACATTTAATACGACGGATGAACCAGTTGCATCAGAAGGAACGGTAGCGATTGTAGAAAAGCCATTCGTAGCACTGCTATTTGATCCCATCACGGTGGCACCGCGCAAACTGACTGCATCGCCATTATAAGGTTTCAGATTAATTTTTGTCACTGCCAAATTCATTGCGCTCAAAGGCGTAACCGCTTCGAATGTCGTGCCCACGCGAAATGCATCCATCGCTCCAGAAGAAGCACTTGCTCCTGGATAAAAGCTAACTGACTTAAATGCAACACTGGTTGTAGTTGTATCAATTTGCGCATCTGGTGTAGGTAATGCGTTCATAATATTGGGGTTCACAAACATGCTAACAACTGCTCCACCACTCGCATTAAATACATATTTCAAAACTAAGAGGGCAGGCGCGCCGGCAGTAATGTTGACATTTGAATACGCAAGATTAGAGCCATTCACGATGCCCCACTTTGCAGTGGCACCGACCTTGCCGATTTTGACCGAGTTCGTTGCATTAGGTGCCCAGCCCATGTCAGAATTCGAAAGTGAAAGTGTGGTTCCGGCTCCAATATTATCTGTTCTTAAAAGAACGCTGACCCAGAGTTCTTTCCCAGAAGCGCCGAAATTCCCGCCAGAAATATATGGCAGAACGTCTGCAGATACGCCACTCGTTTTCATGACTCTTCCACTGGAAACATACATGTCCCCGCCTGAAAAGTTTGCGGTTGATACAGTTAAGTTCGGAAAAGTCATCGGTGACGTTTTTTCGATTTTATAGCCCGGATAATTATTTCCGCTACCAGCATTTTGGATTTCCCACGCACTGTTCCATCCTATTCCACCATTGTAAGACGGTGTTGGAGTTCTAGAAGTCAAATACATCGAACCAGGCTCATAGGTAAAATCCTCTTCCACAAACAATTTGTTTGCGTCATTGCCGTACAAAATTGCATTTACCGAAGTACTCATTGAGAAACTGCTCATCAGTGTTACAAATACAAATACCACTACCATCAATCTAGAGACGTGCTTCTTCATCATTTCTCCCCCAAAATTTTTATATTTTTATTACTTTTTTCGCACTATACTTCCCGCCTGCCTTGCATTTTATCGTAATCGTCGTTCCTTTTTTCAGGGCACTCACTTTCACAGAAAATGCACCTTTCGAAGTTACTTTTGCCGTGTAGGTTTTCGTCTTTATGGTCACATAGACGACACCGCCCTTTGTTGCGGTTCCTTTGATTACAGTCGCGCCGACCTTAGGCTTGTAAACCACTGGAGTCGCAGGAATGACATAAATGACTTTCGAAGCACTGGAAAGTAGTCCAACTTTCACTTTCGCACTGACTTTCGTGCCTGCTTTTAAAGCGCTCTTAATTGTGACCTTCCACGTGCCATAAGTCGCTTTTACTTGGACTGTCTTTGAGCCCATCGTCAAGTAGATTGTTCCACCTTTCGTGGCTGCACCAGAAATCACCTTTGTTTTGTCCGTAATACTGTTGATGGTTGGTGCTTTCGGAGTTGGTGCAGGGGTTGGTGTCAACGTCGGTGTTGGTGTCGGCGTTGGCGTTACGGTTGGCGTCGGGGTAACTGTGACAACTGGCGTAGCCGTTGGCGTCGGGGTAACTGTGACAACTGGCGTAGCCGTTGGCATCGGGGTAGCGATTGGGGTAGGCGTTGGTGTTGGGGTTGGAGACGGCGTTGCCGTTGGAGTCGCAGTTGGTGTTGGCGATGGCGTCGTAGCGCCATACAAACCAGAATACGGATAATTGACACAGGTATCCCATGCCATCTGTTGTAAAGCTTCTGCTTGAACTTGGGTCAGAGACGCTGGTTTCGTTGTGACAATCCCAACAGGAGATTTTTTATACATGACTGCAAAGGTAGTCAAGCAAACCAAATAAGCGCCTCGTTCACTCAAATGAATGAGATCCGTTGGGCTTGCCGCAGCAAAATCAACAAAATCAGTCACTCCACCTGGGAATTGCCCTGCTTGTATGGTCGTTTTCAATCTCTTTAATGCCAAATTTGTCGGGACGATATCAATGATTGGATCATCCGGATAGAATGCATCCATTGCCGCTTTAATTCCTTCGTTCCAAGTTTGATACGTAGCAAGCCAATTTTCAAACCCACTGGAAGCATCATTTGACAAAGAACTCCAAGAACCATACAACATATATCTGATATTCGGATTGTACATCCGCGCGCGATCGTAGTATTTTTTGCCATAGGTAATGCCGTTGTTGAGTGAATCTCCGTTGTTAAACGGTTGCACCGTCAACACATCCACCGGTGCTGATCTTTGTACCGCGTAGGTACATGTGGCGGGGTTAAACCAAACGCCATTCGAAAAACGTTCCGTATACGGAGCAACGTTCTCCGTACTCGTTTCGCACGTCGCGGGATCCACCCAAGTGTCTCCGAACCCGCTCGTCTGGCTTGTATCCAGAGTCGGCATCGACGCACCAGGAATCGTCCATCGCATAAAGTTATGTGTATATCCTGCACTTTGTGCAACTTGCGCTAAACCAACCGGGCTATTTAGCGTATCGGTCAAACTGTTGCCCATGGAATAGGTACGAAGTCCTTGCGGCACTGGCGCGGCCACGCCTACGCCATATCCAGCTGCCATCATTGGGCTTTCAGTCAGTCCCGTTTTAAATGCAATTGCCTTTAATAGCAAATTCGCACCCTGGTTCACATGAATTGGGACTGTGTATTTTGTGCCCGTCGCGATGGTCGGCATGGTGCCGTTCGTCGTGTAATAAATCTCAGCATCTTGCGTCGCACATGTAAGAGAAATATCAATCGGTGTCTCATATCGACCAGTCGCTAGACTTGGGACAGGCTGTGCCACAGCGGTTTCACCGCCAACGTCAAGTCCGACATACTGATCATCAGCAAGTACGCCTTCGTAATAGGTACTCGGATTGCTGTCGAACGCTTTATCGGCTTCGTGCCCTGCGGTAGAGACCGTCGCAAACGGCGTCCCGGAAAGTTTCCGCGTGCCAGCAAAGAATTCGATGTCTGCCACTTTACCATGACTTCCAGCCGCACCGTAATATTTGATATATCGATATCCATTGATGTTTGCAGGAATGTCTAAAGTCACTACACTGCCAGATGCATTACCAGGCACGGTTGCAAGTGTCGTGAATCCGTTCGTCGCATTGACATTCGAACCGAGTACTGTGCCGCCAATAAGCGTAGCTGCATCTCCGTTTGCAGGATAAAGTTTCACTTGCGTCACTGGGATATTCAACGCTTTCAAAGGAGCAACCGCTTCAAAGGTGTTTCCGACACGGAACGCATCCATCGCACCCGAAGAGCCGCCTGAACCAGGATAGAACGTCATCGATTTAAAGGCTACACTGGTTGCCGCTGTATCTAATATTGCATCTGGCGCAGGCAATGGTTTTGTAATATCAGGGTTGACATACATGTTGACCACTGCACCAAGATTTGCGTTAAAAGTATATTTGAGAACGATAAAGACAGGAACGCCAGCTTTGATATCAACATTGGAATATGCCTCATTTGCGCCGTTCAAGATGCCCCATTTTGTAGTTGCACCCACTTTGCCAATTTTGATCGCATTCGTCGCATTCGCAGCCCACCCTATTCCAGAATTTGATAATGAAACAAACGTGCCTGCATTAATGACATCCGTGCGTAACATCAGACTGACGAAAAGTTCTTTCCCAACTACTCCATAATTCCCACCAGAGATGTATTGTGATGCGCCCGCAACCGCATTGCTGCCTGTCGCCATCACGCGACCAGTGCTACAGTAGGAGTCTCCGCCGACCATATTGACCGGAGAAACGAGAAGATTCGGGAACGTCATTGGCAGGACCTTTTCTACTTTGTATCCAACCAAAGGTTTGGCATCATTCGCATTTTGAATTTCCCACGGCGTATTCCATCCAATCCCGCCGTTAAAGGTCTTTGTCGGTGTGCGCGTGGCACTATAACAAGTACCTGGCTCATAAGTAAAATCTTCTTCTACAAAAAGTTTGTTTGCCGACTCAAGAGGTGTTGGCGAAGGGGTTGGGGTCGGTGTCGGAGTTGGAGAAGGGGTTGGTGTCGGCGAAGGCGTCGGTGATGGTGTTGGCGTTGGACTCGGCGTCGGGGTTGGTGTGATTTCAGGTGTTGGTGATGGCGTAGGTGTTGGCGACGGCGTCGGAATATTCATGGTACTGATTGTAAATAAATCAGGTCTGATAAAAACCGTAGCACTCCCCGTACCATTGGTAAATATATTGGTGGTTGCATAGACCATTTTACTGACAGCCGTTCCACCTGCAGACTTATAAAAATAACTAAACGTATTCGTATCGACAAACCCAATTTTTTTAAAAACAATCTTCAACATTGTGATCTCAGAGGCCCCGTCAATCGACAGCGTCACCCCAGTGCTTTTGGCATAGCCAACTAAAAAATAATTCCCCGTGACGGCTGCAGTCGTATTCTCTAATTTGAAAGAAGAAATTGGCCAACCAGTCAAATGAGCAGAACCCAACACATCAAAATACGGTGCAATCGCTGCCGCTGTCGAAAGCTGTGCGTTTGGTGCTTCCGCTTGATCTGCAATTGCGACAGGCACAACTTTTGATTTATCATATCTGATTGACCAGGAAAAAGAGTTGATATTCATCAGACCCTTTAAAGCGAGCGTCACGGAAACAAATCCATCCCCAGTATCCTCAACCACCGTCTTTAATCCAGCTGGCGCAACATCACACACTACAGTGGAATCCACTGCAATGACCTGCGTCCCTTCTGCATTGACGTTGACCAATGGCACAGAAAACAAACTCGTCAATAACATTGTTAATACTAATAAAACAGATAATCCTTTTTTCAACATTTTAGTATCCTCCAAAATTTATTCATGCAAACTATTTTGCACAGATTACAAATTAATTGTATCATTTTGAAGGGTAATATTCAACGAAATTCCACGACACCATTGTCGATAGGTGTCGGAAATCTTGTACTCTCTCTCGTTTCTATGTTATAATACGTGCACGGAGGACGTTAGAATGTATCGCTATGAAATACCCTCAGGAATTGGCTACTATAATCTTGAAATTCTGTTGAATTTCAATGATTTCGATGTTGAAATATTCTATTTCTTATTCGAACCACACTGTCATTCTTTCAGGGGAAACTTGGACGACTTCCATCACTTGATTTATTATAATGACGGGAAAATTAATCTGACCTACGAGGGAAAGAATCATTACATATCACCAAACTCCTTTCTCTATTTTCCACCACGTCATAAACATAATGAGGCAACCTTAGAGGAGAATTTAACAAAGTATCATATTCAATTTAGTATTTTACAGAAAAAGAGAAAAAGAAAAATGGTAGAAAAACGACTTCCTATGTCTCAGTTCGAATCTGATGAAATTTTCAAATCCATTACCCAAAATAAAATGCATGTGGTACAAGACCCCCATCATTTTTCAAGAAATCTTCTTGAAAAAATATTCGAGGAATTAGAATCAAAAAAGTTCGGATACCTTTACAAAATTAACCTGCTATTTTCGGAGTTGTTTGTGAATTACGTAAGGGAACTCAATATGGACTCCTACGAATATACGCCGCAGATATCTTCTCCCACTTCGAATAGTATCTCTTTCATTATTTCAGGGTATATCTCTGAATCTTATAAAAACATTTCCCTAAACCAAATCGCAAGAACTTACAATATGAGCGAACGCACCGTACAAAGACATATCAAATCTCTGCACAATACCACATTTAAGAAAAGACTCAATTGGGTGCGAATTGAAGCTGCGAAAGATCTTTTGCTTGATTCTACGCTTTCTATTATAGAAATATCAAAAGAAGTTGGATATAAATCCAACTCCTATTTTGATGAAATATTTAAAGAACTCGAACATATTACCCCAAAGGAATTCCGTAAGTTGCATCAATCAACCTAAAAAGTGTTTAAGCATCCTTTTTATTGACTCATCCCAGAATCCCCATTCATGTGTCCCTTCCCATTCCAAATAGGAATATTGAAATGGTTGCGTTTCCATGAACTCTTTAAATTTAATGTTTTCCTCATGCAAAAAATCTTCGCTGCCACACGTGACAAAAAACTCTGGCTTTTCAATCTCTTGGCTAAGCGCCAACGCATTTGCAAGCGCATAAATGTCATCTTGCGGCTTCACGGTTTGTCCAAATACACCCGTCAATTCCTTTTTCCAAGCGTCGTCTTGTCCTTTGAATCTTTGATTCATATCGATTGCGGAAGAAAAAGCGCCACACTTTGAAAACAGATCCGGTCTACTGAACGCGCATTTGAGGGCGCCATATCCTCCCATGGAAAGCCCGGCTACCATCGTGTCCTCTCGTTTGTCTGACAATCGAAATAGGTTTCTACAGATTTTTGGCAATTCATCAGAAACGTAAGAAAAGTATTTTAACCCATACTCCATGTCTGTATAAAAGCTTCTTTGCACTTCTGGTATGATTACCGCCAAATTATATTGCCTTGCATAATACTCAATCCTGGTATTTCTAAACCAAGCAGAAGCATTGTCCGAGTGTCCATGCAACAAAAACAATACCTTGCATGCATTTGCATTCGCCTCCGCATAATCGTTTGGTAGAATCACATTAATCGCCGTATCCATGCCCAATTCACTTGATTTTATATCGCCTCTAAAGAACGCCATTTGAATTCTCCTTTACAAAAGAGCCGCCAATGTTCGGCGGCTCTTTTTGTGTGTTTTTGAATTAGACTTAAATGTAATAGTTTACACTTTCTCCATAGTAACCAACGTCTAATCCCAGATTTGCCATCAGCAATTCGGAGTCTGTACCGTCTAGGATACCATCAAGATTTATGTCGAATGATACGATGTAATTTGGGTCACCATAACCGTAACCAATTGCACTAAACATTGACTCTGAGTCTGAGCCATCAATAATTTCGTCTGGGAAAATGTCGCCAGCAATCATTGATTTGTCTCCAAGTGACACATTTCCACCTGCAACGGTAACCGCGATGTCACGAATCATATAGCCACTGCGCGTAACTGATACCACATAATCGCCATTTGGCATAGATGCGAACGATGCTGTCTTCGTAACTGGATCAACGGAAGTAGTCTTTAAAATCGTCGTTGACAAGTAAGTTGATCTGATTGAAACGTTTGTAACACCAGCTGCGTTCATGTATGCATCGTATACTGTATCACCTGTGTTCAATAAGTCTGCAGCTGATAAGCAACCCAACGAAACTGTGTAGCCTGCTGGCGTTGGTTCTGGCGTAGCTGTTGGAACTGGTGTAGGTGTTGCAGTCACTGTTGCGCCTAATGCAACCATAGAGATATCATCAATATAGAATGACTGATCGCCTCTCCATCCGTCTCCAATGTCATAAACAACGACTGGTCTTACTAAATGTGTATTATCTGTTCCAGTACTAAAAGTTGTTTCATATAATACCCAGTCAGTTGAGAAAGTTTGAGTATTTGCAGAATAAACATAAGACCAACCTGCGCCCCTACCTTCAATTGCAAGTCTCGCTCCTGTTGCTGAATTCGCTTTCCAATAAAATGAAACCTTATAATCTGTGTTTGGTAATAAGTCAATTTCTG
>JBAXOJ010000063.1:0-12612 GCA_037133315.1 Clostridia bacterium
GGGTTTCGCGATGATTTCAAAAAAGTTATCTGTCGGATTTAATAGTTCTTCCGTGGTGCGTAGTGCGTGTGCAAGAGATGATGCGCCTTGTGGCTGCCCGGTTTGCCGAGGAACTCCTCGTACATCTTCATCACCACTGGATTTTCGTGTGACTTGCGGATTGGGAGCGAGGCATCTTCCTCATAAATCGCCGCACCGCGCATGGTCCTTAGATCGTTCCAGTTGCGGATGGTCGCTGACTGGATGGGCTGTCCGCCGCCATTGACGCAGCCGCCGGGGCACGCCATCACCTCGATGAAGTGGTACTGTTTTTCACCCGCGCGTACTTTTTCCATTAATCGGCGTGCATTGGAGAGACCACTTGCGACGGCGACGTTGAGCGAAATCCCAGCGACCTCTAATGTGGCTTCTTTTACCCCTTCGATGCCACGCACTGCAGTCAAATTGATATCCGCGAGCGGCTTGCCCTCGAGGATTTCGTAGACGGTCCGCACCGCCGCTTCCATGACGCCGCCCGTTGCGCCAAAAATCACAGCCGCACCCGTTGCATCGCCCATTGGATCATCAAAATGTACATCATCGAGCTCGTTCATCTTGATGCCGGCTTGTTTCATCATGCGTGCGGCTTCGCGCGTCGTCAAGACCACATCCACATCTGCCAAGGTTCCGTCGAGTTCCGTATTCGCGAGTTCTTCTCTTGCCGCTTCAAACTTCTTTGCGGTGCAAGGCATGATGGATACCACGAAGATGTTTGCTGGATCCACGCCAATTTTCTCTGCGTAATAGGTTTTCAGTATCGCCCCAAACATCTCGTGCGGCGACTTACAAGTCGACAAATTGTCTAATAGATCAGGAAAGTTGTGTTCGCAGAATTTGATCCAACCAGGGCTGCACGACGTGATGAGCGGTAATGTGCCGCCCTTTTTAATGCGATTTAGAAGCTCCGTGCCTTCTTCCATAATCGTCAAATCTGCCGCTGTATCGGTATCAAACACTTTATCAAACCCAAGCATTTTCAGGCCCGCCGTCATTTTACCAGTTGCTCTTGTGCCGATTGGCATGCCGAATTCTTCTCCGATGGCCACGCGCACTGCAGGCGCCGTCTGGACGATGACGTATTTGTCCGGATCGTTGATGGCATCCCAGACCCGCTGGGTGTCGTCTTTTTCCGTCAACGCTGCCACAGGACAAACCGCAATACACTGTCCGCAATTCACGCACGGTGTATCGCTGAGCGCCATATCGAAAGCAGGCGTCACCTGCGTTTTGATGCCTCTTTCATTGGTATCAATCACGGCAACGGTTTGCACGTTTTTGCACACAGCCACACATCGTCTGCAAAGCACGCACTTGTTTGCGTCGCGCACGATGGAGACACCCGCCAAATCAATTGCCTTTTTCGCTTCTGGTTTTCGCGGCAGATATTTGATTTCATCAATGCCAAAATCAATCGCCAACGTCTGCAACTCGCAGTTGTTGTTGCGACGACACGTCAAACAACTTCGATCATGATTGGAAAGGATTAAGTCCAGGGTGATTTTTCGCGCATCTCTCACTTTTGCGGAATTCGTCAACACGTCAAGTCCTTCCGAGACTGGATAAACACAAGCTGCCTGCAAGGCGCGCGCCCCCCGGATCTCGACGACGCAAATTCGACATGCCCCGATTTCGTTGATTTCCTTCAAATAACACAACGTTGGGATATTCACTTTCGCAAGCCTCGCCGCCTCTAAAACGGTTAGGTGATCCTCGACCTGCATTGCATGTCCATCTATCGTAATATTCACTAAAGCCATATTAGTTTGCCCCCTTTGTCACTACTTTGTCGATTTTTGTAATTGCGCCAAATTTACAGCGACTGATGCAAGCGCCACATTTGATGCATTTGGAGTTGTCAATCACGTGGATTTCTTTCACTTTCCCTCTGATCGCGCCAACAGGACATGCCTTCAGGCATAGGGTGCAAGCCTTACACAAATCCGCATTGATGTCAAAATCAATCATCGCCTTGCACACATGCGCCGCGCATTTTTTGTCAACGACATGCGACATATATTCGTCTCTAAAGTAGCGAAGCGTGCTTAAAATCGGATTGGGTGCCGTTTGGCCAAGGCCGCAAAGAGCCGATGCTTGAATGCCTTTTGCAAGGTCTTCCAGCTTATCAATGTCACGCAGTTCGCCCTCTCCCGAGGTGATTTTTTCGAGAATCTCGTACATCCGCTTCGTACCAATCCGGCACGGCGGGCATTTGCCACACGACTCTTCGACCGTAAACTCCAAGAAGAAACGCGCGATATCAACCATGCAGTTATCCTCGTCCATTACGATCAGTCCACCAGAGCCCATCATGGACCCGATGTTGAGGAGGCTATCATAATCGAGCGGCGTATCAATAAGGCTAGCCGGAATACATCCGCCGGAAGGCCCACCTGTTTGCGCAGCCTTAAATGCCTTGCCATTTGGAATGCCCCCGCCAATGTCGTAAATGACTTCACGCAGAGTGGTTCCCATTTCGATTTCCACGAGGCCAGTATTTTCAATCTTTCCGCCTACGGCAAACACTTTCGTGCCCGCACTTTTTTCGTTGCCAACGGCCCCAAACCAGGCAGCTCCTTTGAGCAGAATTTGCGGAATATTGGCATAGGTTTCTACGTTATTTAAGATGGTCGGCTTTTGCCACAGACCTTTGACAGCTGGGAAAGGTGGTCTTGGCCTTGGTTCGCCGCGATTTCCCTCGATGGATGTCATGAGAGCCGTTTCTTCTCCGCAAACAAACGCGCCGGCGCCGAGTCTCACTTCCAAATCGAAGTTGAACCCTGTACCAAAAATATTTTTCCCGATGAGCCCAAGCTCTTTCGCCTGCTCGATCGCAATTTTCAAACGATTCACCGCAATCGGATACTCCGCGCGGATATAGACGAATCCTTGATCGGACCCAATCGCAAATCCTGCAATCGCCATCGCCTCAATCAACGCATGTGGGTCGCCTTCCAGCACCGAACGGTCCATAAACGCACCCGGATCCCCCTCGTCCGCATTACAACACACGTACTTTTGATCGTCGACGGAGTTCTTCGCAAACTGCCATTTCAGCCCGGTTGGAAAGCCCGCGCCGCCACGTCCACGTAATCTTGACGCCTTGATTTGATCAATGACTTCCTGCGGAGTCATCTCCGCGAGCACTTTTCCGAGTGCCTTGTATCCGTCCATGGCGATGTATTCCTGGATGTTTTCCGGATTGATGATGCCGCAATTCTTCATCGCGATGCGCAGTTGTTTCCCAAAAAACGTATTGGCTTCCACAGGGTCCATCATGTATTTTTTGATTGGATTGCCCTTCACGACGTGTTCTTTCAACACCTCAAGTGCCTTTTCAACGGTCATATTGACGTACGTGTCTCGCGTGCCATCCGGATTCACGACCTCGATGACCGGTTCCAGTCTGCAAACGCCGATACAACCTGTCTTGACCGCTTCCGCTTTTTCAATTCCGATGTTTTCAATCTGTACATTAAGTGCGTCCATAATTGGTCTTGCGCCCGCCGCTTTTCCACAGGTCGCCATGCCCACATAGATGCGATATCCGCCCGCATTGTTAAATTTGCTCATACGGGTAAGGGCGATTCCCTTCATTTCTTTTAACTTCGCTAATGATTTCATTGCTATTCCTCCAGAAGGTTTTCTATTTTTTTGCGTATTTTTTCAGAATGCCAGGGACATCTTCTACCACGGCCCTGCCGTAAACATCTTCATTCACTGTCAATACAGGCGCCAAACCGCATGCGCCGATACAACGACAAGCGGCTATAGAAAACCGTCCATCTGGCGTGCATTCGCCAACGTCAATGCCAAGAATCTCTTTAAATTTATCAAGAATGTCTCCGGCGCCCTTCACATAGCAGGCGGTTCCCAAGCAAACGCTCACAACATATTTCCCTTTCGGTTCCAATGAGAACTCAGAATAAAACGTCACCACACCATAAATTTCTGACAACGGAATCCCCGTGCTTTCAGAAATCGTTTTCTGCACGGACAAAGGCAAATATCCATAAATCCCTTGCGCCTCATGTAAGATTGGGATTAACGCTCCCCTTGTGTCTTTGTACTTTTGAATGACTTCTTGCAGCTTGGTTGCGTTTGTATCGCATCCGCTACAGTTGTTGCAACTACATGTGCTCATACACAGAACCTCCTCAAATATATCCTTTGTGAAATTTATAACAATCCAACCTGTCCGATTATAACACAATGGATTAATTGAATCAATGTAATTTTGGTAAAAAATTCACAAACTTTTTCATACAAAAAAAGAAAGCTGCCTCCACGCATTTTCATACGCTTAAGCAACCCCCTCTTAGAGTACTTTCTTCAAACTTGATTATTCCACTTGATTATTCCACTGGTGCTGGTGTTGGAGTTTCAACTGGTGCTGGTGTTGGGGTCTCCACTGGTGCAGGTGTAATTTCTGGAGTTGGTGCTGGGGTTGGCGCTGGTGTTGGGGTCGGAGAAATCACAACGACGCCCACTTGTACTTTTCTAGAAGCACTTTTCACGATTTTGCCCTTCACAATCACATACGCGTATACGACTGCTTCTTTTTTCAGTTTCTTGCTTTCCACTTTGATCGAGAAAAGACCTTTTTTGTCAGCCAATCCTGATGCAACGATTTTCCCTGCAACTAGAATTCTGATGTGTGCTTTTGGTGTTGTTGTGCCTGCGAAGATTGTAAACTTTCCAACCTTTTTCAGTTTTTTCAACACGGGTGTTTTTACTTTTGGTGCTGGGGTCGGTGTTGGCTTCACGGTTGGCTTAGGTGTCTTCACCGCTGCCTTTGCGATCGTCGATTTTTCTGCCTGTACGACTGGTGCAATCGTCAGTATACTAAATACCATTGCCATTGCGATTGCCATTGATAATAACTTTTTCATCATTCATTCCTTCTTCCTTTTTTTTATATCAAATCCCGAGGGATTTTGATTCCAATTTAGTTTTTGCCTGGAGTATCTTTTTTCGGTTTTGGCGTAGGTTTTGGTTTCGGTGTCGGCTTAGGCTTTGGTGTCGGTTTTACCTTCGGCGTCGGGTGTGGCTTTGGTGTAGCGGTTGCTTCTGCCGTTGGCACCGGTGTCACGACGATTTCCTTATCCTCTTTACCTGGTTTTATCGGCTTATCTTTCGGTTCTGGGGTAGCCTTCGTCCGTGGTTTTGTCGATGCCTTTGGCGTTGGTTTCACCTTTGGTTCTGGTGTCTTTATGATGTTCGGTTCCGTGGTTGGCGTTGCAGGCCTAGGCTGCTTTTTGATTGCCTTAATCTGCTTCATAATATCCGAAACCTTGCTGTCCTTATATTGGGCAATCGTCGCATTTGGATCAATGGATTGCAGGCGTTGAATTAATTTCAACTTACCAGGCGAAATCGAAAGATTTCTGGCTTCTGTTCTCGTCGCGAGCGAAACACGATCCTTTTGGATGACTACGACAATTTTGTCTTTCGCAATCACTGTTTTGACACCAGTTTCTGCTAAATTCTCAAGTTTCCCCGCTAACGCAGCGTCGTCTGTTTCCGATGTAATCGAAATCACGGTGCTCCCATCCTTTGCGATGAAACCCTTTGCTGCAGAAACATCAATCAATTGTGCAACCGCATCAGCGATTTCAAAGTTTTCAAAGTTGCATCCTGCGAGTACGGTTTGTCCGTCGACATTATAGCCTTCGGCAGAAATTACGCGGTCAAATGCATTGATGCCAATCTCGACGCTCGGATTGATGTCGATACTCAAGTATGCGACGGGGGTCTGATAGGTGCTGTACCCAAAGAATGTCAATCCAGCTACAATCACAAAACTACATGCAATGAGGAGCAATTTTCTAGTCTGAACCGATTTTTTGGCCTTGAACTTGACTAGATTGCATTTAGGTGTTTGCAACGTCTCTTTTAAATACGCAATGGTATTGCTCTTCAATTCATCTTCTGCCACTACGCGATCCAGTATCGTATTAAACATCGTGTTCATAATCGGTCCCTCCTAACTTATTTTTTAATTGTTCTCGCGCTCTCCGTAAGTTGGAATACGTCGTGTTTTCCTTTTGATTGAGCAACTTCGCGATTTGCGGAACATCATAGCCTTCGTAATAATAAAGATAAATCACTTCTTTGTACTTCGGCGCCAACGCACGCACCTCTTCTATCAGTTCCCCTTCGATCTTGTCTGTGACTGGAATCTCGTAGTCATCAATCGAATAGGTATTCTTGCGCCAAAAACTTTTACATAAATCCTTGCACTTGTTGATTGTGATTTTACATAGCCATGCTTTTTTGTGGTCTTCGCTATCAAATACGCCTTCGTAAAGCAATAACTTCAAAAATACTTCTTGAAAAACATCTTCTACGTCTGCTTTGTTTTTCAAAAACACAAAAGAAATCTTTCTGACGGTGTCTGCATATTTGTTCACTGCGTCAACGATCATGTCGTCCTTGTCGTTAAATGAGTTGGCCATCTCTTTAACTCCCTTCACTAGATATACGATTCAAATCCAATATACTGTGCAAAATTATAAAAAAACATGAAACCAGGAGTTTCACCTCCTGGTTCAATCTGTGCAATGGTCCAACATGCTTGCGATTCTATTTTGCTTTTTCAAGGCGTTGGACTTCACTTTCGCCTTTTTCAACGAGTTCTTTGAACTGCACGATGGTTTCTTTCATCTTTGGAAGCGCCTCTTGCTTGTATGCGCTGATTGCATCCATCGCAGCGATGACATCCGCAAACGAAGTTTTCAATGTTTCGACCGAAATATTTGCTTCCATGGATTGTTTTTGGATGTCGGCGCCTTGCTCCTTGAGCATTCTGGAGGTGCCACTGATCAATTCGTTGGTTGTCTCATTGAGTTTTTCGATTTTGGTTAGGACGATTTTTTGATTGTAGAGTGCACTTGCGACGATTGCCGCGATGCGCATAGCTGAAATGGTAACCGTCTTGGCGCGTTCGACGCCGCGGATGAGTTCTTTGTTGTTGCGGATGACGACTTCAATCGCGATGACACCTTGGTGATTGACCACGATCATTTGTTGCATATCCATGATGCGTTGGCGTAGCGGGAAGAGAATTTCCTCGGTTACGAATTTGATTTTTTCAGGATCTTCATTTGCAAGTTTGGCTGCTTCCACCTGCTTGGAGATGCTCTCGTCCATCATTTCGCCAAGTTGCAATTCTTTATTCAGTTTCTTTGTCAGAGTCCGCAAGGTATCCTGCTCGATTTCCAAAGTCGTATTGTCATTGAGCAGCGTCGCTTTTCCTCTGTCGAGTGAAACGATGATGTCGTTAATCACGGAGTCCGCCTTTTGATAGCGCGCAAAATACTGACGGATGGGATTGAAAATTTTGCCCAGGAAGCCAGTCTTAGCAAAGTCAATCAAACTTGGATCCAAGTCTTTGATTTCCATTTGCAACGACAGCAGACCGTTCGCTATGGAGCCGCCCTCGTCACCCGTCTTTGACAAATTACCGACTGAAACTTGGAGCAATGAATTTTTTGTTGCCGAACTGCGAATCGTATCCATACCAAAGGATTCAATCGATTTCAACAGTTCCTTCTTCTTTTCTAATGATTCGATGTCCGTTGCCATGATTTCAGACGCGTTCGTCTCGGCCTGTGTTCTGATTTCCTTCACTTCTTCGGGCTCAACCTTGACCTGCTGGTCCACTTCTTTTTTTAACTGTTCTTGATTTGTAACTTCTAATGAAAATGCCATTCCAATTCCTCCTTCATATTTTGAGTTCTTTATTTCTTACATTTGTGCGTTGAACAAACTGCCAAGCTGATAAACGACGTTTTCGGCGTCCGCGTTGATGCTCGCCGCTTCGTTGATGCTGGAAAGCGTCTTCAGTGCGTCGACGTTGGCGTCATAGCCGATGGTGTAGATTGGGATTTTGAAGGCCTGCAACATGCTTTGCACGTCATTCAGCATCAGCCCCCCATTTGTCTCCCCGTCCGTCAACACAAACAGCATCAGTTGCGCATTGGGATACTTTGCCTTCTGTTCTATCAGTAGTTTGGTTGCAACAACGATTGCATCGTACATCGCCGTGCTTCCACTAGCCTGAAGATCTTTCACTGCGCCAGAAAAGAGAGAGCGTTGGTTGATATCAAATTTTGCAATGGGCAGATTGATATTCACGTCAGAAGAGAACGAAACGAGCCCAACTTCATTATCTTTGCCAATATACTGCGCGCCATTCACTAAGGATTCCTTGAGTTTGTTAAGTTTCTCGCCATTCATACTGCCAGAAACGTCCGCGACGAAGACGGCTGAAATTTCTTTGTTGACGTCCTTTTTTTCCTTCCAAAGCTTCTGCGCCTGGACGATTTTATCACCGCTAATGTCTGCAGCCTCAGGTTTGTACTCATTGTGACCGTTGAAACCATAGTCTGTCGCAATTTTCTGCCCTTTCTCCTGTTTGCAAAAATCAATGAATTTTTTCAGGATTGCAGTCTTATCCGCGGACAGTTCTCCGATTGCATACACAGGGCTGTCATGACGCACGCCAAATGGCGTGAACACATAGCTATTCAAGAGTTCTGGTATATTGACAAGGGACTGATATTCTAAAATAAATCCGTCCAACACGCCCGACTGCGCCGACTCGCGCATCTGCAATGTCGTGTAGGAGACAAACGGAATATTGGCTTGGAACTTTTCAAACCCTGCAACTGCCTTGCTGCTCAACGGATCCTTTGCGTCAAATGTTAAAAGTGTCGAGACGAGGAAATTGAGCCCCGTCGAACTTGCAAACGGATTGGTGTATCCCATTGCAATTTCATTTGCCGCGACTGCTTCCGTAATGGTTTTCAAATTGATGGAGCCGTATTTCTTCACGAGGAGATCTTGTTTTGCCTTCGAAAGCAAGATGCCTGCGACATTCCCAGCAATGCGTTTTTCTATGAGTGCGATCTTTCCGCCCTTGGCTTTAATCATTTCACCCCACAACACGTTTGACGGTGAAAACGCATCTGGCAGGTACTTGCCCGACGTGATGTAATCGGTCCCAAGTCCAGAGGCGATGCCGCGGATTCTGACGGACATTTGTTTGCCATTCGGCAACGTATAATTAGAACTGTTGAATTCATTCGCCATTTCGTTGAGCCAACCGTCCTTGTTTGAGCCCGCTTTTTCAGTGGACGAAAAAATCTCGACGTAGTCGGGCGTTGTGTTTTCCACTTGTGGAGGATACTTCGAAATACTCGGCAGAGAGTCTTTCACACTAGTCGAAAAAATAAAATTTGGATCTTTGCGCGCTGGCACGTCGGTGACCGTGATATTTTTGTAAAAGTCATTTAGCTGCGCCGTCGCATTCTCGATGGAAATAACTTCGTTGGTCTTACCGATGTTTTTTGTGAGACTAATCCCAAGAAAAACCACCGCAAACACGACCACTGCAATGCCTATTAAAATAAAAATCGTCTTGGAACCCTTCTTATTCATCCCTTATCGCCCCCCAATATTAATTTTATCCTTATAAAACTTCGTCTGTCCGATTAAATCGTCAATTTCCGACATGATGCTCATCTTCTCGATCTCGCCCGATTCTAGGCTGTTGAGCTTTGAAATCTCCAGCAAAAGTCTATCCAGTTTCAGAATGATTTCCTCATTATCATTGATTGCATCTTTCACAAATGAAATGTACTCTTCCAAAATCGCTTTTTTGCCCTGCAACACATCGGATGTCAGCACTTCGTTCTTCTTCACTTCATTATAATCCACTTCGTCAAACGCATTCAAGCGGTTCAGGATGCTGCGGATATTGACATAAAACACCTCTTCGACGGCACTGATCGTGCTTTCAAACTTCTGAAAACTCAGCTCGCCCGCATTGAACTTTTGCAGCAAAATGCTTTGAATGGTCTCCCTCTTCTTATGGAATCGCTGGATTTGATCCAACATCACTTGAATATCCTTTTGAAACGTCTTCTTCCCGCTGTTCGCCTGCAGCGCCTCAATGAACTCCTCCGTGGTTTTGATTTGCCCCGTCTGAATCAGCTGCGCCTTCGGCTCCTCGGTCAGCAACTTATAGTTTCCGTAGCCAAATAACACGATGCTCATGAAAATCGCAGTGACGCCAAACGCCGTGCCTAGGACGCTTGCGCCCCCTATTTGCAGCGCCAGAAGCCCTGGTGAAAACAGCACCGTGTTGCCTATCGCGATGCCGGCATTCAGCCCTGCAATTTTCAAAAGTTTATTTGTCGGCACAGTGGTTCTCCTTATCACTATTTTAACTTATTTTAACAGAGCCGCGCGGCACTTGCAAGGCGTGATTTTCGGGGAAAATAGTGGTACAGACTAGAGACGCCGTTTTTCTGCACTTTTTGGACTGAAGGAGCACTTTTGCTACACTTTTCCTTTTAAAAATCGCAAAATCCGCCACTTCTTCTCAATTGAAAGGCTAGATGGTAAAAAGAACGGTTTTTATTCTTTACTATAATCAAGATTTACGTATTATAGTAAAGAAATCTGATTGCAGTTGAAAAAAAAGTGTAGTAAAAGTGCCTCTTCAGTCTGTACCACCTGATTTTCACTCGTCCCATTTCTGGGCGACTCAATCCGATACTTTCCCAGTTTTGACATCCACATCGGCAGTGCTATCTTTATCATAACTGAACTTATGAACGACATGAATTTCGCGAGGCTGCATATCGATCTTTACAACCGTACCTTGATATTTATAGCTGTTGTTTGGATGCCTCTTTTCCATTATCCTGAGGGCTTCTTCTTTTGAAATCGTTATGTTGGGCTCGCCAATTGCTTTTCGGATTTCATCGCCATATATATTTCGCTCCCCGATATGAAAGATTGGTTCAAACTCATCTGACGATACGAAGATTGATTGCTTGGATACATTAAACGATTCAACCGGATACCCATGATAATACCATTTTGCTTGATATTCGTAAACGTCCACTCCAATATAATCCGAAGACTTTCCAATATACTTCAATTTGTATGTAAGTTCGTTTCCATAAGCCTTCAGAAATAGCCGCTTCAGGTACCCAAGAAACGTTTGACTTTCTGAAACCGGAAATCCATCATCTAAAACAAGCGCATCTGCCCCCTCTTGGATTGTAATTGGCAGACTTTGAGTAGGCATCACAGTATCGTCGTACCATTTATTGTATAGCAAATTGATCAATTCACCCGTAGCCGTGTCAAATATTACATTCACATTAAATAGTGGCTTTTTTTCTATTGATACAGTAGTTATGTTTAACATTTCGCCGCCAAATACATCTTTGCTTTTCTCAATTTTTGTAGTAATGTTTTCATCAGACTTCAAAGATAGAATATCTTTCGCTTTTTGAATGAATTGAGAATCTGTAAGTAAGGTTTTATCACCAGGTAAAAATCCATAACTCGTAAACGTATCGTTGAAATCATTGAATTCATCGATCAATTCCATCATCTTTTTGGTGTTTAAAAGTTCAAGATTATTTTTATGAATTTTTAAATATTCATTTTTAATAAAATTAGAAAGCTCCTTTGCCTTCGTTCCAACACCCTTGAGATATTCTTTTTCAACCGAGGTCAAAGGGTTGCTCGTACGCTTTTCTGACAAATAGGAGACATTTCTCACAAAAGAATCCTCAATTCGGGTTTTAATAAAATCCGGACCTTTAAAATCAGTTTCAATGAGATTTAGATTTCGTATCAATCTCCTTCCCGCTTCTTGCAAATCATAGGTGAATCCGAGTTCATAGTCACTAAGATATAGCTTAGAATCAGAATAAGATAAGTATTGTTCCACTAAATATGCATAATCATTAAGGTCTTCACTTAAATACTTTCGTTCCTGCGTATAATTCATAACAAAAGTAACAACTAAAAAAACTACAATGACAAAAATAATCAGTCGAGCAATCGTTAGTTTCTTCTTTAATTGATTTACAAGCTCAAATCCTTCTAATTCAATGCGCTCTTTCATTATGAAACTCCTTGAAATCAGCTATTTTTCTTCCTATTTCCAGTGAACCTTGCAAAGAATATATCACTTTTACATTGAGACGTAAAGGAAGATTTCATTCTGTCATACATCTTTTCCTTCCAACGCTCTTGCGTACAAGGCGAGAGCGCCGAAATACTTACTCATAAGCAGATAATTGCGCAAGGATTCTTAAAGAAGTATAATTTAAACAAGGAGCGGTGAACTTGAAGATTTTTATTGATTTACTGATTAGCTCAATCGGACTAGGATATTTTATATATGGCCGCAAATCTCAGCGCTTTGTGTTTCTGATCCCAGGCGTCGTTATGATGGTTTACTCGTATTTTACGGATAGTCTCATTTTATCAATCATAATTGGCGTGATTTTGCTCGTATTTCCATGGATCGCTTCTCGATTTTTTATTGCATAACACATTCGGCGCGCTTGATTCGGATTCGCAATTACTTCATAATTTCATAGCCCTCGAACGTGACATAAAAACTGCTTTACTTGTCCCAATATATTTTGCGAAGCTAAACCGAAACTAAATTAAGCCTTAAATATTATGCATTAAAACCTCCTCCACCCCCAAATGACAAGTAAACCTGAAGCAAAACGAATAGTAAAAAAACTATTATAT
>JBAXOJ010000064.1:0-12565 GCA_037133315.1 Clostridia bacterium
ACCGCCAAGACCACAGCCGCCGCCTTGTCCGCCGCCTTGACCGCGACCCTGGCCGCGTCCGAATCCAGCGCCCATCGATTGGCCGATTTTAGCCGAACCAGTGCCATCACATGTGGCTTGATTCGCTTCCAATGCTTTGATGATTTCGTCGGCCTTTGCCTGGGTCAATGTGCCGGCTGCAACACGCGCCGCCAGGATGTCTTTCTTCGTTTGAAGATTCGCTTTTTTGAAGGCGTCCAACTTGCCGGCGTCCTTTGCGATTGTGCCATACGTTTTTCCTGTGGTTTGACGTTCTTCTGTCACTTGGGCAACTGTTTTTCCTGTTAAGCCTGCAACCGCCTCTGCGGGCGTGTTGTAGACTGAGGCTGCGAATGCAGTGATGGATGTAGCGCCGATGGCGACGAGTACTGCACCTGTAAATAAAATCTTTTTCATGCTTGTCATTTTCATGACCTCCTACTTTTTATTTAGCAATCATTTGCTATAGGTTCATAGTAAAGGTTGTTCGTGTTTTTTGTGTGACACAGATTTGACACATTTGTGTTGTAATTTATAGTAGAATGATGTTGATGAAGGGAGTGATACGGATGGCATACATGCTCATTGCGGACGATAATAAACAGATTTCTTTAATTCTTTCTGAATATGCAAAAAAAGAAGACTTCATACCCATAGTTGCATATGATGGGGCGGAAGCAGTTGCAAAGTTTCTCGAATACAATCCGGAAATCATTTTGCTCGACGTCATGATGCCCATTATGGATGGGTTTGAGGTGTGTCGAGAGATTCGAAAAAAATCAAATGTTCCTATTATAATGATCACTGCACGAGGCGAGGACTTCGAACGCATTATGGGACTCGACATCGGTGCGGATGATTACATTGTCAAGCCGTTCTCGCCGGGCGAGGTGATGGCGCGCGTGCGTGCGGTGTTGCGTCGTTTGACGAAGGCGGATGACAATGCGATACAAATCGTGCGTTTTGAAAATTTGAAAATAAATTTAGATGATTACAAAGTTGAAATTGACGGACAGGATGTTTCGTTGACGAAGAAGGAGATTGAACTCCTCTGGACACTTGCGAGCAACAATCAAAAAGTGTTTTCGAGAGATAACCTGCTCAATAGCATCTGGGGGTATGATTATTTCGGCGACTCGCGAACGGTCGATTCTCATATGAAACGCCTGCGCGCCAAGCTAGACGCGGTTCCGCACGAGAACTGGGAGCTGAAAACCATCTGGGGCGTCGGGTACAAGTTTGAAGGGAGAGAACATGAGGCATAAAATTGCAGTGAAATTGACCATTTATTTTGTCATCGCGTTGCTTGTGTTCGCGCTCATCATCAGCGCGGTGTTCTTACTCCTTTTTCGGGGTAACGCAATCGAAATGCAGAAGACGGAACTCGCGCAGCGCGGCGTAAAAATTTCGGAAACGTTTTCAACCTACTTGACGAGTGACAACACCATTGGGCAGGGGCAAGGACAAGGCGGCGGTATGGGCAGCATGGGTGGATACGGCGCATATATCAGATTTTTGAACGACATTGCGCTCGCGGATGTCTGGGTCGTGGATGCAAATTTGAACATCATCACAAAAGGACAAGGCACGCATGCGACCTATGTGTTTTCGGAATTGCCAGCAAATGCAGAGTCGATCGTGAAGGAAGTGTTCACGGGTAAGACGGCGTTTAGTGAGGATTTCAGTTCGGTCTTGGATACGCCAACCCTGACGTTTGGTACGCCGTTAAAGGCGGCAGACGGAACCATTGTCGGCGTGGTCTTGCTGCATGCGCCAGTCAACGGGACGGATCTTGCTGTTTCGCGTGGCGTGCTCATCCTGATTGTCTCGACGCTCATTGCGCTGATCATTGGCGTGATCCTCTCTCTGCTTTTCTCGTTCTCCTTTGTGAAGCCGCTGAAAAAGATGAATCGAACCGCGCGGAGATTGGCGGACGGGGATTATTTCGCGACGACGGATGTGTTGCAAAAAGATGAGATTGGGGCGCTTGCGAAGAACTTGGATTTGCTCGCTGTGCGACTTGCCCTTTCATCAAAAGAAAGAGAACAGCTCGACCAGTTGCGGCGCGATTTTATCGCGAACATTTCACACGAACTGAGGACGCCCATCACGGTCATGCGGGGCTCGCTCGAGGCGCTTTGTGACGGCGTGGTAACGGACCCGGAAAAGGTCAGCGAATTTCACCATCAGATGCTTGAAGAAAGCAAGGGCCTCCAACGCCTTGTCGGTGATTTGTTGGATCTTTCGCGTCTGCAAAACATGGACTTTCACATGGAAAAGACGAAAGTCAGTTTATGTGACGTTGTGCACGACGCCATGCGGAGCGCGAAGAACCTCGCGGACGCAAAGGATGTGGAACTGACCCTCGAAAACCACGCAAAGAATTGTGCGGTCGAAGGCGATTATGGGCGTTTGCGACAGATGTTTGTGACAATCTTGGACAATGCCATTAAGTTTTCGCCGGTCGCTGGCCATATTACCATTCGACTCGACGAGTCTGGCGGAAAAACCGTTTCGATCCGGGACGAAGGACCTGGCATTTCCGAAGAGGACTTGCCACATATTTTTGAGCGTTTTTATAAGACCAAAGACGTCGAAAACACAAGCGGGACAGGCCTCGGCCTGGCCATCGCAAAACAAATCGCGCTCCGGCATGACGCCGATATTTCAGTTGAAAGTGTGCCCGGAAACGGCTGCAATTTTATCATAAAATTTATGGAGGTAACAGAAAATGAAAGTTAAAGCAGGTTTGATTCGAAAAATTGTGATTGCAGTTATTTTGCTTGGTGTCGTCGTATTAGAAATCTTGCATTTGTACGGTGGGTCGTCTTATCCCTCCGCTCACGCGATTTGCCCGTTGGGAGGACTCGAGAATTTATGGGCTTGGTTTGCGGGACAGTCGAACCTGCAGAAGTTGTTTTCTGGCACGATGACGTTGTTCTTCTTAACCACGGTATTTGCACTGGTGTTTGCCAGGGGATTTTGCGGCAACATCTGTCCCTTCGGCACCTTGTTCGAATTCTTCGGCAAGTTGAAGAAAAAGAAACTGGTCATGCCTGCGAAGATTGACCGCCCACTTCGCTATTTGAAATACGTCGTTCTTTTGTTAATCACCTTCATGGCTTGGCAGACAGCGACTCTGTGGTTTTCACCCTATGATCCATACGCCGCGTTTGCCCACATCTGGAAGGGCACTGAGGTGCTTAATGAATATTTGATTGGGTTCCTAATTTTGATCGCGGTACTCGTACTATCACTCTTTTATGACCGCTTTTTCTGCAAGTATTTATGCCCAGCCGGCGCCTTGTACGCATTGATTTCTAAAATCAGTCCACTCAAGGTGAAACGCAACCCTTGCATCGACTGCGGCAAATGTACTAAGCACTGCCCCATGAACATCGACGTGGCCAACGCCACCATCGTCAAAAGCGCCGAGTGCATTGACTGCGGCATCTGTATCGACGTTTGCCCCGACGCGAAAAAATACATCGGATTTCATCTTTTCAAGAAAAAAGTCAGCCCACTCCTGATCGTTCTGATTACGGTCGTCGTGTTTTTTGGAAGCCTTATCATCCTCGAAAAGATGGGCCTTTACCAAGTCTCTATTCCGACCTTGCAGCAAATCGAGCAAGAAGGGACTTTCATCAAAATTGGCGACTTGCGCGGCTCAATGACCATCGAAGAAGGCGCCAAATATACAGGCAAGTCGCTGGATCAGTTTTACACCATTATGGAAATCCCGACAGCGGTTTCAAAGGACACCTTGCTGAAAAGCGTCGCCGATTATGTGCCAGGCTACGACTTTCACGTGATGAAGGCGAAGAAGGCCGGGGAATAGGCGCCGAAATGATCGGAAAAAGTCGTATTTCGCCAATTTTGCTTTGCGCGAAATCCGACACCTTTTGATTTTCTCTGATTTGCCTTGATTTGTAAATTTCCGTATACAACTTTTTCAAGAAGTGTTATTATCTTAACAATGAATTGTTGAAAACGGAGGGTTTTCATATGCAAATGAAAAGCAGAGTGTTTTCTTGGGGGATGTCAGTAATTATGTTTGCTACAATTATGTCGTTTGTACCAGAGACGAAATCAAATGCTGCTGTTGATTTTATTGCGATGCCGATACCGATGATTGATACCTATCAAAACGGGTATCATATTGCTAGAACCATGTACTTGCTTGAATCAAGTACGGCACAAAATCCAAATACGGTTAAAATTGCTGTGACGGGTCAGTCGATTTCCAACGCCAACAACGTCTGGGTGCTAAATTTAATCAACTGGTTAAAAGCGAAGTATCCAACCGCAAATATCGTGTTTCAAAACTTTGCAATCGCTGGATTTTCGACGCAGAAGCTTTACAAATGCGTGCCAAATGATATGGCATCATTTTTTCCTGACCTAGTCATCCTTTACGACTATGGCGATCATACTCTGTATGACAGAATGGTGAAGTACATTCGTCAGACAATTGGCGCAGAAGTCATGATGCAAACGGAGCATTACACAGGTGCGAACGACTGGTCGGATCAAATGTCTTACTCGTTGCTTCCAACCATTGCAACGAAGTATGGAGCGGAGCTTTGCCGTTTGCGTGAGCCTTGGAAACAATATTTGGAAACCAATCATCTGCAACCGTCCGCACTTTTGCGTGACGGCGTGCATTTGAATCCCGACGGACAAGCCTTCATGCTTGGCTTGATGAAACAATTCTTTGTGTACAGAGCGAGTAATGCGGCGGCTGTGATTGCTTCGCAAACGAAAACGGTCCTACCGACTGACTGGGTCAACGGGAAATTAAGCATGACCTATAAAGGGACCAGAGCGGAAGTGATTACTTTTGGTTCTGACTCGCGGTTTGCAACAACCGTGCTAGTGGACGGCAAAGCACCTTCCACTTATAAAGAAAACTATATTCGTTCGGCAGAATCAAATGGAATGTGGTTAACCAATCTTGGAATTATTAATTACAATGCGGTTCCTTTGGAGCAGACTTGGACTGTGGAGATGACTTCATATACAAACGAAACCACGTTTGCATGCAAAGCATCCGGATCGATTTCGGGTGATCAAGGCACATCGGTTGCCAATGTATTAAATGGACCCATCTTGAAACTTGATTTCGAATCGTTTATCTGGGCTTACACGCCTCCGACCGTGGGCACAAAATATACATTTACATCCATTCTAAATGGCTGCGATACTTACAATGGAAGCAATAAGCTTTTGTTTTCAGGAATGCCAATCGCAAATCATAAGTTAGAACTCACTCTTGTAAGACCTGGATTTATTCCTGACATAAAGGCGATTCAATTCTTTGATCCTTCCACAAACGTGGTCACAACGGAAGAAATGCCAACCACATCTCCACCACCGACCCCAACTCCAGTAGCGACAACAACGCCGACTCCAACCGCTCCGCCAACCGCTTCGCCAACCGCTTCGCCAACCGCTCCGCCAGTAATCGCAATCGACAGCCTCGGCTTGTGTTCAACTTTGAACGGCACTTATGCATCCACCGCAACGGTCATCTTGGGAAGTGCGTTGTACATCAAAGTGACGACGGCAGGTCCAGCTTCAAAACTGATACTAACATTCCCGAAAACTGGATATCGAGAAGTCATTCTGCCAACGAGCCCAAGAGTAGTCAGAATTGTGGGGAATAACTGGACCCTTCTGCGTCCAATCATTGCAACCATCGGTGCAGTTCCGATTCGTGTTTCCACGTCAAATGGTTCCGTAGAAAGTGCACTTTCTTCCAGCGTGACCGCAAACGTTCTGCCGAACGCAATTCAATCAGTCGCCGTTGGTAAGACGAGCGACCCGAATGATACCTTTGTACGTGTTGCGCGAAACGCGCCGCTGTACTTCAAGGTCGTCATGAACGGCGATGCGGACAAAATCTTTGTGAACTTTAAAGAAGCCAACTTCTCGCAAGCCTTTGTGCCAGGGCCGGACGTCGTGAAGGTCGGCAATACTTGGACGATTTACAGGCCATTGAAAAATGCTTGGGGTTCGCTCGAAGTGACTTTCAAGGCAAGAGCCAACGGTGCATATGGGCCGGTTTCGGCGCCAGTTACGGTGGTGTCATATTAGGAAAGTAGTCTGCGCGGTGGGATTTAACCTTTTTCAAAAAATAAAAAGGTAAAACTTATAAAAAATGCTGATTTTGACTTGCAATTCGCCCTAAATTCGGAGTTTTTAACCTTTTTGAATTTTATTGTATAGAAAACTTATAAGGATAGGGCAATTCCTTATAAGTTTTTTTATATTTATTTTTCATTGCGGTTAAACGCAGCCTGATTTGAAGCTGTTTGAGCGCATATTTGGCGTTCATTTATAAGTTTCCGCGAATTTATTTCTGAAAAGGTTAAGAAGTGTGAAAACCGCCAGATTTCACAAATCCGGATTGTCGGGCGGTTTTTCCTACCAGTATTCGGACTGTCGACCTCTTTTTCCTACCACGCAGAGCGCCATGAGCACATTTTCGCGTTGCTGACCCGATCCATCCATACAAATCCGCTTTTAAGTTATACAAAATTTCTAGATCATCTATTTTTGTATAAATCCATCGCGGATTTGAACAAATGGAGCAAAAACTGGTAGGAAAAAACGCCCGACAGTCGGGAATGATCGGAAAAAGTCGTATTTCGCCAAAATGTGATTGGCGCGAAATTCGACACCTTTCCGTATACAACGTTTTCCGAAAGTGATATCATCGTAAGAAAAAACGAAGGTGATTGCGATGATAAAACGTTTGGCATTGCCAATAGAAGGAAAGCTGAATATGGTGCTCGACACGGACACGTACAATGAGGTGGACGACCAGTTTGCGCTCGTGTATGCGTTGCGTTCGACGGAGCGGCTCAACGTGCAGGCGGTGTATGCAGCGCCTTTTCACAACGAGCGTTCGGCGGGGCCGGCAGATGGCATGGAAAAGAGCTTTGAGGAAATTCATCGCGTGTTGGAGCGGATGCAGTATGAGACGCCGGAGGGGTTTGTGCTGCGGGGGTCGACGCGCTATCTTGAGGATGTGGGCACGCCGTGCAGAAACGACGCGACCGAGGACCTAGTGAAGCGCGCGATGGAGGCGACCGAGCCGCTGTATGTTGTGGCCATCGGCGCCATTACCAACGTCGCGTCAGCCATTCTCATGGAGCCGCGCATCATCGAAAAAATCGTGGTGGTCTGGCTTGGGGGCAACGCTCTGCACTGGCCGCATACCCGCGAATTCAATCTGATGCAGGATGTGTTGGCCGCGCGCGTGGTGTTTGACTGCGGGGTACCAGTGGTGCAACTGCCCTGCAACAACGTCGTCACACATCTGCTCACGACGATGCCAGAGCTCGAACGCTACCTCGACGGAACCAGCGACATCGGGACCTATCTGACGCAAATCGTGCGCGAATTCACCACCGACCATTTTTGCTGGTCCAAGGTGATTTGGGACGTTGCGGCGATCGCGTATTTGATCAACCCGGCTTTTGTTTCCACAAACAACGTGCACAGCCCAATTTTAACAGACCAAATGACTTGGAGCGTCGACCAGGCGCGCCACTTCATCAAGACGGCGACCGAGGTCAATCGGGATGCCATATTTAAGGATTTGTTTCAAAAAATTGCGAGGTCGAATGCATGAAATTTATATTGATTTCGGACTCCCATATCGGTGCACCCGCAATAGCTTATCAGCAGCAGCAGGGCTATCCAGAGCACCTGCCGGAGATCATCGCGGCGTTGGATCGGTGGATTCGCACGCAGAAAGACGTCGCGTTCGTGTTGCATGCGGGGGACATGGTGGACGAGGCGACGGCGCCAAACATCAAGCTTGCCCGGCAACTCTTTCAACTTTCGGTGCCCGTCTATCTGTGTCTGGGCAATCACGACCTCGATGCGCCGGATGCGCTTGCGCTTTGGCTGAAGCATGCGCCTGATTTTTTCCCGGGGGGCGCGCCGAATTACACCATCGAAGACAACCTCTGCGCCATCCATGTGCGGCCGAACCAGTGGGACGACGTGCCGTATTTTTGGGGGAGCAAGCAGGATGCGCATTTTTTGGCGGAGCAAACCAGTTCGATTGCTGCCGCAAACACACTACAGTTCCTTTGTACGCACAGTCCTGCCTTTGGCGTGCCACCAGAGCAGACGGGTTTTGCTTTGCCGTACCACGCGGCAGAGGAAGCCTTCCAAACTGAGGTGCTTGCCCTCGTGCGGCAAAACCCCGCGATCCGTTGGGTGCTTTCGGGACATAGCCATCTGAACATGCGTGTCACCCACGAGGGCACGCAATTCGTCACTGTAAGCAGTTTCGCAGAAGTGCCGTTTGAGGCGAAGGTGTTTGAAATTTCCGCGTCCCAGGTTTCTATGGAGACGATTTCTCTGCGTGAGCAGATTCAGTTCCCTACCGTATATGATAGCAACAAGGCGTACGTCCAAGGACGCGCCATCGACCGCACGTGGTCCGAGAAGTCAGGTGGTTCCGCGCTTTCTGCGCGCATCGTACCGCTCCTTCTGAAATGGTACGACGCGCACGCGCGCGTGCTGCCGTGGCGCGACGAGCCGACCCCGTACCAGGTGTGGGTTTCCGAGATCATGCTGCAACAGACGCGCGTGGAGGCCGTGTTGTCGTATTTTCATCTATTTACGGAGACACTGCCGACGGTGGAAGCGTTGGCGCGCGCCGATGAGCAGCAACTACTCAAACTTTGGGAGGGGCTCGGCTACTACAGCCGCGTGCGCAACCTGCAAAAGGCGGCGCAGCGCGTCGTGGACGAGTTTGGCGGCACGTTGCCGCAGTCGTTTGAGGCGCTGAAAACGCTGCCCGGGATTGGCGACTACTCGGCCGGGGCCATCGCCTCGATCGCCTATCAAATCCGCGTGCCGGCGGTGGATGGTAACGTCCTGCGCGTGATCACGCGGGTCACGGCAGATCCGAGCGACATAACCTTGGCGGCCACGAAAAAGCGCATCACGGAAGCCGTTGCGGCAATTCTGCCGACCAAACGCGTCGGCGATTTCAACCAGGCGTTGATGGAAATCGGCGCGATGGTCTGCCTGCCAAACGGCGCGCCCAAGTGCGAGGTCTGCCCGCTACAAGGCATCTGCCTCAGTTTTGTGCAAGGACTGACCGGGCAGATTCCCGTCAAGACGAAGAAAAAAGGGCGCCGCATCGAGAAAAAGACGGTGTTTTTGCTGGTTTGCAACAATCAGATTGCACTACGCAAACGCACCAACTCCGGCCTGCTCGCAAACTTCTGGGAGTTCCCGCACGTGGAGGGCTCGTTGACCAAACCCCAAGCCATGCGGCAGCTTCTCGACTGGGGCTGGGAGCCCGACGGGCCCGACGGGCTGAAAGAAGGCCTGAAAAAGCTGGCGGATGAAAAGCATATTTTCAGCCACATCGAGTGGCACATGAAGGCGTTTTTTGTGCCCGTGTCACACGTCGAGAGCGCGGAGCCGTTGATTTGGGTGACACGCGACCAACTGAGGCGCGAAATTGCGCTTCCTTCGGCATTTCAATATTACAAACAGTATTTCTGACAGGAGGTGTGCGAAATGAGTAAAGCACAATGGATTTGGTATTTTGGTGACTTTGAAGTCTATTTTAGAAAAGTGGTGGAGAACCGGAGGCAGGAGTTCAGCGAGCCGTGCCCGCCGTTTTGGCAGTTGTTCGACTGCGCGCCGCTCGTTAAGTTTCGCAAAACAGTAAAGCTCACGCAAACAGACACCCTCACGGTCATCGCGGATGGCGTGATGCAAATCGATATCAATGCGCAACGCGTCGATCTGCAAGACAACAAACTCACCCTTGCACCAGGCACGCACGAGATTTTGATCGCGGTCGCCAACGGCGCGGGTTTGCCGGCTTTACACGTGGAAGGCGCCCAGGTCGCCTCGGACGGGTCGTGGGAGGCGTCTTGTTTGGCGGACGAATGGACGCCAGCGGGGTCGTGGAACTTGGATGATCCGCACAAAACACCAACGCAGTTTCGGCTGCCGACGACGGAACTCCACCCCGCCAGTGTGACGCATGCGGCGCAGGAGATTTTTTGTGATTTTGGGAAGGAGACCTTTGGCGCGGTCGAACTCCATCAGCTTTGTGGGCAGGGCGTCGTGACATTGTGGTACGGGGAGTCGGTCGAGGAGGCGCGGAGCGAGGCGCATTGCGAGACCTATGACCGGGTGACGAAGGCGGACGCGGCGGCGGAGACGCTGGTGCTGCCGGAGGCGCGGGCTATGCGTTATGTGCGGATTTGCCTGGAGGCGGGGCAGAGCGTCGAATCGGTTTCGCTGCGTTACGAATATTTGCCACTCACGCAGGTGGGGCATTTTCGCAGCTCGGATGAGGCGCTGAACCAGATTTGGGACACCTCAGTGTACACGCTGCACCTGAATACGCGGGAGTTCATGCTGGACGGCATCAAACGCGACCGTTGGGTGTGGTCAGGCGATGCCTACCAGAGTTTCTTGATGAATTATTATGCATTTTTCGACGTGGCGGTCAACGAGCGGACGCTGCTTGCACTGCGCGGCAAAGACCCCGTGACCCAGCACATCAACACGATCCTGGACTACTCGTTCTACTGGTTTTTGGGGCTTCATGACTACTATTTGTATACGGGAAACCTTTCTTTCGTGGAACGAAACTACACCAAGATGCTCTCCCTCATGGACTTTTGTCTCGGCCGTTTGGACGCGGATGGATTTATGCCGGGGCTTCCAGGCGACTGGGTGTTTGTGGACTGGGCGGTCATGGAGAAGGAGGGGGCGCTGAGCGCGGAGCAGTTGCTGTTGCTGCGCAGTCTGGAGATTATGCGCGATTTTGCTTCGGAATTTGGCGACGACGCGCGCTCTCTGGAGTTTGCGGACTTGGCGGCGGATTTGAAGCGGAAAATTGTGGCGGTGTTTTGGGACGCGGAAAAGGGCGGGTTTATCAACAGCCGGTTGGACGGCGTCATCAACGACCGCATCACCAAGCACCCGAACATCTTTGCGTTGCTCTTTGACATCTTGGATGAAACCCAGCGGAAAAGTGTGCAGACGCGGGTGATTCAGAATCCCGCGATTGATCCGATTACGACGCCGTATTTTCGCTTTTATGAGTTGGCGGCGTTGTGCGAACTCGGCGAACAACCTTATGTATTGAAGGAAATCTTGGCATATTGGGGCGGGATGTTGCGCCTGGGCGCCACGACGTTTTGGGAGGAATTTGACCCGCAGATGGCGGGCGTCGAACACCTCGCCATGTACGACCGGCCGTTTGGCAAAAGCCTTTGTCACGCCTGGGGTGCGAGCCCGATTTATTTGCTGGGCAAATATTATTTGGGCGTGAAGCCGTTGACGCCGGGCTTTGATACCTATGAAATCAAGCCAGCGCTGGGCGGGCTCGCGTGGATCGAGGGCGAAGTCCCGATGCCAAACGGGCGCGTGAAAGTTTATATGGATGCGCACGAGATCCGCGTGCGATGCACAGGCGGTGGGCGGGGCATTCTGCGGTTCTCATCCGCCTCGGAGCCACGACTCAACGCGGGCGCGCTCCGCGTCATCGGCGACCTCCGCGACATCGGTTTGGACACTTACGAGGTCGACATCGAGCCGAACATCGACTATGTCGTGACACTGGGCGACGGCGTCCAAATCCGCATTGCCGACACCCGCGACGCCGAGGGCATCCTGCAGATTTACGCCCCTTACATTACGGATTCGGTGATCACGTTTGAAGTCGAGGTGCCTGCGATCGCGGAATTCGAGCGTCGTATGGAGGCGATTCAAAAAGACCTGCCGTGGTTCGTCGCAGAGCAAAACGGCGTCATCGTCGGATACGCCTACGCCTCCCACTTCCGTGAACGCAAAGCCTACGACTGGTCCGTCGACCTCTCTGTTTATGTCGATCCAGCGCATCACGGCAAGTCCATCGGCAAAGCGCTGTACTTCTGCCTCATCGAAACCCTAAAACTGCAAGGCTATTACAATGCCTACGGTGGCATCACGATGCCAAACGCAAAGAGCGAGAAACTCCATGAAACCTTTGGATTTCGGGAGGTTGCCAACTACCCGCATGTAGGTTACAAAGACGGGCGTTGGCTAGACGTCAAATGGTACGGTCTCGCGCTCAAACCGACCGAACCGACCGCGGCGCACGAGTCGCACGAGTCGCACGCGGCTCATGCGGCGCCACCGCCACCGACGCCATTCGTCAAAATTGCCGATGGCGAGGCGTTCCACGCAGTCCTCAATGACGCCTCGAACATGCTAAGGTAAGGGCAAGAAGGTAAGGGCAAAGGCGAGAAGGTAAGGGCAATTGTCTAAAAATCAACAGGTGTGTTAAAAAAGGCACCTCTGTTCCTGATTCCGCGGCAGAGGCGGCCTTTTTAACACAAAATAATCCTTAGAATACGGATTTTTAACACACGTCCTTTCATTACCGCTTTGATTTCCAAATTATAGGCGGCTGAAGGGCTGAAATGAGTCGTGAAATCGACGATTCCACGACGATAAATCACCGCTGTATTAAAAATGGCAGGTCTAAGGAGGATTTTGTGTTAAA
>JBAXOJ010000065.1:0-12536 GCA_037133315.1 Clostridia bacterium
CAAGATAACTTTTTCCGTCGTAATCAGAGTTATTTGTATATCAAATGGACGATTTGATATACAAATAATTACTCAAATCAATAAAAAAGTTATTTTGAACCAAAAAAGAGGCGATTTCGACTCGAAAACACCCCTTTTATATACAAAAAAACCAGAAAATCATAGAAAAAGTTATTTGACGTACAATCCAACCTTCCCTGTGTTGCTTATGCCAAATCTTTTTTGTTCTGAAGCCATGGCATGCCGGCGCGGAGCTTCTTGCCGACCACTTCGACGCCGTGTTGTGCATCTTCTTCTTTGATGCGCGTGTAGTTAGGACGTCCGGCTTTGTCTTCGGCAATCCATTGGCGAGCGAACGAACCGTCTTGGATTTCGCCAAGAATCTTCTTCATTTCTTTGCGCGTTTCTTGCGTGATGATGCGGCGTCCGATCATCATGTCGCCGTATTCTGCGGTGTCGCTGACCGAATAACGCATGCCAGCGATGCCGTTTTCGTAGATAAGGTCAATGATAAGTTTCAACTCGTGGCATACTTCAAAGTATGCTGATTCTGGTTGGTATCCAGCGTCTACGAGGGTGTCGAAGCCTGCGCGGATCAATTCGCTGAGCCCGCCGCAAAGGACGACTTGTTCGCCGAACAGGTCGGTGTCTGTTTCTTCCTTAAAAGTTGTCATCAGGACGCCTGCTCTCGTGCAGCCGATTGCTTTCGCAAACGCCAAGGCATAGTCTAAAGCTTTGCCGCTTGCGTCTTGTTGAACCGCGACCAAACCAGGAATGCCTGCGCCGTCTTGGTACAGTCTTCTGACCATGTGTCCAGGTCCCTTTGGTGCTGCCATCACGATATCGCAGTCTGCGGGCGGTTTGATGAATCCGTAGTGGATGTTGAATCCGTGTGAGAAGCTCAAGATTTTTCCGGCCGTCATGTATGGCGCGATTTCCGCGTTGTACATGTCTGCTTGCTTTTCATCAGGAATCAAAATGTGGATGATATCCGCGATCTTCGCTGCTTCTGGCACAGTCATGACCTGTATTCCGTTTGCCTTGACAACGTCCCAACGCGCACTTCCAGGCTTCAGTCCGACAACTACATTGATTCCGCTGTCGTGTAAGTTTTGCGCTTGTGCATGTCCCTGGCTCCCGTATCCGATCACGGCAACCGTCTTCCCCTTCAATAAATCCATGTTTGCATCTTTGTCATAAAACATCTGCATTACAAAAACCCCTTTCATTTCTCCAAAATTTTTTATTATTAATTTTCCATAATAATCGAACCAGTTTTGATCAGTTCCAGTATACCATAATGCTCAAATGCACGCGCCGCCGCACTCAATTTCGACGGTTCCTCAGTAATTTCAAAAATCACGTTTTCCATGCCAATGCTGACCACGCGACACGCGAACGTATCTGCGATCTTTAGAATTTCCTGCCGTTGTGTTGGGGTGCAGGCCACCTTGATGAGCATGAACTGCCGTTCGACAGACGACGGAAACTTGCTCGCATCCCTTGCCTCAATCACATCCGCAAGCCGAGACAGCTGGTTGATGACGAGTTCTACGTCCCGCTCGTCGGCCTCAATTGAAATGGTCAAATGCACAAACTCTGGGTCGTGTGTCTCGCAGGCAGCGATGTTTTGGATGTTGTATCCGCGACGCGTAAAATGCCCCGCAACCCGCGACAAGACGCCAGTTTTACTTGCTACTTTCGCTACGACTATGTGAATCATTCCTTCACCCCCACCATGTCTTGCGGTCCTTTGCCTGGCGGAATCAACGGATATACGTTTTCCATCTCCGCAACATTACAATGCACAATCACGGGGCCTTGCATGCCCATGATTTCGGCGATTTTTTCATCCAGTCCTTCTCGCGCACTGATTTCGATAGCGGGAAGCCCATATGCGCGGGCGATTGCCATAAAGTCTGGATTGTCGGTCAGACACGACTGCGAATAGCGCGCTTCGTAAAACGTCTCCTGCCACTGGCGTACCATGCCGAGGCAGTTGTTGTCCACGATAAAGACCTTGACGTTTGTTCCGAGGCGCTTCAACGTCGCAAGCTCCTGGATGTTCATTTGAATGCTGCCGTCTCCCGAAAACAAAATCACTTGATCCTCTGGTCTGCCGAGTGCGGCGCCAATTGCGGCAGGCAGGCCGAATCCCATCGTGCCAAGCCCGCCCGAGGTGATGAAACTGCGTTGGCGCTGGATCGGAAAATGTTGCGCAGCAAACATCTGGTGTTGCCCTACGTCTGTGACCACGAGTGCATCGGGCACCACACGTGCGACCGCCTGTACCAACTCTTGCGGCTTCAACACACCCTCCGCTTTGAAATCGGTGCGAATGCCGTGTTTTGAAGAAACCACCTCGCGCTTCCAGTCTGCCCACTCGTCCAGTTTGTTTTGCGGTAGTTCGATGGTCAAAAGGGCTTCCATGAATGCCGCTGCATCCGCGACAACAGGGATGTTGACTTCCATATTTTTAGAAATTTCCGCAGCGTCGATGTCCGCGTGAACGATGAAGCGTTTTTTCGCATAGACACTCGGATTGCCAATCGTTCTGTCCGAAAAACGGGTGCCGACTGCAATGAGCAAGTCGCACTTGGAGAGTGCCGTATTTGCAACGGGGGTGCCGTGCATACCACACATCCCAAGCGAAATGCGGTCACTTGGTACGAGCGCGCCTTTCGCCATCAAGGTGATGCCGACTGGGATGCCTGACTTTTCGATAAAGGTCGAAAGCAAAGCTCCTGCACCTTCCGACAACGTCACGCCGCCACCCGCAAGGATCATCGGACGGTGCGCCGTCTTCAACGCCTCCGCGATGCTTGCAAGCTGCGCCGCCACTTCATAATGATGGGTGCGCGCATGCTTCTCCGCCCAGTGTTGTGCGGCCTTGTGCGCCGCCGCCTCGAAGTCGATGTCCTCATCAAATTGCGCCATCGACACGTCCTTCGGAATGTCGACCAGGACGGGGCCCGGACGCCCTTCCAGCGCGGTCTGCCAAGCATCCTCGAGAATCTCGAGTAGCATCTCTTTCTTCCTAACTAAATAGTTGTTTTTCGTAATTGGCATTGTGATGCCGAGGATGTCCGCTTCCTGGAAGGCGTCGTGCCCAATCACAGCGGTAGCAACCTGCCCTGTGACCGCCATAACCGGCACAGAATCCAGCATCGCATCCGCGAGCCCCGTGACCAGGTTGGTTGCGCCCGGACCTGACGTGGCAAAACACACGCCCACGCGGCCCGTCGCCTTGGCATAGCCTTCGGCAGCATGGACTGCGCCCTGCTCATGGCGTGTCAGGATATGGTTCAGGTCGTGTCGATACACTGCATCATAAAGATGCAATACCGGTCCGCCTGGATATCCAAACACATATTCCACGCCTTTGCTTTTCATGAACTTGACTACTACGTCTGCACCGTTCATTTATCTCATCCTCTCAAATACTGCACCGTTTGCGCCTGATGTGACGTTTTCCGCATAGCGGGCAATATAGCCTTTTAAATTGCGGCACGGCGCTCCGGGCGAAGCCGCTCTGCGTTTGACGATTTCGTCGTGCCCGACTTGCAACTCCAGCGAACGGTTCGGAATGTCAATCGCGATGATGTCCCCGTTCTCCACGAGCCCAATCAGTCCACCCGCCGCTGCTTCTGGGGAAACATGCCCGATGCATGCGCCACGGGTCGCGCCAGAGAACCGCCCGTCCGTGATGAGTCCGACGGAAGAAGCCAGCCCCATGCCCGCAATCGTCGCGGTTGGCGCCAACATCTCGCGCATCCCAGGCCCACCTTTTGGCCCTTCAAAGCGGATGACCACAATGTCGCCGGCCACCACTTCTCCAGCCGATATCCCTGCACTTGCCTCTTCTTCACTGTTGTATACTTTTGCGGGTCCGGTATGCACCATCATTTCAGGTGCTACTGCACCCTGCTTGACCACGCAGCCGTCTTCCGCCAAATTGCCCCAGAGGACAGCAATGCCGCCGTCTTTGCGATGTGGATTGTCAATGGTGCGGATGATTTTTCCGTCCGCCGGGCGTGCCTTTTTCAAACGCGCCCCCATGGTGTCACCGTCTACGGTCATGGTATCCAGTTTCAATAAATTCTTTTTCGCAAGTTCTGCCAACATCGCCGGGATACCGCCAACCAAGTTCAAGTCTTCAATAAAATCTTCACTTGCCGGATTTAATTTGCAAAGTTGTGGCGTCGTCTTACCGATTTCGTCCACATGTTTCAGACTAAAATCAATGCCTGCCTCATACGCTATGGCTGCTAGATGCAGTACCGTATTTGTCGAGCAACCCAGCGCCATGTCGGAGCGAATCGCGTTTTCGAAGGCGTCAAAAGTCAGGATGTCGAGCGCCTTAATCTGTCGCTCGTACAACCGCATGACTTGCTCCCCAGCTGTGGTGGCAAGGGCTCTGCGTTCCGCGAAGACGGCTGGAATGGTGCCGTTACCGGCCAACGAAAGCCCCAGCGCCTCGCTCAGACAGTTCATCGAATTGGCAGTATACATGCCAGAACACGAACCGCAGGTCGGGCACGCCGATTTTTCCATGCAAGTCAGTTCTTCATCGCTGAGGTTCCCCTGCGCATGCGCGCCAACGGCCTCAAACATATCGCTCAAACCAATTCTTTTTCCATTATATCTGCCCGCAAGCATCGGCCCACCGCTCACAAAAATGCACGGCAAATTGAGTCGCGCCGCCGCCATCATCATGGCAGGAACGATTTTGTCACAATTCGGAATGAACACCAGTGCGTCAACCGGATGGGCACGGATCATGATTTCAATCGAATCCGTGATCAGCTCGCGGCTCGAAAGCGAATACTTCATCCCTTGATGATTCATCGCGATGCCATCGCAAACACCAATCGTCGAGAACTCAAACGGCACCCCACCACCATATCGCACGCCCGCTTTGACGCATTCTGCGATTTCACGCAGGTGCTTGTGCCCTGGAATGAAGTCGTTGTATGAATTGACAATGCCGACAAACGGCCGCTTCATTTCTGCCTCAGATAATCCCAGCGCATACAAAAGCGATCTGTGTGGTGCGCGCACTGCGCCGTCTTTGATTGTGTTGCTGTGCATTTTGTTCTCTTTCATGTGTACCCCTCCCGTTAATTAGGTAATGTACGATTTACTAATTTACGATATACCTAATATTTTGTATAATCGTGACTTTGTCAAACCCTCTCTGCCACCAGCGTTCCCATTTCTACGGTCCCGACGATTTTGAAATCTCCACCAACCGTCGCAATGTCTTTGGTCCGGTATCCGTCTTCTAGGACTTTCGTCACAGCCGCTTCAATCATCTTCGCTTCTTTTTCCATCCCCAGCGAATAGCGCAACATCATCGCCACCGAAAGAATGGTGCCCAACGGATTAGCGAGATTCATGCCTGCAATGTCAGGCGCGGAACCATGAATCGGCTCGTACATGCCTGGCGTTCCTGGCTTTCCAAGACTGGCTGACGGCAACATGCCGATGGATCCCGTGAGCATGGACGCTTCATCTGACAAAATGTCGCCAAACAAATTCGACGTCACGATGACATCAAACTGCAGCGGATTGCGGATTAACTGCATGGCCGCGTTGTCGACATACATGTGAGAAAGTTCGACCGTTGGGTATTCCGCAGAAAGTTCGATGACCGTTTCACGCCAGAGTCTAGAACTTTCAAGGACGTTTGCCTTGTCTACGGAGCAAAGTTTTTTGCCGCGTTTCATTGCAATCTCAAATGCACTGCGCGCTATGCGCTCAATTTCAGTGGTGTTGTATTTGTCCGTATCATACGCAAACGCTTCGCCCGTCTCTTCTGTGCCGCGACCGCGTTCGCCGAAATAAACACCGCCCGTAAGTTCACGCAACGCCATGATGTCTACGCCACGCACCACTTCTGGTTTCAACGTCGATGCGTCAATCAGAGCCTCGTGGATGACTGCAGGTCTTAAATTTGCGTATAGTCCAAGCGCCTTGCGGAGGCCAAGCAGCCCTGCTTCTGGTCTGAGGTGACCCGGCAAGGTATCCCACTTTGTTCCGCCGACTGCGCCCAAAAGGACTGCATCCGCCTGTTTGCAAATTTCCACAGTCGCTTCCGGTAACGGCACGCCAGTCGCATCAATCGCGACTCCGCCCATCAATACCTCGACATATTCAAATTTTGCACCGGTCTTTGCCGTCAATGCTGTGAGCACTTTTTGCGCTTCTGCAATAATTTCTGGACCAATGCCGTCCCCTTTAATGACTGCTATCTTTTTCATTTCGCATTTTCTCCTTTAACATAGCCGATGAGACCGTCTTTTGCGATCAATTCTTTCATGAATTCTGGGAATGGAACTGCTTTAAATACTTTGCCTGAAGTCATGTCTTGAATGGTTCCGGCAAACAAATCCAGTTCCACTTGCGAGCCATCCGCGATGGCCTGTGCTGCCTCCGGACATTCCAGGATGGGCAGCCCGATGTTGATCGCGTTGCGATAAAAAATGCGTGCAAAGTTTTCTGCGATGACACAGGAAATACCCGCTTCTTTGATGGCAAGCGGCGCGTGTTCGCGGGAAGACCCGCAACCGAAGTTTTTGCCTGCCACGATGACGTCGCCTTTTTTGACATTTTTCACAAAATCCTTGTCGATGTCTTCCATACAATGCAGTGCAAGTTCCGCTGCCACAGATGTGGTCAAATATCTTGCTGGGATGATGACGTCTGTGTCAACGTTATCTCCGTATTTGAATACTCTAGCCATGTTAACGTCCTCCTTCTAATTCGTCTGGTCCTGCGATTCTGCCTAGGACTGCCGATGCTGCTGCTACTGCGGGGTTGGAAAGGTATACTTCACTTTCCACATGTCCCATTCTGCCGACAAAGTTGCGGTTGGTTGTGGCCACGGCACGTTCGCCTTTGGCTAAGATGCCCATGTGCCCGCCGAGGCAAGGTCCACAGGTCGGTGTGCTCACGACGGCGCCTGCATTGACGAAAATGTCAAACAGCCCTTCGTTCATGGCTTCCTGCCAAATCTTTTGGGTGGCAGGGATCACGATGCAACGCACGTCTGGATGAATCGTCCGGCCTTTCAAAATGTCAGCCGCTTCCCTCATGTCAGACAGTCTGCCGTTTGTGCAAGAGCCGATGACAACTTGGTCGATTTTCACGTTGCCCACATTGCTGATGGTTCTTGTGTTTGACGGCAAGTGTGGGAATGCCACTTGTTGCTCGAGTGTCGATAAATCAATGTCCATTTCCATGGCGTATTCCGCATCGCTGTCTGGTGCAAACACAGTATAACTTCTTGTGGAATGCTCTTTTACATATTCGAGCGTTTGCTCGTCGACTTCGAAGATACCATTCTTTCCACCGGCCTCGATGGCCATGTTTGCGGCAGCAAGTCGATCGTCCACTGTCATTGCGGACACGCCGTCGCCGACAAACTCCATTGACATGTAACGCGCACCGTCCACGCCAATTTTTCCGATGATGTACAGAATCAAGTCTTTGCCGCTGACGTATTTGTTGAAGGTCCCAGTTAAATTGAACTTGATCGCCGCTGGCACCTTGAACCAGGCTTTGCCTGTCGCCATGGCTGCTGCCATGTCTGTGCTACCGACGCCTGTCGAAAAAGCGCCCAACGCTCCGTACGTACAAGTGTGCGAATCGGCACCGATGATTAAGTCGCCTGGCACCGCAAGGCCGATTTCAGGAATCAACGCATGCTCTACGCCGACGCGTCCCATTTCGTAAAAGTGCACGATGTCGTGTTTGCGTGCAAACTTTCTCAGTACATTGACTTGCTCCGCCGACTGGATGTCTTTGCATGGGGTAAAATGGTCCGGAATCAATGCGATTTTCGTCCGGTCAAACACCTTGTCTACCCCGATTTTCTCAAACTCATTGATGGCCACTGGTGCGGTGATGTCGTTGCCCAACACCAAATCCACATTTGCCATAATCAGCTGCCCTACTTCCACCTTTTCCAGACCCGCATGTGCTGCTAAGATCTTTTGTGTCATTGTCATTCCCATTGTTCTATCTCCTTCTGGGCTGTGCCCTCAAAATTAGTTTTGTTGCATGAACCCGCGTTCAATCATGAGCTTGTATTCCATCGAATCGGTCAGTGCGATCCAACTTGCTTCTATAATATCGGTCGAAACGCCAATCGTGTTCCACACGCGTTTGCCGTCCGTCGATTCAATGAAGACGCGCACCCTTGCTGCCGTGGCGGCATCCGAATCGAGGACACGTACCTTGTAGTCGGTGAGTTTGATTTCAGAAATCTCAGGATAAAAGCGGTTCAAGGCTTTGCGGAGTGCCATATCCAGCGCATTGACTGGGCCGTCGCCCTCTGCCGCAGAAATCTCTTCATTGTCGTCCACCATGATTTTAATGAGGGCAGAAGAACTTTGCCCGTCATTGCCTGGTTCGTTGATCATCACTTTAAAATATTTCAGTTCAAAAAACGTCTTCTTCTGTCCCAACACCTTTGCAATCGCAATCTCGAGTGAGGCGGTCGCGCTTTCAAACTGGTATCCCTGATGCTCCAAGTCCTTCAAAGCGGCAAGAATCTTGGTCGTTTCGGGGGACGTCTTCTGTAGTTCCGGGTCGATGTCCTTGAGTTTTTCCAGCAACGCGCTTCTACCTGACATCTCAGACATCAACAGTTGCCGCACATTGCCGACCGATTCGGGCGGTACGTGTTCGTAGGACGAAGAAATCTTTGAAACGCCATCGATATGCATCCCCGCCTTATGCGAAAACGCGTATCCACCGACGAAAGGAAGCTTTTCATCAAAGGTGAGGTTCGCCACTTCACAAAACTCTCTTGCGAGGGTCGTCATGGTGGCCAGGCATTCTGGTGGCACGCAATCGTAACCTAGTTTGATTTGTAAATTCGGCACAATCGTGCAGATATTATCATTCCCACAACGCTCGCCCACGCCGCAAATCGTGCCCTGCACCTGGGATGCCCCGGCTTTGACCGCCATGGTGGAATTCGCTGTCGCCATGCCGTTGTCGTTGTGCGTATGAATGCCCACACGTCCGCCAACCACTTCACAGACGCGCGTCACTATCTCGCCGATGCGATCTGGCGTCATCCCGCCGTTGGTATCACACAGGCACACGCAGTCCGCGCCAGCTTCTTTCGCGGTCTTCAACACTTGCAACGCATAGTCGGCGTTATCGGCATAGCCGTCGAAGAAATGCTCTGCGTCAAAAATCACTTCGCGCCCGCTTTCTTTGCAGAAACGGACCGTATCCGCAATCATCGCCAGGTTTTCTTCCGCCGTTGTGCCCAACACCTTCTCCACGTGGAGCAGCCAGCTCTTCCCGAAAATCGCGACCGCACTTGTGTTTGCGGAGAGCAACGAAACCAGATTTGGGTCTTCCGCCGCTGTCTTGCCTGGCCTTCTCGTCGCACCAAACGCAACCATCTTGGCATGCTTCAACCCTAGCGCGTTGGCCCGCTGATAAAATTCGATGTCCTTCGGATTGGAGCCAGGATTTCCACCCTCGATGTAATCGACCCCAAACGCATCCAGCATTTTCACAATCTTCAGTTTGTCTTCGACTGTGTAGGAAATCCCCGATGTCTGCGCTCCGTCTCTGAGTGAGGTGTCAAAAATTTCGACATGTTTCTTCAATTAAATCGTCTCCTTTCCTTTTTCCAGCGCCACTGCGCCCGTTCGCATCGTCTCAAGGACGCCATATTGCTTCAGCATAATCTCCAGTGCATCAATCTTGTCGGTCGTCCCGCTGGTCTCAAGAATCATCGCCGTCGGCGAAACATCGGAGATCTTGCAATCATACAATTGCGCGATTTGGACGATTTCGTTTCGCGTCTGGGCATTCGCCCGCACTTTGATGAGCGCCAACTCCCGCGTGAGATAGGTGTTTTCATCGAGTTCCTTGACTTTGATGACATCGATGAGTTTGTTGAGTTGCTTGACCACCTGCTCCACTACCACTTCGTCGCCGTCCACCACGATGGTCATACGCGAGACACTTTCATCCTCGGTCACGCCCACCGCAAGGCTGTAAATGTTGAATCCGCGTCGGCTAAACAACCCCGAAACCTTCGACAACACACCTGGCTTATTTTCCACAAGTACTGATAATGTCTGTTTCATCTGATTCAACCCCCCCTTATGGTGTCGGTTCGTCAGGATCTACCTGACATTCCAGCAAGTACGGCCCCGCACTCGCGAGCATGCGATCAATTGCTGCCTGGGCGTCTTGCATGTGCTCAATTCGTTCGCCATGGATTCCAAATGCCTCGGCTAGTTTGATAAAATCCGGGCTCCCCGCCAACGAAACCTGCGACAAATGCTTGTGATAGAGTTTATTCTGCAGTTCGCGTACCATGCCGAGATTGTGGTTATTCATGAGAACGATTTTCACCTTGATGTCGTGCTGCATGATGGTCGCGAGTTCGTTCATGCTCATTTGGAACGACCCGTCCCCGCAAATTGCCACAACGTCCTTTTCTGGACACGCGGTCTTCGCGCCGACCGCCGACGGAATGCCAAATCCCATCGTGCCCATCCCACCTGACGTGAGCAGTCTGCCTTGCTTGACGGCATACGCATTCGCGGTCCAAATTTGATTCTGTCCGACGTCCGAGGTGATAATGGATCCGGGTTTCATCGTCTGCGACAGCATCCTGACGAATGCCCGCGGTTCGATAAAGTTGGGATCTTTCTCTTGTTCCTCCACGGCCTTGCGCAGTCTTGGCTTTTCGTCCGCCGCACACATCACTTCATAATTGCCTTTGATCGGCTGCAACCGTGTGCACAGTTCTTCCAAAATCGCTTTGGCATCGCCAACAATCGGCACATGCGCTTCCATATTCTTGCCGATTTCGGCAGGATCGATATCAATGTGAATAATCTTTGCTCTGCTGGCCAACTGCCCCGGCTTTGCGACCGCCCGGTCGCCAACACGTGCGCCAACGAGCAGCACCACATCCGCTTTATGTAAGGCATTGTTCGCCAAAAACGTCCCGTGCGTGCCAATCATTCCAAGTTTATACGGATTGTCATCGTCCAGCACACCAATGCCCATCATGGTGTTTGCTACTGGGATGCCGCATTGCTCCGCAAGGTCGCGCAGCTGGTCTCTGGCGCCCGCAAGATGAACGCCCCCACCAGCCACGATGACCGGCGTTTTCGCTTGCGAAAGAACCTCGGCCGCCAGTTTGATCTGCCGCGAGTTGCCCTTCACATTTGGCTTGTAGCCTCGGATTTGGACCGCTTCGGGCCACACAAAATCCAGTTCGTGCAACTGCACGTCCATCGGAATGTCGATGAGCACCGGACCTGGCCGCCCCGATCGCGCAATGTAAAACGCCTCTTTGAAGACGCGGGGAATGTCCTTGACATCGGTGATTAGATAACTATATTTGCAAAACGGCTCGCATGCGCCCGTAATGTCGACTTCTTGAAACACGTCGCTCCCGATGAGCCCGGTCGTGACCTGCCCCGTGATGGCAACCAGCGGAATGGAATCCATGTATGCCGTGGCGATTGCAGTGATGAGGTTAGTCGCACCCGGCCCAGAAGTCACGACACAGACGCCGACTTTGCCAGACGCTTGTGCGTAGCCGTTTGCCGCGTGCCCCGCGTTCTGCTCTTGCCGCACCAGAATGTGGCGCAGCTTGTGCGCGTCAAGCAAATCGTAGAACGGGCAAATCGCCGCGCCTGGATACCCAAACACAACGCTGACACCTTCCAGCTTTAGGCATGCGTGCATCGCCTCCGCGCCCGTCATGCGCTTCGCCTGCGCCGCCGCACCATTCGTCCCTTTAATCGTTTTCATCTTGCCACCTCGTTTCTTTTGCAACACCATTATATACTAAAAAAGCTCATCATCCCACAGGTTTTATCCTGTAGGGACGATAAGCGCAAATGCTTCCGTGGTACCACCCTTTTTCAGTCCAGACATCTCTGTCTTGGACCCTCTTTAGCCTCTAACAAGGCTCCTACCTTAACGCGGCGATTCGTCCAGTCCCTACTAAAATGTATTCTTTCGGAACGGCAACTCCAGAATGATGTGTCTTATATTCCCGATACTGCTTCGCACCAACCAGCAGCTCTCTGAAATCCTTAAAAATAAAACAGTTTCCTTCATCGTCTTTGCTTATGAATTTAATTCATTATAAACCAGTGAAAAATCAATGTCAAGACTTTTTTTCAAATAGTCAAAGTTCAAAGGCGAAGGGCGAAGGGCGAAGGCGGAGGGCAAAGGGCGAGAAGGTAGGGGCATGCCGCTGGCGCAGATTTGGGCGTCACGCGCCTCGCGGCGGCGAAAATGATCAAATCGGACTGTCGGGCCGATTTTCCTACCACAAACCGGACTGACGAACGCTATTTCCTACCACCCCGCGTGCTATTGGCTCATTTTCGCTTGGGCGACCCCTTTCAACCATTCAAATCCGCCTTCGAGTTATCCAAAATCAATTTATTTTTGTAAAAAAGTATAAATCCAACGCGGATTTGAGCAAACGGAAGTCAAAAGTGGTAGGAAAAAACGCCCGACAGTCCGAA
>JBAXOJ010000066.1:0-12501 GCA_037133315.1 Clostridia bacterium
AAATCATACAAGTCACAAGTGTAACCATCAGCGCGACGTCGGCAACAATCAAGGTAAATCAGTCAAAACAACTCACTGCAACGGTGCTTCCATCCAATGCGTCCGACAAGGCGGTAATCTGGAAATCAAGTAATACCAAAATCGCGACAATTTCTCAAACAGGAAAGGTGACAGCTAGATTCCCAGGAACAACGACGATTACAGTGACAACAAAGAATGGAAAAAAGGCTACTTGCAAAGTCACGGTGCAACAACCTGTCACAAGTGTGAAACTCAACAAGACGAGTCTGCAGATCAAGAAAGGCAAAACCTATAAGTTGGTTTCAACGGTATATCCGACCAACGCCAGCAATCAAAAAGTCACTTGGAAATCAAGCAATAAAGCAATCGTCACGGTCAGTTCCACTGGCATGGTAAGGGGAGTCAAAATGGGCACTGCATACGTTACAGTCGTCACGATTGACGGCAAGAAGAGTGCGAGATGTAAGGTGGTTGTAAAATAATTTTAAGGACGGAGGTTCACCAAAATGAACATTTCAGTTTATTTGAATTTCAAAGGCAACAGCAAGGCAGTACTTGGTTTTTATCAAAAGGTGTTTGACACGGAAAAGCCATACATCATGCTTTATAAAGAGATGCCAGGGGCCGAAACGTTTCCGATGACGGAAGAAACGAAGGAACTTGTCATGCATTCGAGCATCTATTTGGGTGGGTTCGGCTTGATGATTTCGGATGTGACGGATGAAATGCCTTTTTCGGTAGGGAATAATGTGACGCTCACGGCGACGTTTGATACAGAAGAAGAAGTGAGAATGAGATTTGACAGATTGAAAGAAGGGGCGGAGGTTGAAATGGCGCCACAGACGACGTTCTTTAGCAAATGCTATAGCTTATTGACCGATCAATTCGGGATCCGTTGGCAACTGATGCAGGACATGCCGCCGGATTAAGGTGCATGATTTACTAATAATTTTTTCTAAAGCAATAAGTGTATAAATTCCAGCTTAGAAATCAGCTGATTCAGCCGTTTCAAGAGGTATTTTTACAATTTTAATTTTTATTAACAAAAAGTGTATAAATTTGACCGCCATACGAGCATATTTACCGTGAATTCAGCTACAAGAATCGAAAATTTCGAGTTATTTTATACACTTTTGTCTTTTAAAAAAAATAATTGTAAATGAGCACCACAGAATTAAATCGGAGACGAAATCCCCGACAAAAATAAAAATAATGGAATCGACACCAGACAATACAGCGTGGACAAAAACACGATGCGTGCGGTCATGTCGTCGTTGCCTCCGAAATTTTTGATGAAGGCTGTGGAAGAAGCTTGCAGAGGTCCCGCCACCTGAATGACGATAATCGTGCGGAGCATGAAAGCCATTTTCTCGCCGAGGATGGAGAGCGGCAGAAAAAATAAAATAATTACAAAAACCAATGGGAAAATAAATGTCTTTAACAAGGCGGCTGCTTGCACCGTCTTGTTGCCGATAATGTCAGAGAATTTGAACCCAACGAGAGTGGACCCGGTCACGATGAGTGCAATTGGGATCGCCATGTTGCCGAGTGAATTTGAGATATCAATGACTGGGCTTGGCAGGGTGATGCGAAAGAAATAAAAGACCAGTCCGATGAGAATGGCAATGAGCATCGGTTGAAACATATTACGGATGCTTGCGAATACGTTCTTTTGAGGTTTGATTAGATTGACGCCGACCGTCCATTGGAAGAGGTTTTGCACGAGTGTGAATAAGGAGGCAAAAAAGATGGCCTCAGGTTGTCCCTTGAAAATCGAAATGATAATGGGGAAAGCCAGAAAAGCGACGTTGCCGAAGACCGTATTATAGACGAAAGTGCGGTTGTCAACAGGCGTTTTTGTGAAACGGCCAGCAAAAAATTTACCAAGGAGCAAGGAAACGACGAGATAGAGAAGCACCATGAGTGCCATCGCGATCATCGTGTTCAAGTAAGAAGGATTGTATTCAATCCGGAAGGCATTGAAAATGAAAAGTGGCATGATGATGTTGATCAGTAGCTTTGAAAGGTCAGCCGAGCCCTGGCTTGAGAGAAGTTCGCGTTTGCGCGCAAAATAGCCAATCAAGATGTAGACATTGAGGGTCAATATTTGGATGACGACGTTTAGAAAATCATATTTCACTGAGGCACCTTCTTCGAAAATTTAAACCTCGTTGATTATAGCATATTTGAAAAGTTTTCGGGTAGGATTTTGCTAATTATGATATAATCAATTCAAATCAATCAAAAGGAAGTAAGCCTATGAAAACACTGTATATTTCTGACTTAGATGGCACTCTGCTCAATCCGGACGCAGAAATTTCTGTTGAAACGGCACAAGTCCTCAATCGTCTTTTCCGTGAGGGCGTCCAGTTCACCGTTGCGACCGCGCGGACACTTGCGACCACCGCACAAATTCTCACTCCCGTGAACATCAAGCTACCGATTGTGTTGATGAATGGCGCAGCTATTTATGACGCCAACACAAAAAAATACATTCGTACTGAAAATTTAGATCATTCGAAAGCGGTCGAAATCATCGAAACGTTTCAAAAGTATGGGCTTTCGCCCCTCATGTATACCATCCATGATGATAGCATGTCGACTTATTTTGAACCGCCGATTACAAACCTGATGCAGCGCTACATCGACTTGCGCAAGATGCGTTACGGCAAGGGATTTCATGAGACGAAATCATTAAAAGAAACGTGTCAAAATGAGTCTGTATATTTCTCCACGCTTGGGCCAAAAGAGGCGCTCGACGCGGTTGCAAAAGCATTGCAGCACATAGAAGGCGTACAAGTAGAGTTTTATCGGGATGTTTACTCGGATACGATTTGGATGGAGGAAATTTGGTTTCTTGAAGTGTTTAAAGGAAACGCCTCGAAGGAGAGTGCCGTGCAGTTTTTGAAAAAAGCGTTTGGCTTTGAAAAAGTCATTAGTTTTGGAGATAACTATAATGATATCCCGATGTTTCGCGCTAGCGACGAACGTTACGCAGTGGGAAATGCACGTGAGGAAGTAAAAGCAGCGGCGACCGCGGTTATCGGAACGAACGCAGAAAATGGCGTGGCGCAGTGGTTGGACCGACAATTGACCAGGAAATGGTTTAAAGGGAATTTACATTGCCATTCCACGCTTTCGGATGGGAGGGAAAGTCCAGAGGAACGCATTCGACAGTATCGTGATAGGGGTTATGACTTTTTATCGTTGACGGATCACAATGTATATGGCACAACTGCGTATGCACTTCCTGATGATTTCTTATTGATTCCAGGAGTTGAACGAGATGTGTTTGTGACGGGGGAGACATTTAAAGTATTTCATTTGATTGGATTTGAAGGAGCGGACGGCGGGGCCCCTTATGCGCCAGGTGAGCACATCGAGAAGCTCGCATGGCAAGGAATGGAGACGGTACAGCAACTTATTGATGAAATGAAATCACACGGGAACATCGTCTTTTTAGCGCATCCCATTTGGTCGCGAAACGAATTGAGTGACATCATCGCACTGGAAGGATTGACTGGGGTTGAGGTGTATAATCATAATTGCGACATGGAGTCAAATGATGGTTTGAGTGAAGTGTATTGGGATTCGTTGCTTCGCCGAGGCAGACCGGTTTGGGGGTTTGGAGTTGATGATACGCATGTGGAACAAGATAAATTTGGCGGTTGGATTATGGTAAAGGCGCAGGCACTTACCGTTTCTGCAATTGCAGAGGCAATTCAAACGGGCCATTTTTATGCTTCTGCGGGGCCGGAACTAGTCGATTTTTATGTAGAAAACCAGACGGTATTTGTGTCATGTTCGCCAGCGAGTAGAATCAATTTTGTCATGTATGACACGCATGGACACAGCTGTTTTGCAAAGGATACGCCACTCACAGAGGCGCAACACAAACTGCGTGGGACGGAAACCTACGTGCGTGTTGAAATCGTCGATGCACTGGGGAAAAAAGCATGGAGTAATCCGATTTTTTTAGATCAAGCGGAGGATTTATGAAACGAATATTAAGTATCCTTATTGTTGTTACAATCTTTTTATCAACACTCACATTAATCCCAATCGCGCGCGTTTTGGCTGCAGAAGAGGGTTTGTTGTTTTATGAAGATTTTTCGCTTCCGACACAAAGTCCTGCATTCTACAATATTTCTGGTGGGCCATCGACGCTCATGACCAATGCGACCGGTTTCCCAGTCAATGCGATGCTCACGCAAAACAGTCCTACACGCGGTGCTATTTATAATATTGATCCGAAGGTTTCTTATCCGGGAATCAATCCGACCACATCCTACATTATGCCAGGTTATAACGGCGGGTTTAGCCGTTCGTTATTGACGACCTTTGGCGATGCAAATAATGTGCCAATCAAAAATGCGGGACTCGTATCATCGCTTTCAACCAATGTCGTTCCAGTGTCCTCTACCAACGTTGGATTATATGGCGCAAAAAAAACGGTCTATCTTTCTTATCTCATGCGATACTCCAACAATGCGGAAAACGAGGACCGGAGTCTGCAACTCACAAATGCTTCGTATACTGGCGTGAAAAACATGACGGCACTTGAAATCGGGATGTTTCGCAACGCAGCTGCGAAGGATGCGGATGGCAACAAATTATGGTCGTTACACCTGAGTGTGAAAGACAATGTTGGGTCTGTTGGCAATTTAGTCAAGGATTTTTATGTGCCAACGACAAAACGAATTACAAATAACGAAGTCGTGCTTGTGGTGCTCAAAGTTGAATTTGGTGACAACACCCCTGAGTCTGCTGTGCCACTGAACGGGACATATGACTTCGGACTGCCTGTCACGACATCCCATAAAGTTAGTTTGTATCTGAACCCTTCGCTCGGCACGGAACCAGGGATGCCTGATGCCATGATCGACGGCGCAAATCTGGATTATCGGCTTATTTTCAGCAAGGTGAATTTTTCATCTGGATTTCTGGATGCCTTGGATGAATTGAAGATTGGGACTACTTACAATTCGGTCATAGGGGCTTCAACGGATGCAACTGCAACACCGTCGCTGACGCCCACTGTGGTACCTACTGCACGCCCGACACCAGACAATCGCTTTAAGTTGAAACCCATTGGTGATACGTATACGTATTCTATGGGAGTGACGACTAACAATGGCACTGCTGGAAATCTAGCAGCAAGGCCAAATGTGAATCTATCGTATCTCAAATTTCAATTTGGCGCAGTCCTACCAGGCAGTTTGGTCTCACTTAAACTTTATCTCTATGCTGGCAGTCCCTTGCCTGCAACTTTTTCTCTCTATGAATCGACGGATCAATCATGGACAGAAATGGGTGTCACCTTTCAAAATCATCCTACGACTGGCAACTTAATCACCACAGCGTCCGCTACCAGTTTGGGCTATCTCACATTCGACATCTCAACCTATGCGCAAACGCACGAAAATGCTTTGGTTACATTTGTTCTCGTATCAAACACAATCGCGGGGTCCTTTTATTCGCGTGATTCTGGTAGTTATGTGCCTCGCATAGAGATCATTCCTCCTGTTCCAGCAACGCCTATTCCTGTCGGTCTACACGACGCTTACACGAACGCAAATGCGCCTCAGGCAAATTACGGGTTTTCCAGTGATTTGATGATCCGCAGTTCTAACGTTGCGGAAACCAATACAACTTATCTGAAGTTTAATCTTCATAAAGCGGAAGAAATCGGCAAATCAGTCGTTAGACTGTATTGCAATCGGTTAGAAAATCCTTCAAAACCAACGAGTGTCAGCATCTATGGTGTGGATGACGATACCTGGATGCAAGGTACGCTCAATTTCAATACTGCACCTGCCGTTTCCACGAACGAACTTGCTCGTGCCACAGTCGATGCGAGCGGAACATTCTTTGAATTTGACGTCACAAAGTACGTCCGTTCCCATGTCGGCAAAATGGTGAGTTTCAAATTAATTGCTGAGAAGAATGGGAACCAAATTCAATGCAACAGTTTTCAATCAACGGATCATCGACCTGCGCTGATCAATACCAAAACCGGTTTTACATCATTGCAACCTTCTTCAGATTCTATCATGGTATACGTAAGCAACGATTCAGGGGATGACACGAACCCAGGCACGCAAGCGTTGCCAGTGAAAACGCTTACGAAAGCGGCCACGATGGTACGTACTGGTTATCCAGATTGGATTCTATTGAAACGTGGGGAGGCTTGGACGACTCAAGGCCTTGGGGATTTCAAAAGCGGACGCAGTGAAACGGAACCAATCGTTGTCACCTATTATGGCGCAAGCGGGGCGAGGCCTAGACTCGATTTGAACGATAGTTTTGTCAATCATATTTATGGCCGAGTATATCATCAGCGTTTTGTTGGCTTGCATTTGAATAATTATCTAGCCGATCCTGCTGACCCAAGATACAACAGCGCAGCAGATGTAGGCTCTGCATTCCGGTATATTTCGCAGATCGGCGGAGAAGATATTTTGATTGAAGATTGTAAACTTTCCTTTTTTGAAATTGTATTCCAAGGAACTGACATCTATCCATACAAAGACATGCGGGTCAGAAGAAGTATGATTTCTGAAAGTTATTGGCGAGGAAGCACCACGAATAATTCTTCGAGACCTTCTGGTATTTACACAGACAACGTGGCAGGGTTATTGATTGAGGAAAACGCATTTGTGCACAATGGCTGGAGCGAGGCTTTTTCTGATTCTTTGGCAAACATGTTCAACCACAATATGTATATCAACACTACGACGCGTTCCGAAAACCTGGTGATTCGGGGGAATATCGTAGCGAGCGGTTCAAGTTATGGCATCATGTGCCGTCCTGGAGGCTTGGTGGAGGACAATCTCATGGTGCAAAACAATGTCAGCATGGTGTTTGGATACCATGCAGCGCCAAATCTTGCTACAGAAGTCGTGAGTCTTGCGCGAAATAACGTAATCATGGAAGGTCGTCCGCAAATTCCTGGTGACGGTTCTTGGCCACAGACAAACTGCGCATGGGGGATTAACTTAGAGAATTTAGGGGATTCCTCGGTGACCTTGCAGAACAATATCGTTTCTACGCTGAAGACGCCTGCAGGCAGTGTCTTTGGCATTCTAGAAAAGACGACTGTAAACTACATCGACAACATTCAATATAACTGGCCAAATGGAATGGGAGAAATGAATGAGCCGGATTGGAATGACCCAACCCGTTCCGTTGCATCCTACATAACATCCACTGGCCTTGGAAATACATACGAAGACTTTACGGTTGCGGTGTTACATCGTCCCGTCGGCACTTGGCCAGACGAACTTACTGCCTATTCAGTCAATCGCTACATTCGGGATGGTTTTTCAAAAGGGCACGAGGTCACTTTGCAATGTCCTGATGCACCTGCACTAGTCAACACGGGGGATGCAATCTATGATACATCCATCAATCAGGCAAGTGCCGTAAAAGTGAACGTACGAGATTCCTATTTGTCTGAACAGATTCTTGCGACCCAGTTTGTGGATCCGACATCACAAACGGCAACCTGTTCGAATCTTGAAGACGGAAAATATCTGTTTGAAATTTCAAGGAACGGCTATTTATTCAGATTGATTCCTGTTTTCGTCATGGGTGCGCATCTCAACTTAGGCGAAAAAACCTTAATTGCTGGGGATGTATTTGTTGACGCGCAAATCGATGGGTCCGATACAGAACTCATATTCGATGGAATCGGAAATACATATGGCGATGTTGGATACAATCCAGCTATTGATTTGAATCTCGACGGCATCATTGATGGGACCGATACGGAACTGGTTTTTTCGAAAATTGGGTTAGATCTGAACTTCTACGGTGAAACCGTTGATTATTTTAGCTAAAAACGAGGAGGGATTACAATGAAAAGAGTATGTAGTATTGTGTTAGTGGTAACGATGGTTTGTTCGATGGTGTGGATCGAGACGCCAACGGTGTTTGCGGCGCAAAGTGGCAAGTTTACTTACACGGTCGCGAGTGGCAAAGCAACGATTACAAAGTACACGGGGACGGTGGAGGATCTTTCGATTCCTGCAACATTAGGAGGGTATCCAGTCACAAAAATTGGCAACAGGGCGTTCATTGCGAACATCAATCTCGCGTCCGTTGTCATGGGGAAAAATGTTACGAATGTTGAATATGGGGCATTTAATGCGTGCGCAAATCTGCGGAGTGTTTCCTTTACAGCTGGCATAAAAATTTTAGGGGATTATTCATTTGCGGGTTGTGTTCTTCTGCGAAATGCCTATTTTTTAGGAAACGCACCGACATTGTATATTGGCGTTTTTGACAATTGTGATCCATATTTTAAAGTGACCTATTTGACTGGGAAGACGGGATTTGGAAACCCTTGGTATGGGTATCCTACCAAGCATGTTGCAAGTCTGGTCCCGAAAGCCCCAACCGTAAATGTGATCACAAACAAAGCACTTTCCATTTCGGGAAAAGCGGCGGGCGAGTGCATCGTTTATGTGACAATTGGAAGTCAAACGAAACGGGTGAAGGCAAATGGTGGGAAATATAAAGTCACGATGGCGGCACCTTGCCCAGTGGGTACAAAGGTGAAAGTGAGTCGAAAAACCGCAACGATGTATTCCAGTCCAATTGTTACGAAGACCGTAATCCCAGCAAAACCAGTTCTGCAAACAATTCATGTCAACAATATTTACATCAAAGGTAGTGCGACCAAAGGCGCAATGGTTTATGTCAAGATTTATGGCAAGAATTATAAAGGGAAAGCAAGCACAAGTTCGGGTAAATTTTCGATAAAAGTACCTAAGGTACTCGTGGAAGCAGAAATCCAAGTGTATTGCAAAATCTTGGGTCTGAAAAGTCAAATTGTCAAAATCAACGTCTGATTATAATCCGAGATGAACCCAACTCGCATCTTGTTTTGAACTTTCCACACAAGCATTGATGAACTTGACGCCATCTAATCCTGCGTCGCCATCAGGGAAATCCAGGTCAGCCGCAGTCAGGGTCTGACCTGCGATTTTTTTGTTGAGCGCAAGCGTAAACTGGTTGTACACATTGGCAAACGCTTCATAATAGCCTTCTGGGTGACCGGAAGGGATTCGGTTTGCAGCAGCAGGAGACAAGTAACCATTCCCACGACTGAAGATCTGCGTCGGTTGGTCAAGATAGGTGACTTTGAGATAGTTGCCGTCTTCTTGGTACCATTCAATTGCGCCTTTTGTGCCGTAAATGCGGACGACGAGTCGGTTGTCACAACCAATCGCAATCTGCGATGCCCAATAGTTCCCAGACGCGCCATTTTCATATTCCAAGAGTACAGAAGCATTTGTGTCTAATAGACGGTCTAATCCGATGGTTTCTAGCCGCGCGCAAAGGCGTTTGATCTTTAGCCCAGTGATGAACGAAACCGTGTGTTCGATGTGGCTGCCAATATCACCAATGCAGTTCGAAATGCCTGCGATAGAAGGGTCTGTCCGCCAAGAAGCTTGTTTTTGGTCGCTTTTCTCGAGCGCTTGAGCGAGCCAGCCTTGTGCATATTCGCCGACGACCGTCAACACCGTGCCGATTTTTCCGCTTCGGACTATTTCACGTGCTTCCCGCATCATGGGACTACCCGAATAGGAGTACATCACGCAGAATAGCAAGTCTTTGGCCTTCGCCAACGCAATGAGTTCCTCCGCCTGCGCAATCTCAAAGACCAGAGGTTTTTCGCACACCACATGGATACCGTGCTCTAGAAACGCCTTTGCGGCGTCATAGTGATTGTAGTTTGGCGAAGTAATCGAGACGAACTTGATGCCGTCTGGTCTCGCCGCTTCCGCGTGCGCCATCATGTATACGTTCTCATATAGGCGATCCTCGGAAATGCCGAGAGATTGTCCCGTCTGTAACGTGTTCTCATAACTATTAGAAAAACAGCCCGCAACCAACATGCAATTCCCATCAAATGCCGCAGCTTTGCGATGTACATCGCCGATAAAAGAGCCTGGCCCGCCGCCAATCATGCCATAAGAAAGTTTGGCTTGCAAAAGATTACCACCACTCGCCTCAATCATTTCAGTCACCGTCCAATCAAAAGTTTTTACTATTTGTAGATTAATTCATTTTTTCCAATTGTGCAATAGAAATTTTAGAGTATAATGTATTTATGGTTTTTGAGAGGAGAATGAAAATGGGATTAAACGTATTAGTTTGGAATGAGTTTCGGCATGAAAAAGACGAGGAAATAAAGAAAATATACCCGCTTGGCATACACCTTGCAATTGCTGATTTTCTCGGCAAGGAAACTGATTTTTCAGTGAAAACAGCGACGCTCGACGAAGAGAATCATGGCATTACGCAAGAGATCTTGGACGAGACGGACGTCATTGTCTGGTGGGGGCATATTGCGCACGGTGAAGTCAAAGATGAAATCGCCCAGATGGTTGCGGATGCGGTGCTAAAAGGGAGGGGCCTTGTGGTCTTGCATTCTGGGCATTTGAGTAAACCGTTTGTCAAGTTGATGGGCACTAGTTGCATGCTAAACTGGCGCGATGGCGATCGCGAACGTGTTTGGTGCATTGCACCGAATCATCCAATTGCGCAGAACGTGCCATTGCAGTTTGAATTACAGCAAGAAGAGATGTATGGGGAGATTTTCGACATTCCGACGCCAGATGAACTGGTTTTCTTAGGTTGGTTCAAGGGCGGCGAAGTGTTCCGTTCGGGATGCTGCTTCCATCGTGGGTATGGAAAGATTTTTTACTTTCAACCTGGACACGAAGAGTATCCTACCTATTACAATGAGAATATTCAAACGGTGATTAAAAATGCGATTCGATGGGCGAAAAGCCCAATTCGCAAAGATTCACTTGACTGTCCAAATACACCATCATTAGAGCAATAAGGGGATGTTTTCATGAAGAAGGTTGGAGTCGGAATTTTAGGATGTGGGGGAATCAGCAAAACCTACATTACAAATATCAATGAGAAATTCAATGACACGCTTCAAATCGTTGCGTGTGCTGATTTGAATGAAGAAGCGACCAATGCCGCTGTGGCAAAGTGTCAGGGCGCACATGCAAGTTCATACAAAGACATGCTAGAAAATGATGCCGTCGAAATCGTCCTCAATTTGACCAATTCCTGGGCACATTTTGAGACTTCGTTGCAAGCACTGGAAGCTGGGAAACACGTTTATTCTGAAAAGACGCTGACCCTTGGTCGAGCGCAAGCAAATACGTTAGTCGCATTGGCGCAACAAAAGAACTTGCTTCTCGGCTGTGCGCCAGATACATTTATGGGCGCCGGCATGCAAACGGTGCGCGCATTGATAGATCGCGGGGATTGCGGCAAAATATATTACGCCTATGCGTTCATTGGTATGAATGCAAACCATCCGAACTATGCCACAAAACGGCATGGCGGGATGTTGTTCGACATGGGACCATATTATGTCGCGAGTCTCGTGAACCTATTTGGGCCGGTCGCGCGCGTGAGTGGGATTTCAAAAAAACTTTACGATAAAAGAGTTTACGGTGATCAGGAATACGAGTTGGAAATTCCCTCCACATCGACTGCAGTTTTGGAATTCGAAAGCGGCGTGCTCGCGCACTTCACGACGTGCAGTGATACCATCCATTACACGCCGAAGTTTGAGGTCTATGGGACAAAGGGAAATCTGGTCGCAAATGATCCAAATCATTTTTCAGGCGATTTGACCGTTCAATATGCTGGGAAAGAGGTCGAAACTTTGTCCATGACCCACCAATATGCCGATAATTGTCGAGGGATCGGACTGGTCGACATGGCACGCGTGTTGCGCGGAAGCGGTGTGTTGTGCGGAAGCGGTGTGTTTCGTGCAAACGGAGAATTTGCCCGTCACCTTGTCGACGTGCTGCAAAGTATCTGGGAATCGAGCGAAAAAGGGAAGACAATTGAAATCACGTATCCATGCGCACAACCTGCGCCTGTTGCAAAAAACGGAGATTTGGGGTGCTCAAAATGATTGGTTTAGTGATGGGAATATTAGCAAACGAATTAAAGGAAGACTATTTTGGTGCTTTAGAAAAGGTTGCGGCAATCGGCTACGAAGCAATCGAAACAGGGAAATCTCTTGCGACCAAGCAATACACGCGGGAAGAAGTAAAGGCGAAACTCGACGAGTTGGGGTTGGGCGTCTTGACGATGCACATCAAACTCGAGGATTTGGCGGATGACTTTGACGGACTGCTGGATCATGCAAAGTTCTCGGGTGCAAAGTATCTGGATGTCGTATGGTCGCCGTTTGAAACGAAGGAATGGATTTTGGAAACGTGCGCATTTCTTGACGCGTGTGCGCTTCGACTCGCGCCGTATGGTCTTGTGCTAACATATCATAACCATGATCACGAGGTCAGTCGTGTGTTTGACGGAAAGCGGGGCATCGAACTGCTGGTCGAAAACACAAAGCATTTAAACTTTCTCGTCGACACCTGCTGGATTAAAGTGGGAGGTCTCGAGCCGGAAGAATTCTTGAAGACGGTGCGC
>JBAXOJ010000067.1:0-12404 GCA_037133315.1 Clostridia bacterium
GTTGAGGTACGGGCTGAGGTGGAACTGCAGTAACTGGTCGAGGAGTAACCGGCGGGCTCTGGACTGGCCTAGGTGTAGGTTGAGGTATAGGTTGAGGTTGAGGTTTTGGCGCCATAGTTGCACCACAACCACCGCAAAATTTTGCTGTATCACTTAATTTAGTTCCGCATTTAGGACAAAACATAAAAATCCCTCCTAATCATATTTGTTCTACTTAATATTACAATTCTTTTGACTACTTAAATATATATTTTTTATCGGAAAAGGTCAATAGGTCAGCAGAGAACCGGAACCAGCTGATCCCTTGTTTGAAACGGCGAAAACGACTTTTTTTGACCATTTCGGACTGTCGGACGATTTTTCCTACCACTTTTGACTCCGTTTCCTCAAATCTGGATTGGATCTATACATTTTCATATAAATTTGATTGATTTTGTATAATACGAAAGCAGATTTGGTTGTGAGGAAGGAGTCAAAGCCGCGAAAAGGAGTAAATGCCGCGCGAGTGGTAGGAAAAAGCGGTCGTCACTCCGATAACTGGTAGGAAAATCGAGCCGACAGTCTGATTTTCGATTTTTGCAACATATTGCGCTAGCAGCATGCTTTTACCTTCTCGCCCTCGCCCTCGCCCGCGCCCACGTCTGCGCTCGTACCGTGTGAGTGAGAATGGACCGCCCAGTTTTGCAGATTTTGCGAATTATATGATATAATGTTTTCAAAAACATGGAAGATAGAGCAAGGAGGAGCATATGCGCGTATTTGTGACTGGTGGGACTGGGTTTTTGGGCTCGCATATTGTGATGCAACTGTTGCGTGACGGGCACGAAGTCACGGTATTAGCGCGAGATTTAGAGCGGGTGACAGGGTTCAAGGACCTTAAGGGATTGACCTTAGTCAAAGGCCTGATCACCGATTTTTCTCGGTTTCCGGGTTGGCTGGAGGGACAGGATTGTGTGATTCACACCGTTTTGAACTGGGGTGAATCTGCGTCAGACATGTTGCTCAATGATACGTTGACGTCAGTGAAATTGTTTGAAGAGGCTGCCAGAGCAAAGGTCAAGCAAGGGATCTTTACGTCGTCAACGATGGCGTTGGGCGAGTATCGCCATGACATGCATGAAGAAATGCCTAATAAACCGCTTGATTATTACGGCGCGGGGAAAGCGTCCACTGAGGCCTTTTTGTTTGGCATCTCCCGTATGACAGAGATGCGCTGCAATATTGTCCGCCCTGGCCGCATTATTGGAAGGAAAGCAGTGGAAGGCGGGAAAGACTGGTCGTTTGCGCCAGTGAAGGACTTTGTGGAAAAGGCGAAAAGAAATGAGGATATTTGCGTGGTCCGAAACGACGGCACGCAGTTCATCGACGGGAGAGACTTGGCGAAGATTTATCTCGCGTTGCTGACCGCTGATAAGAACAGAGAGATTTATTTTGGGGTGGGTAAACGTTTTATAGATCATGAAATGATTGCGCGCAAAATTGTTGCGTTGACTTCATCACAAAGTCATATTAAAATAGATGAAAATCCATACGAGGATCGTCCGAAAATGTTTGACGTGAGTAAAATCGAGAAAGACTTTGGCTTTGCGTTTGACACGTGGGATGAGATTGTAGAAGAAATGGAGTGTTTATTATGAGTTTTTGTTCAAATTGTGGATCGCAAGTACCAGAAGGCAATCAGTTTTGCGAAAGTTGTGGGAATCCAGTTAAAAAGCCACCGCAGTCGCAGTCGCAGCAACAACCGCCTCGTCAAACGCAATATCAACCGCAATATTCACCGTTTCCCCAGAGACCTCCTGCAAAAAGCAAGAAAACGTTGGTCGCCGTCATTCTCGCAATCGTGGTGTTGCTGATAGCGGGTGTGGTCACTGCGGCCATGTTAGGCGTGTTTCAGGGACCTGCACCAGTTACGCCAGTCGTGACGAAGCCTACATCTTCAGTCGCTCCTACGAATGGATCAACGACCGTTCCATCGTCCGCTCCAACGCAAGCGCCCGTCGTCACACCGACCACTGCACCGGCAAATATAAGCAAATCGATTGATCCGATTAAAACTTATTACAAGGGGCTGATTAGCCAACGCTATGCTGAATGCTACGAAGTACTCTCTGCTTCAAACAAGCACAATGCCATGAAATCGGCGTATTTGAAGTGGAAGAATCTCCAAAAGAAAGTCTTTTCGGATAAGAGCTTCAAGTATTTTAAAGTCAGCGAAGCCAAGAACAAGACCATTGAGAAACACAAATATGCGCAGGTCGCGCTTTACAAAATTGCATTTACCTATTTAGATAAAGCGCAAAATTACAAGAAAGTTACCGACCGCTTTAAAGTCTATACTGTACTGGAAGACGGAAAATGGAAAATCCATAAAACTGATTTTGACATCAGGGAAGATATTTCGTACGCATATTATGACATTGGGTATATGTATGAGACCGGAAAAACGGTAAAGAGAGATTACCGCAAAGCGATTCAGAATTACAAATTAACAATCAAATATAACTACAAAGACGCCTACGCGTATCATGGTATTGGGTTCTGCTATTACAAACTGAAAAACTATCCACAAGCAATCTTCTATACAAAAAAAGCCATTAAGTACTATACAAATAAGAAGTCAAAATCGACGGCTTGTGTGCTGGCAGGGAACATCTATTATACTGCTAAGAATAATGCAATGGCAAAGACCTATTACAAAAAAGCGTTAATCTACAATCCGAAGAATGTATACGCACGAAAGTTTTTGAAGGCTTTTTAAGCCAGGAGTGCCAGTTCATCCGCCGACAACACGAGTCCGCTGTGGCGCATGGTTTCTTTCAGTTGGTCAAAATTGCTGCAGTTGAAGACCGGAATGCAGGTGAAATCCTGAGACGTCAAGTAGGCAAGGACGATGTCATTGATGCTACATTGATATTGTGCTGCGAGCGCGCACATGACGTCTAATTTTCGTAAGTTGGGCTCATTCAGATATGTGTTCTTGGCATGCGACGGTAGGTCATCAGGACCTTTTGTAGCCATCTTTGAGAAAAATCCATTTGCCTGTGGCGTATAGGCAAAGAGCGGCAGTCCAGAATCGCTATAATAGCTGATGTCCCCATCTTGCGCAACCACGCAACTCGCATCCCCCAACGGCGCACCCAAATGAGCCACGGACCACAGGTTTTGCACGCCCGAAAAGCCCTGAATTTGATGGCTTTTAGCATATTCGTCCGCCTCCTGCAAACGCGACACCGTCCAGTTTGAGCCTCCGAACCAGCGAATCAGTCCGCGCTTTTTGTACTCATTTAAGAATTCCAAAATCTCTCCCGCAGGAAGTTCCAAATTGTCGCGATGTAACCAAAGGAAATCGATGCAATCCGTCTGCAAATACGCGAGGCTTTCCCTTATGTCAATCAAGACATCTTCCGCGGTGACCCGTGAAACAGTGGGCGTCTCGAATGCATAATGCCCAGCTTTGGTTGCGATCGTGACTTTGTTTCGCATCGCGCGCGCATCCATCCATCGACCCAGCAGCTTTTCGCTGGTTGACTTGCCGATGTTCAACCAGTCGCAGTAGACGTGAGCCGTATCGATGCAGTTGCCCCCTTGCGCGACGTAGTAATCCAGCATCTCGAAAGAAGCGCGTTCGTCAATCAGGGCGCCAAACGTCGCCGGACCAAAACATAAATTTGAGATTTGTAAATCGGTACCTGGAATTTGAATTGTTTTCATGGGATTGCCTCCGTTTCAGTGACAATCATATACCATTCGATGCGGTGAATCAAGATTTCCACTTGAAAAAATCGCCTCAAACGGTTACTATTGTGGCAGTTAGGAGCGTGTATAAATGAAAAAGATAATCCTCGCACCAGATTCCTTCAAAGGAACGATGGACGCAACGACCATATGCAACATCATGGAAGCGGTGGCGCATCGTCAGTTCCCAACCTGTGAGGTTTTGAAAATCCCTGTAGCAGACGGCGGGGAAGGCACAGTATCGTGCTTTTTGACCGCAATGCCGGGTTCGCTTGTGCAGGTGAAGGTCAAAGGACCCTATTTTGAACAAGTTGACGCTTTTTATGGATTGCTACACAATGGAAAGACGGCAATCATCGAGATGGCTGCTGCGGCGAGCCTTGCGCTTGCTAAGGAAAGGAGGGACCCTTCCTTGACTACGACGTTTGGGGTAGGGGAACTCATCTTGCATGCAATCAAATGTGGCGCAACGGAACTTTTGATTGGCCTCGGTGGGAGTTGTACCAACGACGGCGGATGCGGCGCGTTGGCGGCCATTGGGGTGCAGTTCTATGATGCCCAAGAGAACGCGTTTATCCCAACGGGCGCGACGCTTTCAGCAATTCATCGCATTGATGTTGCGGAGACGAAACTGCTTTTGGATGGCATCAAGGTCACAATCCTCACGGACGTCGAAAATCCACTCTTTGGGGAAAGCGGCGCCGCGCAGGTCTTTGCACCACAAAAAGGCGCTGATCCTGCGATGGTCGAAGCGCTTGACGCGGGATTGCGACATTTTTCGACGATGATCCAGCACACCTGCAATCTCGACTTCTCCAATCGCCCAGGTGCCGGTGCCGCAGGCGGCATGGGCGCGGGCTTGTGCGCGTTTTTAGGCGCCAAAATCAAGTCTGGCATTGATACATTACTAGAAGTCACAGAATTCGAGCAGAAACTGGTCGGCTGCGACATGGTGTTTACGGGAGAAGGAAGAATCGACGCCCAGAGTGTGCAGGGAAAAGTGGTCTCTGGCATCGCGAAAAAGGCGGCCGCGCAAGGCGTGCCTGTCTGTGTGGTCGTCGGCGGAATCGGCGAAGACATCGCACCCCTTTACGATCTCGGTGTGTCGTCGATTTTTAGCATTAATCAAAATCCACTTCCGTTTGACGTAGCGAAACTACAATCAGAGGCGAATCTCGAAAAGACATTTGAAAACATATTGCGACTGATTTCAGCGGTTTCAAAGTAGGGGGGGAGTAACAAGTCATTTTTGTCCCCAGTCTCGGGAGTAAGTTCACAAAAACGTCGCCACCCAGCGCTGATTCGCGCCAAAAACCAAAAAATTCAAAAGCAAAAGGTAAAATCAACTGGATTTTACCTTCATTTTTGACTGTTTTGAAGCATTTCGGTAAAAAATATGCAAAAAGTGGAGACAAAAGCGACCACTTACTCCCGTCAAGGGAGTAAGTCCCCCGAAATGTCGCCAGTTTGACTTTTCGATACAAGATTAGGTGGCGTCCCCTAAATCTCCATTGAGCTACACGGAATCTACTTTGCCTGTCGTCGGATCCATAATCAGGCCGTAAATATTCACGTCTTCTGGTACGAGCGGATGCGTTTTAACGAGCTCCACCGTAGCCTTGACGGATTCCTCGACGCTTTCGAACCCGTGCAACCAGCGTTCGAAATCAATGCCGCAGGATTTGATAAGGTTGATGCGTTCTTCAGAAATATTGCGTCGTTTCATTTTTTCGAGGATGGCGTGACTGTCCAAACTCTGCATCCCGCAATCGTAGTGACCGATGATGAGGATTTCGGTGACATCCAAATCGTAAATTGCGACGATGAGGCTACGCATGGCACTCCCAAACGGACTTGATATGATCGCGCCCGCATTCTTAATCATCTTCACGTCGCCATTCTTGAACCCCAACGCCGCCGGCAACAGTTCCGTGAGTCGCGTGTCCATACAAGACAAAATGGCAATCTTTTTGTCTGGGAATTTATCGGAAATATATGCCTCGTATCTTTTTTCGCCTACAAATGTTTGATTAAATTTCAATAATTCGTGAATCACATCAATGCCCCCTTGATTTGATTTTTGATTTATTATACCATGATTTCAGTTAAATTTGGGAAGGTGACACGATGATTAAAATTCTTTCAGTTGGAAACAGTTTTGCACAAGATGCCCAGAAATACGTCCCTGCCATTGCCGCAGCGGATGGGATCGAAATCATGACCGGAAATTTGTTCATTGGGGGCTGTTCTCTCGAAACCCACTGGCGCCATGCAAAGGCTGACGCAAAGGAGTACTGGTATCACGTAAACGACAACTTTGTGAAGATGGCCGCCATCCAAGAAGTGCTCATGGAAGAGGACTGGGACTACGTGACCTTTCAGCAGTCGAGTGGTTTGAGTGGCATTGCCAAATCGTATCAACCCTTTTTGAACAAGCTTTCTAAGTATGTCAAAACGCTTTCTCCACAGTCGACGCAGCTCATCCATCAGACGTGGGCTTATGAAATTGACTCTACTCACGGCGATTTTCTCAACTATGATTGTGATCAAAAAAAGATGTTCGACGGGATTCTCCTTGCCTATGAGAAGGCTGCCCTCGCCATCGGCGAAAACGACACGCCCGCGGGCGTGATTCCATGTGGCGTTGCGATCCAGCTGGCGCGAAGCCAGCCGTTGTTTGATTACGCCAACGGCGGCGTCTCTTTATGCCGCGATGGATTTCATGCGCATTTTACGCTGGGGCGTTATTTATTGGGAGCGGTTTGGTATGAATTCTTGACGGGTCACAGCATCCTAGAAAATTCCTATGTGCCTTTTGATCCAGAGTTCCCTTATGAAATATCGGCAGAAGAACTTGCCGTTTTGAAAAAATGCGCGCACGACAGTTATTGCCAAAAAAACGCATAATTTTTATAACACCAAGCGCTGAAAACCCCTATTCTATTGTCAATAGAGAGGGGTTTTTTGAAAATGAAAACAAATATGAAGGCTTGGGCTAAAGAAATTATTGAATCAAATGAAAGACGCGCGATGCCGGTAATGACCTATCCTGGTTTGGCACTCGTAAACAAGGGAATCATGGATGTCATCACAGATGGCGTGGTACAAAGTGAGGCCATCTTGGCGCTGGCAAACGTTTATCCATCCGCTGCAGCGGTTACGATTATGGACTTGTCTTTGGAGGCGCAGGCGTTTGGTAGTCCGGTGCGTTTTACCGATGACGAAGTACCGTCGGTCACTGACCGGATTGTCACGGACATGGAAACTGCGGGAGCGCTGCAGGTGCCCAAAGTCGGCGACGCGCGCACGGGAGTATTCATAGAAGCGGGGAAATTAGTCTCGTCCAAAATCCAAGGGAAGCCTGCGTTCGGCGGCGAGATTGGGCCTTTTTCGCTTGCGGGAAGACTGATGGACATGACGGAAATTATGGTCATGGCAATCACTGAGCCAGAGGTCGTGCATGTGGTCCTCGAAAAGACGACGACATTCTTGATTGAATACGCAAAGGCATATCAAGCTGCTGGCGCAAACGGCATTGTCATCGCCGAACCGGCCGCAGGACTTTTGTCGCCGGACATGTGTGAAGAATTCTCCTCGCTGTATGTCAAACGCATCGTCGACGCGGTTCAAACGGACGAATTCATGGTCATCCTGCACAACTGCGGCAACACCGTCAACCTGGTGCCAAGTTTGCTCGGTACAGGCGCTATGGGGCTGCATTTCGGCAACGCCATCGACATGTTGGACGTCTTGCCGCAAATTCCTGAAGAAGTTCTGGTTTTCGGTAATATTGACCCGGCAGGAACATTTAAGAACGGTACCGTCGAAGAGATGAAAGTCAAGACGCGTGAACTGCTTGAAAGAACCGCGCAATACAAGAACTTTGTCCTGTCATCAGGGTGCGACGTGCCTCCGGGGACGCCGATTGAAAATGTAGAGGCGTTTTACGACACACTGCGGAGCTATAATATGTGACGAAAAGTTCAGCGGGACCAGAGGGGCAAAAAGTATACAACTTTAGGGACCAGAGAGTCGAAAAGTATACAACTTTTTTCCGTACGTCGTTTTCTATCACGTGATCTTAGTAAATCGACCGCAAAATCGTGAGATTATAACCCTTTTAACTGCCGATTTCATGAAAAGTGATGTCTTCTCCGAAATCTATAACAAAAAGTTGTATACTTTTTGCCCCTCCAGTCCTTTTAAACTTTTTATTGCAAAAATTCGGCTTTTCGGCTATGATGTTGTCGAGGTTGAGAAGCAAATATGATGATAGCGCAGATGGAAATCGAAATCGAAAAAAAGAAAATCAAGAACCTGCATCTCTATGTCCTGCCTCCTGATGGCAGGGTACGTGTGACGGCTCCGAAAAGTGTGTCGGATGCGATGATTCGTGCGTTTGTCGAGTCGAAATTGGCTTGGATTCAGGTTCAACAAGAAAAAATTCAAATGAGGCCACGTCAAGCGGAGCTGCAGTATGTTTCGGGAGAACAAATCCCGCTTTGGGGGAAGTGGTTTTCGATAGAGGTAAGAACCGCGCAAAATAAACAGGATGTCATCGTTGATGGGGACACTGTTTTTTTGCATGCGCGCGCGGAATCGACTCTGGCGCAACGCGAAGCACTTATCCACCAATGGTATCGAGAGCAAATGCAATATGAAATTGAACCGCTTTTGGAAAAATGGCAGCCGCGCATGGGCGTTATGGCGGAATCTTGGGGGATTAAAAACATGAAGACCCGTTGGGGAACCTGCAACTTCAGGGATAGGCGGATTTGGTTGAATTTACAGCTTGCGAAAAAGGATCTGCTCTGTCTGGAATATGTCGTGGTGCACGAACTTGCGCATCTAATTGTGAGCAATCACTCGAAGGAATTCAAAGATGTGTTGTCGCGTTTTCTGCCGGGTTGGAAGGATATCAAGAAGACGCTGGTATAATTATAGGCAGGGGGCTTTTGAATGCAAACGTACACGGAAAAAGAAAAGCAAATTCCGGTAAAAGCTGATGTTGATGTGTTGATAGTGGGGGCAGGACCTGCGGGGTTTGCGGCGGCTATCAGTGCGGCGCGGTGTGGGGCGACCACGATGTTGATTGAGCAAACGGGCGCAGCTGGCGGGATTGCGACGGTTGGTTTGATGAGCCATTGGACCGGTGGGACAAAAGGGCCGCTGTACGAAGAATTGATTCAAAAATCAAATGACTTTGATGCATATGATGGAGCGAAAGTAAACGGAACCTGGCGTTATTCGATTAACCCGGAGGCATTGAAGACAGTCATGTTGGAAATGTTACAGGAAGCAAAGGTCCAGTTGCAATTCTATACGTTCGCTTCCGACGCAATTGTGGAAGAAGGCACGGTCAAGGGAATTATCATAGAGAGTAAATCGGGGCGCGAAGCGATTCTAGCGCGCGTAGTGATTGACTGTTCCGGTGATGGCGACATTGCCGCGAAGGCTGGTGTCCCATTTCAAAAGGGTCGGGAAGAAGATGGGCTCATGCAACCGATGACGCTGATGTTTAAGGTCGGCGGGGTGGATCTGGCGCGTGCAATTCTGCCAGGTTCGTTTGAAACGACTGCGCAAGTGCCAAACGGCGAGATCCAGGCGCTGGGCAGAGGAGCAATTCCACACCCAGCGGGGCATGTGTTGCTTTATAAGTCGACGCTACCGGGTATCGTTACCTGCAACATGACAAACTGCATCGGCGTGGATGGCACGAAGGCAGAAGATTTGACCAAGGCGGAACTGGTTTGTAGAAGTCAAATGCAATATATTATGAAGTTTTTACATGAAAATGCACCTGGGTTTGAAGATTGTTTTGTCATCAGCGCAGCATCGTTGATGGGGGTGCGCGAGACGCGTCATTTTGTTGGTGAATACACCTTGACGGCTGAGGACATTGAGGCAGCAAGGGTTTTTGATGACTGGGTTGTCACGCAAGCACACTTTAATTTTGACATTCATAGTTTGAGCGGGCCAGGGCTGGACGAGCAGGGTGTGCAACACCATTTCACACAGCCGAAGGGATACACCATTCCTTATGGATGTTTTGTACCAAATCGCAAAGCAGGGATTGATGGTCTTCTGTTTGCTGGGCGCAACATCTCCGGCACGCATAAGGCACATTCGAACTATCGTGTGATGCCGATCTGTGTGAACATGGGGCAGGCCATCGGAACTGCGGCAGCGCTGTGTGTTTCGCACAACGTGCGACCGCTTGATTTAGATGTGAAAGCATTGCAAAAAGAATTAATAAGACAGGGTGTGACGGTATGATTCACAATCAATGGTACGGAATTTTGGATGCGAAAGAGCTGAAGAGCAAAAAGCAAATCGGCGTGACGCGGGCGAGTGAAAAGCTTGTGCTTTGGCGTGGGAATGACGGCTCCATTCATTGCATTGCGGATCAATGTTGCCATCGAGGCGCTTCCTTGAGCATGGGAAAACTGGATTGTGACCACAATCATCTGGCTTGTCCGTTTCATGGATTCTCCTATGACGGGACGGGAAAGGTCAAAACCATTCCTGCAAACGGCATCCATGCGGAGGTCGCGGAGCATTACAAAGTCAATGCGTTTCACGTAGAGGAGAAGTACGGATATATCTGGCTTTGGTACGGCGAAATGCTGGACAGTTATCCGGAAATTCCATTTTTCAAAGAACTCCGGGAGGGCTATACCTACGGCGGATTCTCCGAATTGTGGACGGTGCATTATTCGCGCGCGATCGAAAATCAGTTGGATGTGGTTCATTTACCGTTTGTACACGCGTCAACGATTGGGCGTGGCCATCGCACCCTGGTGAACGGGCCTGCGGTCGAATGGGATGGGAATTTGATGACTTTCTATGTCAACAACCAGTTGGATGACGGGAAGACTGTGCCGTTGAAGCCGAAAGAGATGAAAAATTATAAGGACTTTTTCCATCTGCAGTTTCAAATTCCAAACATGTGGCAAAACATAATTAGCGACGACATCCGCATTGTCGCCGTGTTCGCGCCCATCGACGAGGAAAATACGCAAATCTATTTGCGTTTCTATCAGCGCTTCATGAAGATTCCAGTGCTGAAGCATATCGTGCATTTCTTCAGCAACATCAGCAATGCGGTGATTTTGCATCAAGATCGGAAGGTTGTATTAAAGCAATTGCCGAAAAAAACCGAATTTCGCATGAAAGAAAATCTCATTCTCGGGGATGCGCCGATTATCGCGTTTCGTACGCGCAGATCTGCGTTGCAGAATGAGAACATGGAAGTGTTTGAAGAAAGTCTAAAATAATTCAATGGGGGCGTTATTATGAATTTTGTCTTTTACAAGAAACCGTTTATCACTTCGTCAATCTTTTTCGTATTGTCTATACTGATGATGTACATTGGTTGGACAAGAGCTGAATCAGAAAATGAGATGGGCTATTTTGCATTGTTTGCTGGTGGTATCTTTTTTACAATCATCGCACTCGTCACTTTTTTTATGTATCTTGGCCTTGAAATGAAATTGAAACGATTGTTGACAAAGGATGGGATTCTGCTCCATTACTTGGTTTCGCCAAGCCTTTTGAAAGAGACAATTGATCAGAAAGGCACTGAACTCAAGACTGTCAACAAAGGGCTCCTTTTCATCATTCTTGGGTTCTGCGTGTTGTTTGCCATTTTTGCGCCGATGATCATCGATGGCAATGACGACGATCAAATGCTGTTTCGATTCATTTGCATTGGAATTGGGGTGTTTATGACGCTGGCTTATTTGATTGTCACGGCGTATCGCATTCACAAACTGAAGAAAGCGAATGGGCGTATTGTGCTTTCGCGCGGCGCAGCCCTTGTGTTGGGCGAATTCCACTGTTGGGACTTACCGTTGTATCGACTCCTATCCAGTGAGTTTTACCAAGCAGGAACTTACGAAGGAATGACTTCAGCCGTCTTGAAGGTGGTGTATGGGACCATCACGACAACAGGACCCACTTCATATGATATTTTGATTCCCGTACCACCGGAACAATACCAAAATGCAGTCAACGCGAATATGGCGTTGAACGTAAATATTAAAATCTAGATTGAAAAAGGTGTTTGCAATGATTGTGACAAACGTCAATGAAGTGAAACAATTATATGTCAAAGCGAATCAGAATCGCTGGGTTTTGCCTTGCTTTTGCAGCGAAAACCTGACGACGACCGAGGCGATTTTAGCAGCGACGATGGAATATGGAAAGAAAACCGGAAGGTCACATTTGCCAATCATCATTGCGATCACATGTAACTACGATCATCGTGCGCAAGCTCCGAACTACACCCATACGCGCGACAGCGAGACAGGCCTTCGCCTTTTTCTAAGAGATATTCAGTCGCTCGCAGGGCCCGGTTGCATTTTTGAAGACCTCCAAGTCATGATTCATCTGGACCACATCCAATTTGACCTGGATGAAGCGCTTTTGCAGAGTGATTTGCGCGATTTTTCCTCTATCATGTTTGATGCCTCGGCGTTGCCGTTTGAGGAGAACATCAAATTGACAGCGGCGTTTGTAAAACGTTGTGGCAACGCGATTCTGATTGAGGGTGCCTGCGACGAAATCATGGATGCAACGGGCAACGTGCACAACGCACTCACGACACCAGCCAATGCGTTGCGCTATGCGCAAGAAACGGAAGTGGACCTGATTGTAGCAAACTTGGG
>JBAXOJ010000068.1:0-12329 GCA_037133315.1 Clostridia bacterium
ATTTCTATGCATATATTACTACATTAGCCTCTGATATAAAACCACCGCATTCCAACTGAGGAAAGAATTAAAAATGCAAAGCATTTACTAATCACAAGCAATCAGTCAATTGAATCCATTAGCAAAGAAGTTGGCTATAAAACTGGCGCGTATTTCTCAAAAATCTTCAAAGCAAAAACCAACATGACTCCAGGCGATTTTAGAAAGTCTGCTCAGTTTCCTTAATCACTCGTACTTCCCATAATACAATGCCGCATCGATATAAGTCAAATAGTTTTCTTCGGTTTTCGACGCCAGTGGCACATTGATTGGCGCAGCTGTGGGCATAATCACATATCTTCCGCCTTCTTTCGCCGCTTCCATGCAACGCACGACTGCTTGAATGACTTCCTCTTTTGACCCATGTTCAAGCAATTTTAGTTGAATGTTCCCGAAAATAGTCATCCGGTCTCCGATTCTTCTTTTTACTTCAGCCAGTTCAATATCGCCATCCGGCGGGGCTTCACACGGATCAATGGCATCTGCCCCAGAATCAAGAATCATATCAAGCACTTCCCCGATGCGCCCATGCGAATGAATCCGCACTAACCCACCGTGTTGATGAATCAGTTGCGTCATTTCTTTGATATAAGGTGCAACAAATTCCCTGAAAAAATCCGGCGATAAATAGGGTGGAGTCGCATATTCCGGGCCGACGATGCGATACAAATCAACGACCTTATCTTTTAACATATTCTCGAGGTTCATCATATTTCTTCTGTGGATCTCTTTGATTGTCTTCGCAAAATGTTCTCTTTCCGTCAAAGCCCATACCGTTGCTTCCCCAAACTCCATGATTTCCATCGCATAGCAGATGGGATCCGACACAGTCACCATGATAATCCCATGATCTCCTACTTCCGCCGAAACACGTTCAAAATCGCTCGAATCGTACCCCGCTGGCTCAAACGGGATGGAAAAGTACGCATCCACATCCTCGATCGTTTTACAGTAATGTTCGGTCGTCCACACTGTGTGAACATCGACATATCGCTGGTGCGTTGCGGTTAATTCCCTTCCACGCGGCGTGAACAGAGACGTCACCGTTTTTGTCAACGTCCCTTCCGTAACTACGTTGCTTTGTGTTTCCGCAGGAAACGCGGACAACGCAAATTGCTCTGTGGAATGTGGATTCCACATACAAATGCAGTCGGTTTTTTCTCGAATTACTTGCATCAAATCGCGATAAGACGGCTCCTGGTTTTCAAAAGCGTGTGAATTAAACCCGACGAGTTCGTAAGTCGATACTGGCACGCGGTCGACCTTTTCCCCTTTTAAAGTCTTTAATAATCGCTCTCTAGAAGTCATGTTTGTCCTCCAACTAGATCAGTTTAAAATCAACCTCAAGTCCCTCATCCGAATTCGGTCCGACCCATAATTTGAAGTCGCCCTTTTCCACAATGTATCGGTTGTTTAATCCGTATAAGCCGAGATCCTTCGCTTTGAGAGTAAATGTAACTGTCTTTTGCTCTCCTTTTTTTAATGACACCTTTTCAAAACCCTTCAGTTCTTTAATTGGACGTGCTACGCTGCCTACAAGATCACGCACATAAAGTTGCACGATTTCTTCCCCGGCCATTTTGCCTGTGTTTATTAAATTTACACTCACTTTAATCTCGCCGTTCTTTTTCATTGTGCCAGCGCTCAACACAAGGTCTGAATATTGGAATGTCGTAAAAGACTGCCCGTAACCAAATGGGTAGAGCGGCGTCGCTTCGCCATCGATATATCCGACGATGGATGGCTTCCCAAAATTCTTCTTACTATAGAAGATTGGGCTTTGCCCTACACTTCTCGGGATTGTCATAGCCAGCTTTCCAGACGGATTGAAATCACCAAACAAGATATCCGCAATTGCGTTACCAGCTTGATTTCCGAGGTGCCATGCATAGACGATTGCTTGCACGTGTTCCTTCGCCCAGGAAATAGAAAGCGGTCGGCCCGCTGCAACGACAAGAACAATGGGTTTTCCTATTTTGTGTATTGCCTCCAGAAGATTTTGCTGTTGACCTGGCAACCCAAGGTTCATCCTGTTTCTGTTTTCCCCGGAATAGCCTGCGCCTTCTCCGAGCGACATAATGACAATGTCAGAATTTTGAGCAACTTTTATGGCTTCCGAAAAATCCTGCACACTTTCATCGTAAAACTCGCATCCTCTCGCGTATTCGATCGCGACATCTTTGGAAACCTTTTGTTTTATTCCTTGAAAGATCGTCACGATGCTTTCTTCTTTCCCCCAACTCTGCCAACACCCGAGCATCGCATTTCCTGAGTCAGACATCGGACCGATGACCCCAATTTTCTTAACGTCATCACGAAGTGGAAGGGTTTTCTTTTCGTTCTTTAGAAGAACGACAGATTTTCTGGCAAGTTCCAAAGCACATTTTATATGCGCATCGCACAAATTGACTTTTTCAGCCAATGCCTCATCCGTGTAAGGTTTTTCAAACAATCCAAGTGCGAATTTCACGCGCAACACTCTTCTTACGGCATCATCGATGCATTCTTGTGATATCATCCCAGCTTCCAAAAGATCTTTCAAGTTTTCTTGATAGGTGTTTTCGTGCATGTCCATGTGTATTCCAGCCTCTGCTGCCATCTTTCCAGCTTCGCTACGATTCGCAGCGACACCATGCGACTCAAGCTCATTTACCGAACCCCAGTCACTAATCACAAAGCCATCAAATCCCCATTCCTTGACCAAAACATCGGTTAATAAAAACTTGCTTCCAGAGCACGGCACGCCAGAAACGTCCTGAAACGCCGCCATTAAAGTAAGACACCCCGCATCAATTGCAGCTTTGAAAGGCGGTAAGTAGATGTCTCGCATGGTTCGTTCGGAAATCTCGGCAGAGCTATAATCCCTACCGCCCTCCGCTGCGCCATATCCAGCGAAGTGTTTTACACACGCGGCAACGGTTGGATAACCGTCTTCGTTCAATCTCTGAAACCCTCTGACTCTGGCTTTTGCAATCATCGATCCAAGATATGCATCTTCTCCTGCGCCTTCGGCGACTCGGCCCCATCTTGCATCTCGAGCGACATCAACCATTGGAGAAAAAGTCCATCTGATTCCAGCCGTTGCGGCTTCTTTTGCCGCAATTGCTTCCGCTTCCTCAATTAAGTCCAAATCCCAGGAACACGCCTGCGCCAAAGGGATCGGAAAAGTTGTCAAAAATCCATGAATGACATCATGACCAATGATTAAGGGAATGCCCAAACGGCTTTCTTCCACAGCTAGTCTCTGATACTCATTCACCTCAGAAACATCCCCCGTATTGAGCAGTGAGCCAATTTTCCCAGCTTTTATGTTCTCTTTGTCTTTTGCGACATTTTCCGCCTTGGAGCTGCCTCGCTGCACCATCTGTCCAACTTTCTCTTCTATTGTCATTTTCGACAGCAATAACGCAATCTTCTCTTCAATCTTTTGATTGGTCAAGTAAAACAGCCCCTTCTTCTTAATTCACACACACGAAGTCCTTCTTGATTTGAATCGGTGTAGCGAACGTCAATTTCACCGACTTTTCAGTCACACTCACTTCCACCTGCTCCGAAACATCCTGCCCATCCACGACAAACTTTACTTTGTCCCACTTAATCGCTGGAATTTCGATTTCAATGCTTTTCGCAGTCATTACTCCCGACGAAATTGTGAAACTGACCTTCCCATCGTAAATATCGTGGCGGTATGTTCCGGTGAAGTCCGACCCCGTGACAAAAAGTTTAATCATCTCTCCAGGTGCCTTCGGAGCAAACTTATACTCGAGCAAATTCGCGGAGAAGCCGGCTGCCGCCAACACAATGCTCCACGCTGAGAGCGGTCTGCAATAATGGCCGCCACATTCAAAATGATCCCAGTAGGTACCCCACTTTTTGTGTCTTTCGTCAACATTGCGAACAATCTCCATGGCATCCGCATACAATCCAGAATACAGCATAAACCCTGCAAACCCAAGTTCCACGCCAGTCCAACAAGTGTTTGCCTGATCGACCCAGATATCCGCTGGCATCTGCGTTACAAATTTATCCTGCGGCCATCTGCAGTTGCTCAGACCTTGGTTCTGTTTATATGACATTGATTTGATGGTTTTCAGCGCAGAAACAATGCGTTCCTTGTCGCAGATGTCTCCCATGTCCGTCCAAAGCCCAGCCCACTGCCCGATTAATTGGTCTGTCAGACAACCATCATCCTTTTCGTTTTTCGGTCCGCCCAAATCGTTCGAAAGCCTGTAATATCGGCCTGTCCAAAGACGTTCTTCGAAGGATTGCGTGGCTTTTTCTAGGATTTTCGTGTAGTTGAGTTCTGCCTCCTGATCGCCCAGCACGGCAGCCGCTTCGATTGCAAAACGCATCGCCGACAGCCACTGCGACCCAATATATGCCGAGGTGCCGTACATCGGGAAGTTATCGTAAGAGGACATGATCCCTTTCATGTCTGGAATCCCGTCGCCGTCCTCGTCATTGACACCATATGCATATCCAAGCGCACGCTTCACCGACGGCCACATCTCTTTCAAGAAAGCCAAATCGTTCGTCCAAAAATAATTTCGCAACACCATGACGGAAAACTGAATCGGCAAGTCCCGTCGCTCACTGTCATGTCCGAGTTCGACTACGTCATGATACTTTTTCGGTGCGTGATGGCTAATATTGCCTGATGCAAATTGCATCTCACTGCTTTGCTTCAAAATCGCCTGCGCCAGTTTTGGGAAAAGCGCCTCCACAATGACCATCGCATAATTCAACACATCGATGGTACTGATTCCGCCGATATGATCTGGGTCGCGACCCTCTTCGACACCAAAGCCACCATTTTTCACAAACCACGTGCTCGACGCCAACGTATTCAAGTGCGAATTAATTTGGTCCAGCGCGTAAGTTGGGAGGCTGCTATTGAAAAACGACTGATGAAATCGTTTGGACTCGGAATGCAGTTTCACGATATTGTCATGCACATAATTACCGACCTCAATCGAAGTGTTGAAAAAATTGTTGTGATAATGCCCTTCGAACCCGAGTGTCTCCAGTGCGACCCCTTTATAGTGTTGGTGCCCGTCTTTGGTATCCGACGCATATAAATTTGGAAAATCAAACGACGCAATGAACCGATGCTTAAAAATTTCCCCCGCGAGTGCGCTGTCCACGCCGATTGTACTCCAAAAGCGCTTGTCGCCTCTAACCTTCCCCGTTTTAGGATCTGGCCAATTTCGCCCTGCTGTGTCATCTACATTAGGTAGCACTTTGCTGTCGCGAACGGTTTCGTAATACGGATGAATGTGTTCCCAGCCCGTATAATAGGTGCTCTTTGACGAACACGATAACATCGACATCGTCCCAAACGCGCTGCGCGTTGTGTTTGTCTCCGACGAAGACATCTCGAACGCTTTGTAATCAGCTGTTTCAATGATTTTTGACGTATGCAGTTTGTCTGGCTCATCAAAATTCGACAAATTCCGCATCGATGCCATCAGCAAAACATCCATTTTCCTGTGCGCTTTCGGAATCACTTCAAAATCAAAGATGATGGTCGGCAAAGAGGAATTTTTCTCGTCATGCGGAATAAACGGCGTCCAAGCCGTCATACGCACATCAAAAGGCATTTCCGCATCCTGATACGTCAGCTTCGCGAACGGGAAAGATGCCTCATATTCAATCTTGTCTACGCCGCTCATCCAAGGATAGAGATAGTATGAGTTTCCAATCGTCATGGATCCAACATCGATGTTATCCTCAATTTGCAGAATCTTAAGTTGAGGCTCTTTGCCCTCTTCCTGCCAACGAATCTTAAAAAACAGCACGGATTGTGGATCGTAGTCCAGCTTTTTGCCCGTCCCAAACGGACAAGCATTAATAAAATTCCAATGATAGAAAATCCCGTCCTGTCTTAGCTCAACGCCCCCAGTTCCCATTCCACCTAACTGCATGCCACTTCTCGGCTTGCTCTGTCTTGTCATTTCTGATACATATGCCATAATCAATACTCCTCACTTTGTTTCCATACTCGAATCCCTAACATAGTATCAAACTTGCAAAAAATGAACAAGGTCAATTTCATTATTTTTTTATATTCCGTTCTATGTTAGAATGGATGAAAAGTTGGAGGCGAATCAATTGAGAACAAAAAAAATACAGGACACAGTGCTCTATTTCATTGACAAGAACGAACTCAGCATTGGAGAGGTGGCTTGTCCTACAATCATAGGCGCACGCAGATGGCTTGCCCTAGATCGGCAGGATTACTGGAATGTGCCTTCCTTTGGTGGCCCGACGTTTGACTCTGTCAAAAATCAAACACAACTTTTGTTGGTGGAATTAGAAAATGGCTTGTTTCAAGTTTTACTCCCATTCGTGGATGCATCGAATCGAACCACCTTAGAATACAAGAACGGCCAGCTCAAACTGATCTTTGACGGGACGCTTCCTGGAGAAGAGGAGGAGGAAACGATGGCGTTGGCCATAGCCGAAGGGGCGGACGGCATGGCGTTAATCAACTCTGTCATGAAAACGATGGCCGCACTGACAGGAACGTTTCGCTTGCGCGAAGAAAAAGCAAGGCCTGATTTTATGAACTATCTTGGGTGGTGCACTTGGGATGCGTTTTATCATACGGTGGATCAGGACAAGGTCCAAGATAGCCTCGATAGTTTCAAGCAAAAAGGGATCAAATTAGGGTTCATGATTTTGGATGACGGTGGACTGGATACGACTGAGGATTATTTGAATTCATTTCATGCAAATTCCGAAAAATTCCCCGAGGGATTTTTGGGCGTTTCGCGCTTGGCGAAAGAGACTTATGGACTTAAATTCTTCGGATTATGGCATGCGTTTCAAGGCTATTGGACGGGCCTGTTGCCTGAAGGTGAACTGGCAAAAAAATACGGCATAATCGAAAACAGCAATGTCATTCGACCGTGGATTACCCCGCACAAATGGGAGCGATTGTGCTTGGTGGACCCCGCAAATACCGAGGCTTTTTTTGATGATTTTTATGCGTCGCTGGCAAGTGAGGGGATCGATTTCTTAAAGGTTGACGGCCAATCTGCTACCGAACTCTTTACTGCTGGGAAATTGGGTCGCGCAGATACCATGCAAGCACTTCAATCTGCAATGCAAACTGCGGCGCAGAAACACTTTGGCGCGGCCAACGTCATTTCCTGCATGTCCAATGGGTCGGATGTCATGTTTAATATGAAATTAGGAAATGTATGGCGCAATTCTCAGGATTATTTCCCAGAGAAAGCCGCGGACGCCCAAGGCTATCACCTCTACTGCAATGCTTACAACGCGATTCTTTCCACAACATTTAGCTGGCCGGACTGGGATATGTTTCAGTCTCATACACCAGAGGCCTCTTATCATGCGGTGGCCAGGGCAATTTCTGGTGGGCCAGTTTATGTCTGTGACAAGCCTTGGAAACAGGATTCAAAACTAATCCAAGCTTTGTGCTTTGCAGATGGGCGCATCCCTTCCTTTGACCGACCTGCGTTGCCGAGTCGGGATGTGCTAATGGAAAACTGTTATTTGAATGCGAAACTATTAAAGATCACAAATGTGTGCAAACATGTTGGGCAGATCGCCGTATTTAACTGCTATAAAAAGGGTGGAACGATTCATGGCACAATAAGCCCTTCAGACATCCCTGAATTCAAGGATGGTACTTTTGCAGTGTGTGCAATCAAACCGCTTGATACCAAAATGGAGCCCCTGGTCTCAATCCTTTCTTATGACGCATCTTTAGCAGTTTCGCTCGATACGATGGAGGTTGCAAATTATGTCATTAGTCCTGTCGAAACATATGATTCTACGATCTTTGTTGCGCCCTTCGGACTTGCTGAGAAATTTTCCAGTGCGGCGACTTTTCAGGCGGAAGGGACTCTAACTTACACATTCTTTGATGGCGGTACCGCATTGTTTTATTGCTCAGAAAGACCAGCCTCCGTTTTTGCGGACGGAAACCTCGTTGATTATATCTATGAAAGCGCGTTGCTACGGGTCAAATTACAAAGGAAATCCACTCTCCGCCTCAGTTTTGAAAATGTTAAATAAAACTCTAATACACCTCGAACTCATCTAACATATATCCGCTCGTAGTCGAAGACTTCACAGTCGCAATCATCTGTACGTAACGCACGGACACTGCCCCAAACGAGATGGTATCGCTGCCACCATTTGCTTTCTTGATCGTATATTTTGTCGTCCATGCCACGCCGTCATTCGAAGTCTGAATCTTATATGCCTTCGCATAAGTCGTGCTCCACTTTAGGATGATCTTGTTGATTGAGACTGGCGATGCGCCGAAATAGCAACGAATCCAGTTGTTTGCGGAAGCAGAACTGATCCAACGAGTCGTTAGACTACCGTCAAACGCCTTCGCTGCGGAGTAAGTCGTACTTTGGGCAGATGCGGCTGTGTAGCTTCTGCCAAGTGCCAAGTTCACAGGCGTTGGGGTTGGCGTTGGGGTTGGCGTTGGCGTTGGCGTTGCTGTCGAGGTTGGCTCCGCGGTTGGTTCCGCAGTTGGTTCCGCGGTTGGCTCCGCGGTTGGCTCCGCAGTCGGCTCCGCAGTCGGCTCCGCAGTCGGCGCTATCGTAGGCGCAACCGTTGCCGTCGGCTCTGGCGTCGGGGACGTTGTTGGCTCCGGTGTCGCGGTTGGATTTGGTGTTGGAGAAACAGTTGCAGACGGCACGGCCGTTGGCGTCGGACTCGGCCAAATACCACGCGCGAGCAAGTCTGCAATCTTGGCTTCAATGTCTTTCAGTTTCTTGTAATTTGTGACCAACGCCTTGTCCGCCAAGCTGAGCGCATCATATGCACTCCGCGCCGCCGCGACCGCATCCTGATCCGCTAGCGTCAATTGCCGCTCCGTTGAAAGCTTATCGTACCAAGTCGACATCGTGCAGACCTCGACGTTGATTGCATCCAAATAATCCACGACGGTTGTGAGCATAGAAATTGACGTCTTGATAGTATTCGTCACATCACCAGAGACGTACATCTCGCTATCAGGCGACACGCGATGCATCATAATTGCGAGAGCCTGCCCCGAATTGATAGCGTTGTCAATATACATTTTAATGTCGTTGGACGTTTTGTCCCCAAAGGTGGAGTTCGGACCGATGAAATGCATGGGTATTTTCCATGGGTTCACTGGCGGTTGCACGATGTTACCGGACACGGTGGTGCGCGCCGAAAGAACCCCAATTTCTTTGATTTTCTCAATCAGCGCGTCGTCGAATTTCCCGTTAGGATAACAAAGGAATCGAGCGCTACGATCATACCCATTCGCGAGCAAATAATTCTGGCTAACTAGATAACTGTTTTGCATATATGCAGCAGTATAGGTCGACGAAGCCAAATAGTTATCGTGCTTCTGGCTGTGATTTGAGACATCCCAGCCCGCCTGGTAGAGCAAATCTAACGTCGGTTTTCGCATGTATAATGCGTTTGTACCTTTCACAAAATCGCTGCACACATACGTCACAGCCTGGAACCCATGCGCCTCCAAAATCGGAAACGCATTCGTGTAATTGTCCTGCCAACCGTCGTCAAAGGTCAAAATCACCTTCGTCGTGGTCCGGACGTTGTAGCCAAACTGAAACAGCCCCACACTCTCCTGCTGCCCTGAAACACCCGTCATGCGGATGTTCACCTTGGTGATATTCTTGATATTCGGCGCATTGTACGCCTTGAACTGCGACAAATTATAGACAAACCGGCACGCACCGGGCGTCCCTCGCCACTGCGATGTATCGACATACAAGTAGTAGAAATTGCTTGCGTCAGTCGTCAAATCAATCCGCAAATCAGCCAGTTTGGTCTCAGGGTTGTTCTCGTAGAACCACATCACGAGCTCCACGTTCGTCAGTTCCGACAGGTCTTTCGGCTGCGCCAACACCTTGCCAAACTGTGTGGCCGTCGTCCCACCTGTAAGCGACGTGACCTTCAACGGATGCACGCCTTGATACTCAGCGCTCTCATCGATTGCGCATGACGCAGCGTTGACGAGTGTCGATACCTCGCCTGGGTCCCCTTGCATCAGTGGAATGGCGCCATAATTCGCGGGCAAAGCATCAATCTGCGCGACCACATCTGCCGCTGCCCCCACATCGGCCGCCCCAGCCGACACAGAAAATAAGCTCGAGAATAAAAACACAATTAAAATCATGCTCGAAAAAAATCGTTTCAACGGATACAAAAAAAAGTTCATCGTGTCCTCCGAATTACAATTCAAATATTTTTATCTGTCGTATTTGATAACAGAATTATACACCATCTTAAGAAATAGTTCCACCTAGATTATTTACGAAAGTCACTCTGTTGTCTTTTGCGAATTTTTCCAAGTCTGTCTTGTATTGTTCGAAACGCTCCTTGGCCTTGGATTTGGAATAAATGATAGAATAATTTAACTTAGACGGTTTGATTTCAATTCGTTCAGACTCAACCTTCAAAAATAAAAACTTTCTTTCTATCACCTTATCAAATTGAATCCGTGCAATTTCACTGGCCAGCAACGTCATCGATTCTTCCTTCTGATTGCCGTCGTATAAAAGCGTCACTTCATGTTTGTCGCAAAAAATTCTTTGTTTCGTCAAAATGGATTCACTCCCTCTCCACCCATGTGGTAATATACTCTAAGCCGTCGATTATGACCGGATGATTTGATTCTTCCCACTTGCCTTTTAGCCCTAACTCATTCGTCGTTAACTCAAAATGACACATGGCAATGCCAATATCATTTTTCTGCATATCATAAAGACCCATTGGGTAGTTCTTTGTTCTTTTAAGATAAAAATGATACCCATCCGAATTTTTAACCACTCTACACGGTTGCTTGTTCGATGCAGATGGCGAAAGACGGACCATTTCGAGTGCAGTTTGATAAGCACCAATCGCGTCACTCTTGAGTGGAGTCATCCCGTCAATTTCCAAAAAAAGTTCTCCAAATGGTTTTCTGTGATCTGCCCCTATGACCGCTCTGATGGCGGTTTCCGCGAGGCGCGGGCTTTTCTTTTTGATGCCAAACGGGGTCACAATTGCAATATATTCATGCTCCGCCAAATTGCACTTCTGCGAAAACTCGTCTCTATTAAATGTGCCCCCAAGCCAACAAGTTTGCAAATTCATCTCCGTCGCAAAGAGGATGATCTCTTCAAATAAATAACCGAATTCGACATAGTTTTTTTCATCCTTTTCACAAATCCCCACGATATAGTTGCTTGCTCCCGAAATCATCCCGTAGGTTCCCAACTTGATCGGACGTTCCCCACCCGCGTCCGTAGAGATACAAATCAATCGTGCCTTTATTTTGATTCGTTGATTGACGGCTTCGATGTAATCAGCCAGTTTTTTTACTAAGTCTCCATCAAGCGGTTTTGCATTATAGGTCCTGCAGGAATACCGTTTTTTAATGGTTTCGGTGATTGTCTTAGGTTGTTCCATTTCGTTCCTCCCTTTTTCTGCGAAACACTACAGCTCCGCTAGGCTCATCATCAAGAATCCCGAAAACGCGCCATTGTCCAGATGCGTCAACAACTTCGTCTGCGCCTTCAGCGCGAGGAAATGTTGGCGGTACGCCTGATAGAAAGCGTACGTAGGCGAGGAATTGTACTTCAACCCCTCGAGCTCGAAATAGTCGATGACCGCCTTGACTGTGGTTGGTTTGATAAAGACTTCATCCGCTGGTCGGAAATACACCCCGTAAACCGTCAGCAGTGGCCATTTCGCGATTTTGTAATCGGCAAGCACGCTAGCCATTTCTAGAAATCCACGTGACTGGACCACCTCGTCGCCGTACAAGAGCGACTGCAACCCCAGCGCAAGGTATTCCTTGTCCGTATGGTCGAGTACTTTGGTCATATCGCGAAATTTCGGCTTCTCGAAAATCGAGACGAGAGACGACTGCGTCACGAGTTTGCTCATTGAGGCCACAATCTGGTCGACGTCTTCAAATTTTTCTTGCGCAAAACTCTCCTGCGCGAGTTTGTTCATTTTCTCTATCTTATGCTTCTTCACAATCTCGACGATTGCTGGGTCTTCGAACCCTCCTGGATAACGCGCAAAGAACTGGGCCTCCGCATCTTTCAACTTATGAATATTCATTTGAATCCTCCTTTATCGACTCACACATTAAATCTTGAGTGCGCCGCGAAACCCTCTGGCACCATAGTACGAGTCCGCCCCATTATGATATACAAATACCGTGCCATATCGAAAATCAGCAAAAATAGCACCACCGAATTTTCTAATATCATCTGGGGTGACAATCCAACTTGATGTTTTCGAGTCATATGGAC
>JBAXOJ010000069.1:0-12139 GCA_037133315.1 Clostridia bacterium
GAGTTGGTGTTGGAGTCGGTGTAGGCGTTGGAGTTGGTGTAGGCGTTGGTGTAGGTGTTGGTGTAGGTGTTGGTGTTGGCGTAGCATACAGAATATTGATGTTTTCAAAAGTAAATCTGTCAGGCTTTATAAGAAGTGATGCTGAAGGTGTTCCATTTGTCGCAATGTTCGTGGTTAAATAGATCAGTTTTGTAACAGCCGTGCCACCAGCAGTTTTATAAAAATAAGTAAATGTGTTTGTGTCAACTGTTAAAATTTTTCTAAACGTTAATTTTAACATAGTAATCTCAGTAGCATCGGAAACCGATAATGTAACACCAGTGCTCTTCGCATATCCAAGAAGGAAATAGTTTCCAGTTACAACGTCAGAAGTGTTTTCAATTTGGAACGATGAAATCGGCCAGCCAGTTAAATGAGCAATGCCTGGTGTTTCAAAATATGGTTCCACAAGAGCAGCAGTAGTAAGTTTTGAATTTGGAGCATCCGCTTTCCCTGCAACCGTAACAGGAACAACTTTTGATTTATCATATTTTATAGCCCATGAGAAACTATTAATATTCATGAGCCCTTTTAATTTCAATGAAACCGTTACATATCCGTCATTTGTATCCTCAACAACAGTTTTTAATCCTGCTGGCGCGCCATTACAAACGACTGTATTATCTACAGAATGAATAATAGCATCAGCGGTAATGAATGGCGTTGGTGTAGGCACTGGTGTAAATGTAGGAGTTGGCGTTGGAGCAGGTGTAAATGTAGGTGTAGGGGTAGGAACCGGTGTAGGCGTCGGCGTCGGAGGTAGCGATGGTGTAGGCGTTGGTGTTTCAGGCACAATGGTAGGTGTTGGAGTAGCCTCAGGGATTGGTGTAGGAGTCATTCCTTCAGGTGTAACCGTCGGAACGGGCGAAGCCGTTTGAACTGGAGTCGGTGTCGGGAAATTCACTTCCTGCATTGTAAATAAGTCAGGTCTAAAGAAAATCTGACCTGAAGAAGCCCCGCTCTGCACAATGTTTGTTGTTAAATAGATCATCTTTGAAACGATGGTACCACCAGCTGTTTTATAGAAATATGAGAAAGTGTTGCTATCTAATGTGGTCAATTTCTTAAAAACTAGTTTCATGATTGATATTTCTGTACTGTCTGCAATAGCCAATGTCACGCCAGTGTTTTTTGTGAAACCAATAGCAAAGAAATTGCCCGTTCCGACAGCAGTGGTGTTTTCAATTTGAAACGTAGCGATAGGCCAACCTGTAGTAGCAGTAACACCTGCAGGCGTTAATTCATAAAAAGGGGCAACAAGAGCAGCGGTATTGAGCTTAGTGTTTGAAGCCTCAATCTTGTCTGCAATTGTGACAGGAACAACTTTTGACTTATCGTACTTGACTCCCCATGAGAAGCCGTTGAAATTCATCAACCCGACAAACTTCAAAGTCACAGAAACGTAGCCGTCCGCTGTGTCCTCTACCACTGTCTTCATCCCAGCTGGTGCATCATGACTAACAACAGTCAAATCAGTTGCAACAATTGGTGCCGCGCTTGCTACGGTAAAACTACTAAACATAGCAACAAATAAAAAAACTACAATCAAAACCTTAGAAATACTTTTCATTTCATCCACTCCATTTCTATTTTTTAAAAATCAAAACTATAAATGCACTATCTAATTCATTATACCCTTTTCACCAAATTAATTTCAAGTAAAATCCACATCTAATTTAAGTTATTTTGATGTAAAATCAAACCATCAATTTCCATCGCCAGTACTTTACCCATTGGCGAATTGGTTACAAAGACTTCATCGGCGCTTAATAATTCCTGAAATGGTATCTCCGTTTCAATCACAACTTTGTTTATTTGCCGAGAATTTTGTATCTCAAATGCTCGCATGACCCCTGGCAAAATTCCAGAATCGATGTGCGGTGTATAAAGCACGCCGTTTTTTTGAATAAAAATATTACATTTCGCGGTCTCCACAAGATTTCCTTTGCTGTTCAAAAACAAAACATCATCAAACCCTAACTGATTCGCCCGTAATAATTCATTTTGCTTTGCCAGGTTTCTTGTCGTCTTGTGTCGCAACAAAATGTCCTGCTCGTCGATCACATGCGGACTGACCGTCATTCGATAACCCCTTGTCTTTCGTTCCTTCGTATATGGATTATCCCGAACCGAAAAAGTAATATCATGGTGTGTCACCTTCATTCGAACGATTTTGTTCCTGATATGCGTTTTTTCGAGGAATTCTTTGAGTTTCGATTTAATCTTTTCCTTGCCAGTCAACCCGAAATAACCCATCGAGTTTTTCAGTCTCAAAAGATGCGCATCCAGGTGGAGCGCAATCCCGTCTTCATTCACCAAAAACGTCTCAATGAGTCCGAACGCAAGCAGTTCCGCAATCATTTTTCCTTTTGCTAACGTCTCTTGATATTCAGCTTCCGGATCTGAATCCCATACAATTCCTCCACCGACACTAAAACTTGCGATCCCATTCTTAAACGCGATGGTTCTAATTGCAATATTAAAGTCCGCATATCCATCAAACCCGAGATACCCGATTGCCCCAGTATACACCCCTCTTTTGCATGGTTCTAACTCATCGATGAGTTGCATCGCCCTCACTTTTGGTGCACCCGTAATGGAACCACCAGGGAACATTGCGTACATTGCATCCACAAAGTCACAGTCCTTTTTCAGCGTACCGCAAACAGTCGAAACCGTATGAAAGACATTGGCATACGGTTCGATTTCATGATGCTTCGCGACTTCCACACTGCCAAAACGACAAATGCGCCCGATATCATTGCGCGCCAAATCAACAATCATCGTTAATTCAGCATGGTCCTTTTTGCTTGCAATTAATTGATTTCTGTTTTCGCGGTCTTCCATTTCATTGGAGCCACGCGCAATTGTCCCTTTGATGGGTTTCGTTTCGATGGTATCGCCTTCGATTTTTAGAAAACGCTCGGGTGAATTGCTGATGATTTCAACCTCATCGAAGTTCAGATACGCTGCAAACGGCGCAGGCGAAGTATTACAAAGTCGAATGAATACTTCAATTGGTGCTTCGTGGAACTTCGTTTGAAACCGTTGCGAAAGATTCACCTGAAAAATGTCGCCTTCATAGATGTAATGCTTTGCTCTTTCAACAGCTGAAATATATTCTTGCTTTGTAAAATTAGAGATCAATTCGGTTGGAAAATCTGGCCTATGTCTTTGAAAAAATTTCGCCGAACTGGATTTTTCGTATTCTGATTTCGCGTATTCATTTGAAAACGAAAGGTTCTCCCCTTCTAGTACAATGCCATTATCATAAAAGCAAACAATCATATCTTCATACGAATCGTCATCGAATTTTTGCATTGGAATCTCTTCGATATATTGCAACATTTCATATCCAAAGAAACCAATACAACCAGCAAATTCCGGGCATATTCGCTGGCGATGTTTATTTTGTCGAACTAGATCCCGTAGGATTTCAAAGGGATTCCCAACTACAATCTTCGTAGAACCGTTGGAGCATATCGTGTTGGTTTTATCTTTTACAGAAAACACGAGAAAGGGGTCGAACGCAACGATCGTTTTTCGTCCGTTCTCCTCTGATTGCAGCGAACTTTCAAGAATTGCCGCGTACTTCTTTCGACCAAAATATTGAAAAAGAGCTGTCTTCGAGATAGCCATATCAGTCTTTTTTTAAATGTTGCTCATTCATGCTGCCCGTTCGATACCCTTTTAAATCTAAGGAAATGTGGATGTACCCAAGTTCTTGTAATTTCTTTAATACTTCTTCTCGCACTTGCATAAATTTCTCAAATTGTGCAGGTAAAATTTCGATTCTTGCCATCATATCATGATTGCGGATTCGTACTTGTCGAAATCCCAAATCAATCAGGTATTGCTCTGCTTTATCTACGCGCACCAACTTCTCAGGCGTGATTTTTTCGCCATATGGAAAGCGTGAAGAAAGACATGCAAAAGACGGCTTATCCCAAGTTTTCAGTCCCATTTCTTTTGACAAAACACGAATTTCATCCTTCGTAAAGCCAACTTGTTTCAGCGGGCTTTGCACTTTGTGTTCTGTGACCGCTTGCATCCCAGGTCGATAGTCACTCAGGTCATCAAAATTAGACCCTTCAAGCACATAGGCGGCGCCTTTTTGTTTTGCAAACTCGTTGATTTTGTCAAACAACTCATGCTTGCAAAGATAGCATCGGTTCAATGGATTATCTGAGAACCCATCAATCTCGAGTTCTTCCGAAACGATGATTTCATGAGCAATGCCGTTTACCTTGGCAAACTCGATCGCCTCTAAACATTCGCGTTCTGGATAGGTCTGACTTCTTGCCGTCACTGCAATTGCTTGTTCGCCGAGCACATCGTGCGCGACTTTCAATAGAAAGGTGGAATCCACCCCACCCGAAAACGCCACAACAACACTTTTCATATCCGCAATATTCTTTTTCAATTGATCTAATTTTTCATGCGCATTCATCTGAATTGCCTCCATTTATATGTAATACATCACTTGATCGGTCATCGTCATTTTTTTATAGTCCTCCACGAGGTCAGCCACTGTAATCCCATCAACCACTTGATTCAGACTCTGATTCATGCGGTCCCAGACACTCGTTTTGATTACTTTTTTCATCATGCTATCTGCGTCACTTGGATCTGCTTCATCAACGATTGCAAGATCGCCTTCTAGTGCACGAATAATCTCACCAATTGTCATTTCCTTTGGCTTTCTCGCCAACGAATAGCCGCCCTGCGCGCCTTTGATGCTCTTGATGAGACCAGCTTTGCGCAAAGTAGAAAACACTTGTTCTAAATAGTTTGCCGAAATGCCTTGTCGCTCAGCAATGCTATTGATTGAGACGTGTTCTCCATTTGAATAGACGGCCATATCAACGATCGCTCTGAGGCCATATCTTCCTTTAGTTGATAACTTCATACTTTCACCTACTCCTTATTCCAAGCATTCCAATATGAATTATTATACAATAATAATTCTGGTAGTGCAAAATAATTTATTAGAAAATTAAATGGAAGATCAGACGCCTGAGTACGCGGAAAATCCGCCGTCCACGGGAATCACTACACCAGTGACAAATCTGGACGCATCGTTGCTGACAAGCCACAAAAGAGTGCCCGTCAAATCGTCCGGAGTTCCATATCGCGCCAAAGGGGTGTGATTGAGGATTTTATGAGAACGTTCGGTTGGGTTGCCTGCCTCATCAAACAGCAATTTGTAATTCTGCTCTGTCACAAAAAAACCAGGTGCAATCGCATTGACACGAATCCCTACCGGCGCAAAGTGCACCGCAAGCCACTGTGTAAAGTTTGAGACGGAAGCTTTTGCAGCACTATATGCTGGAATTTTGGTCAATGGCTTAAACGCGTTCATTGATGAAATGTTGATGATGGTACAACCTTCTCGGTCAACCATATCTTTTGCAAATTCTTGCGTCGGCAGAAGGGTGCCTAAAAAATTCAGATTTAGTACAAAGCCAATCCCTTCAGGATCTAAATCAAAGAATGTTGTAATGTCTTTTTTTTCTAAATCTCCTGGGTTGAAGTACTCTTTTGTCGTCGTGCCCTTCGGATGATTTCCGCCAGCACCATTCAATAAGATATCGCATTTCCCGAATGTCTCAAGTACAGTCGCATGAGCTTCTTCAAGGCTTTTCTTCTCGAGGCAATTTGCCGCAACACCGATCGCGGTACCACCTGCTTTGTTGATTTCATCTGCCACAACCTGTGCTGCATCTAAACGCAGATCCAGAATTGCTACTTTTGCGCCACTTTGTGCCAGTACTTTTGCGAAGCCTGAGCAAAGCACGCCGCCTCCGCCTGTGACAACCGCTACCTTATCCTTCAAATCAATTTTAAATGGTATTTGCATCATGATTCTCCTCTACATTTCAAAATATTTTTTTGGATTGTAAAAACATATATTAGCAACAAAAGACCCAAGTATCTCCATATCCGAAGGGATTTCTCCGGCCTCTGCCCAATTTCCAATCAAATTGCATAGGATTCTTCTAAAATAGTCATGTCTTGCATAGGAAATAAAACTGCGACTATCCGTCAACATCCCAACGAACTGACCCAAAGCGCCGGTGCTTGCAAGGAGTCTTAGCTGTTCAACAATGCCATCCCGATGATCGCAAAACCACCAAGCTGCGCCCAGTTGCATCTTTCCTGGCGTGCCGCCTGCGAAGTTTCCGAGCATAGAAGAAAGCACATAATTCGACGTAGGATTCAAACTATAAAGAATGGTTTTTGGCATGCCGTCGTCTTGTTCGATGGCATCGAATAAGATACCCAGGGCGTTTGACGACGAGACATCGCCAGAAGAATCCGTTCCAATGTTCGGTCCAAGGAGATCAAATAATTTTGAATTCTGATTTCGAATGACCGACATGTGGATTTGCATCGCCCAGTTCCGTTTCGTATATTCCTTTGCAAAGTACGTTAACATATAAAACAAGAATTGTTCCGCTTCCTTAGATGAAACAGCTTTCCCAAGCATCTTCGCTTCAAAAATTGCTCTGGCTTCTTGCAACGTTCCGCGATGTCGCGGAATATTTTCAATGCCATGGTCGGCAATCTTACACCCCATCGATGCAAAAAAATCAATTCTTTCTTTTAATACGGCTAGAAATGTCTCAAACGTAGAGATTTCTTTCTTTGCTGCAAGTCCAAGCTCCTTCACATAGGAGACATAGGTATCCTTTGTAATATCACAAGCCAAATCAGGTCGAAACGTCGGTACCACCTTTGTCGCAAACCCCTCCACGTCTTGAATGGCGCTATGCCAACGCAAATCATCACATGGATCATCCGTGGTGGCAATCAGGAATACATTCGATTGCGTAATTAATCGTCTTACAGAGAAACTTCCATCCGCCATCATTTTGTTCGCACGCTCGTAAATCGACAATGCGTTCGCTTCGTTTAGCGGTTCATGTATTCCAAAGTAGCGCTTCAATTCCATATGCGTCCATTGGTAAACAGGGTTTCCAAAGACAGAAGAAAGTGTTTTGGCATATGCCAAAAACTTCTCTTTGTACGGCGCATTGCCAGTGATCAAGTTTTCGTCAATCCCACACATTCTCATCAAACGCCATTTGTAATGGTCACACTTCAAGAGCAACTCACCAATGTCAAAATAAATGTGGTCCTCCGCGATTTCTTGTGCCGACAGATGACAATGATAATCATAAATCGGCAGATTCTTTGCATAGCTTTGATAAAGTTGCAATCCAGTTGCATTTTCGATTAAGAAATCCTCACCGTAAAATTGTTTCATCGGAATCACCCTTTACTTGATTTATATAGGTCTATGATTGCTTGAATAGAGTGCTTTGCTTCATCAAATGAAACTGGAAATGGCTCCTCAAGTGACAATTTTTCATAAAAATCCTCGATGAGCAGTTTATGACCGACGCCCCAGCACATTTTCCCGATGGCCGCAGGCAAAGCTTCGGTTTCTTGTAACACACCATCAATGAAAATGTCCTCACCTCTCAGCAATATATCCATGTTTTCACAGAATAGATCGAGCGTGATTGGCACATCCTTGAAATTTGCATTTGACGCGAAAAAGATGCCTCTGACATCATTCCCGAAATCCAGGAACATTTCAGCCGTATCTTCCACTTCGATGGTTCCTTTCAGATGATGGTTGTTAATCTTGCCTTCCACAGAAACGGGCGTCCCGGTTAGCCAAATCATGAGATCTAATGTATGAATCGCTTGGTTGATCATGACGCCGCCGCACTCGGTCTTCAAGGAACCGCGCCAACCACTTTCTGTATAATACTTCTCATCTCGCATCCATGTTACGATACCACGCGCACCGAGGACCTTTCCAGCTTTTCCAGAAGCAATCAAGTCATATGCCATTTTTGAAGATGGTAGGTATCTATTTTGAAAACACACGCCGAACTGTTTCTCGCTTATGGCTACGGCAGCTCTGATTTCTGCAATCTCCTGTACCGAAGTGGCCATCGGTTTCTCTGTCAAGACGTTGATCCCTCTTTCGAGAGCCTGCACCGCCATAGGAACATGCAAATAATGTGGTGTGCAAATATGCAGTACATCGATTTCTTCATGATCCAACATTTCAGCAAAGTCAGCATATGGAGTTCCACCAAATGTCCCAGCCATTTTTTCTGCTCTGTCTACTTTATTATCTACAAAAGCAACAATCTCTAGCCCGTTAATGGATTGAATTGCATCCACATGCAACTGTGCAATCCCTCCACAACCAACAATAGCAACACGATACGACATAATATTCACCTAATAAGACCCTTCCATTGAAGTTGCGATTTTCTCGACAACATCTTTTTTCTTTGACATAGCAATTTTTTTATTGAGTTCCGAAAGAAACAATTCTTCATCGAGCGGAATTTGCACTGTCTGATCGAGCCAACTCGAGAGATGAATCGCATTCGAAATGGTCAGTCCTTTGATGCCTTCTTCGCCATGAATCTTCAGTTCCTCTTTGCCCAAGACTGCATTAATAAAATTTTGTACGAGTTTCTGATGATTGTCCGTACTTTCAGGACATTCGATTGTGATTTCTTCCAGACCCGGCCCATTCCAAAAATCATCAGTTTCTTTGCAAAATTTCGTAATACTTTGTTTTGATTTTAGAAACGTGAGTTTGTTGTTTTCGAAACGCAACATCCCCAAATCGCCCTGTACTTCGAAACGATTCGTGTTTGGGTAAAGCCCAGTACTCGTAACGAAAACGCCCGTGGCGCCATTCGAATATTCCACATAAGCTGATACATCATCTTCCACTTCAATATCGTGCCATTTCCCTTCATGCGTAAACGCCCTAACTTTTGAAGGCACCATGCCAAGACACCATTGCCAAAGATCAAAGTTATGTGGACACTGGTTGATGAGCACGCCACCACCTTCTCCTGCCCACGTAGCGCGCCACGTTCCAGAATCGTAATAAGCTTGTGAACGAAACCAATCTGTCACAACGATATTTACGCTCATAATCTCGCCGAGTTCCCCTGCTGCTATCATATCGTGCATTTTCTGATATTCCGGAATGAATCGATTTTGAAACGAAATACCAAAGAGTTTATCCGACTTTGACGCAGCTTCATTCATCGCGCGTACTTGCTTTGTATAGACCCCTGCAGGTTTTTCGGTCAGGACATGTAGCCCATGTTCAAACCCCATAATTGCGAGTTCTGGATGAAAATAATGTGGCGTTGCAATCGTCACAGCATCAATCAACCCGGATTCCATCATTTCTTTGCTGGAATTGAAAAATTTCACGGTATCAGGTAACTTTTCTTTCGCTGCCGCTAAACGCTCTGGATTAATGTCGGCAATTGCTGTTAATATTGCGTTTTCGGAACGGCCTAATAATTCGACATGCGCATTTCCAATATTCCCATATCCAATGATTCCAAATCTTACTTTATCCATTCTTTGATCCCTACCTTTTAATTTTATTTATCTTTTACTTAAAAAACGATTTAAATTATTGTAACTTGTCTCAAGCGATTCGAATGGACCAACCGCCCAATCACCATCTTGTTCAATCAAGACAAATTCGATTTTCGTCTTTTCTGTCGCATCAACGATTTTTGTCCAGTCCAAATTCCCTTCAAGGATTTCAGCCATTTTTTGCTTATCATCTTTCATTGTAAAATCTTTATAATGAATCGCAGTGATTCTACCCTCTAATTCAGTGATCACATCGGCCGGGTTTTTACCTCCATACTGAACCCAAAAAGTATCAAGAATAAAACCCCAAAGTGCTGGATCAGTTTCCTTTACAAAGTATTCAAATCCGGTGATGTCACCGACCTTCTCAAATTCAAAGGCGTGATTGTGATAGTGCAATTTTAGTCCATTTTTATGAATCAACTTTGCAGCCTGATCATACTCTCGAATAAAATTCGAATAACTCTCAATTTGATCTGCTTGAAATCGATTGTAACCAATGCCAATGTGTTTGCATCCCATCACTTTATGCTCTTCAATCACAGCCAACGTGTCATTTAGAATGCGTTCTTTGTCCGCATGTGTAATAACAATTTCGAGTCCATTCTCATCCGCAATTTCGCGTAGTTTTTTTGGTTCCACATTCCAAATTGCTGATATTTGTACACAGGTATAACCCATTTTAGCAATTTTTCGAAAAGTTGACCGTACATCTTCTTCTGTTTTAGTAAAATCTCTTACCGTATAAAGTTGAGCGCCTATTTTCATCTTTACCGCCTCCTAAATTTGTACGAATTTATAGTAACATAATGAGTACAATTATTGATTGTATTTATTGTCATTTGATATTGCGTATATTGCGCTTCTTTCAGCAAGGTGTTATTATTATTCCATTGAGGTGGAACTATGGATCGTATTGTTAAGTTAGATTTCGATGGATTTTCATATCATCACTCGTTCGATGATATCCCCAATATTGAACAGTTTCATTTTCATTGCCACGGGATGCTCGAGATCTATTTTTTCCAGAATGGCGTTGGTGAGTTTGTGGTTGAGGGAAATCGTTATACTTTACACAGGAATTCATTCATCATACTCCGTCAGAACGAATTCCATTATTTTAAATTAAACTCTTCTTCTCCTTATGAACGCTGCGCACTTCATTTCAATCCCACCGAGTTAAATCCGAATATATTTAACGACAAATTATTATCTCCTTTCTTTGATCGTAACATTGGTGAACGTAACCAGTTTATTGCGACTCCCGATGATCAAGTGGAAGCGATTTTCCAACGCATTGATTCCTGTACCACACTTCCGCAAGACGAAAAAGAATGGAAGACGAAATTTCTCTTAGGCGAACTGCTCGTGACCATTCTTAATTTATCAAGAAGAAATGAGTTTCAACAATCCTATAATACCTCCAACTCACTTGCGAAGAATTTATTACATTACATCAATCTCAATATTACATCTAAATTTTCATTGGATGAGTTGGCTGCGCTGTTTTTCGTCAATAAATTTTATCTCAGCCATGTTTTTAAAAAATTTACCGGTGTTTCTGTTTTAGAATATTCTTTAAGAAAAAAAGTTCTACTTGCCTCTCAACTCATTAAGAATGGGAGAAAGGCGTCCGAAGCCTCAGAACTCTGTGGGTTTGGGGATTATTCCACCTTTTATCGAGCTTACAAACGCATATTAGGCCTATCTCCTTCAAACAAAAATAATTTTCCAGAAAAAAATGGTTCAAATTTGTAATTCATGATATAATTTTATCCAGGAGGCGATGAATTAATGAAAAATTATGTATGCGAGATTTGTGGTTATGTTTATGTTCCTTCAGAAGGAGATCCAGATGGCGGGATTGCTCCTGGTACTGCGTTTGAGGATATCCCAGAGGATTGGGTTTGTCCCGTTTGCGGTGCTACAAAAGCTGATTTTTCCGAAGAATTATAAGCGAATATGAGCAAAAAAGAGAACCCAAGGGGTTCTCTTTTTATTTCATAAGATGGTTCTCAATAGTTTTTCGCGCGTAATTCAAAGTAAGCGCGTGGATGTGCGCACACTGGGCAAACATTTGGTGCGCTTTCGCCATGGTGGATATGCCCACAGTTTCTACAAATCCATTCATTGCTTTCGGTCTTATCAAATACATGTTCGCTTGTTACATTTTCAAGTAATTTCAGATAGCGTTCCTCATGACTATTCTCGATTTCTACTACCTTTTCAAAGAGTAAAGCGATTTCAAAAAACCCCTCTTCTCTCGCATCCGCAGCCATATTCGGATACATTGAAGTCCACTCGTGGTGTTCGCCAGCCGCTGCAGCCTTCAAATTGTCAATCGTACAACCAATTCCATTCAATCTCTTAAACCATAGTTTAGCATGTTCCTTTTCATTCTCAGCAGTTTCTAAAAATAGAGCAGCAATTTGTTCATAGCCCTCTTTTTTTGCAGCCGCAGCAAAATAAGTGTATTTATTCCTTGCCATAGACTCTCCAGCAAATGCAAAATTCAAGTTCGCTTCCGTTTTTGTCCCTTTTAATTCTTTCATTTGTCCTTCCTCCTTTAGAAATAATTGTTTTTTATATTATATAACATAATGGTTCACTTTATCAATTCTAAAAAATCTAAAGTATCGTATTTTTTTTCCAAACATTT
>JBAXOJ010000070.1:0-11915 GCA_037133315.1 Clostridia bacterium
TGCGATCCAACTGCACCGCATTGGTATCGTCTACACCCGCCGAAATAAGTGTTGCGGAAGCATTGGTGATCGTCCACCCAGTGGTTCCATTGGCAAACGTGCCATTAGAAACGAGGTTGACTGGATTCGGATTTGGTGTCGGAACTGGGGTCGGCGTAGGGGTTGGCGTAGGCGTTGGCGTCGGGGTTGGCGTCGGGGTTGGTTCTGGAGTCGGCGTTGGATCTGGTGACGGTGTCGGGGTAGGCGTTGGCGTCATGCCTGCTGGGGTTGGAGTCGGCGTCGCAGCAACATCTAACACGGCGCTATAACTGGTGCCGAGTTTAAATTCATCCAATCCATCACTTAATGATGCCCCAAAGGTAAAGTTCCTTAAGACCAGACGATAATTCATATCCGCGCCTTGAATCACCGCGTCAGGGGTGGCTGGCTCCGCATAAATACTTGGATTGACGTAAAGACTTACTTTATGTGATGTCGTAATCGGTGCACTAAAATCATATGATGCACCTGGCGCAACCGGCGTCACTGGCGTATTATCTCCAAATTCGATTTTCAAGACAACAAGGACAGTTTCCCCGCCCGTTACTAATTTCGTGGTCGGCGCATACACGTTTTTTGTCACAAAAGTCGCCTGATTATCCGAGGAGTTAAAACTCAAAGTCCATAATTTCGCACCCGTACTGACACCTCCAACCTTCGCAGCATCGACATTAAATTGACCGACGCGAATATAGCCGGCATTTTTCACATTACCAACCGTTTGTGTGCCAATATAATTGCTGAGGGCAAGCATCTTATCTTGTGTCGCATGTGTTTGAAGACGCATCAGTGCCGAAACATATACCGTCTTACCAATTCCTGCAATACCAATTCGGGAATTAGTATTATTATAATCGAGCGGTGAATTCAATCCCTCCGCTGCAAGTGCAGCCGCAGATGGATCATTCCAAAGTCTCGTGAGGAAACGGCCTGTTTGCGAGATGTTCGCATTCGTATGGTTTGCATAGCCTGCTGTGGTAACAAGTCCAGGATATGTCAATGGATTGGAGTTAAACAACCCTCCTCTGTTTGAGATCGTGTTTAAGTATCCTTCTGCCGGAATCGTAGAAGGCGCAACAGTCGCAACTGGAAAGCCGGTCCCGTTCGTATAAATTTTCCCGTCAGTAGACGCTACATTATAAGTTCCTGCTCCCGAAAACGTAAAGTCTTCTTTCAGAAGTAATGTGCCGGCTGCAAACGTATTCTGTTGCAGCACCATGCCGTTCAAAAAAGTCGTCATCATAGCAATTACCAGTAACGTGCTCAATAATTTTTTCATTTCTAATAACCTCCTTTAATCTTTGTAGAACAAGTAGTAAATCAATTCTATCATTGCAGACCCCGCAAATGATTTTTTCTAACGACACTTTGTTTAAAACACGTCGTAATAGAACACTTTTTCTGCTATACTATTTTTGAGGTGAATGCGAAATGAAACGCAAACTCATACCCACAGGCGTGGGCTACATCGACACAAACCTATATCTGTCTTTTAATGGGTTCAAAATACTAATCCATACGGTTCTTGATGAGGTTGTTAACCACCACAAGACAATCGAGGACGAAGAGAGTATGCACCTTATATTCTTTCAAAATGAAGGGCTTGACATGATTTATAAAAATCAAACTTATAGCGACCTATCCGAATCCTTTCTTCTTTATGGTCCCCGCGTCTCTCGTACCGATCACGTTCATAAGGACCCTGTAAAAAAATATCACATTATTTTTAACGTCATCCCAAACAAAAGTAAGCATGTCGAAAAAACCATGGAAGATTTTCAAGAGGAGTCCGATTTTTTTCTCAACTACTTTTTGCAAGAGGATTACTTCACTGTTGTCAAAGATCGCACACACCTAGCCGCGCCCATTTTAAAGCGGATTGTCACAGAATTTAAAACCATGAAATTCGGATACTACTTCGTGATTTGCAGTTTGTTCACAGAACTTTTTTCGATTTTTTTCAGAAATTTGAATGCAAAGACCTACTCGCTTCCCGAATATTTGGAGCCAAAAACGCTTATTTTGATTTCCAATTATATTTCTCACTTTATGAGCATCCATTATCAGACCACGAATTTGCGTGAAGTCGCATCCCATTTCCACATGAGTGAACGCCAAATCCAGCGGCACGTCTATAAAGTTCATAAAGTCTCTTTCACCTCACGGTTAAACGAAATTCGTATTGAAAAGGCATCTAAGTTTCTTCTCAATACGAATGACTCGATTGCGCGCATCGCTGAAGAAGTCGGCTTTCAAACACCGTCGCATTTTTTCAAGATTTTCAAGAAGATACACAAAATTTCGCCGCTGCAGTTCCGCAAGCGTGCGGGCGAGTGCAAATGAGCTGTTGCTCTCAGCCCAATGACACTTCCTTGGTAGGGTTTTTGGCTGGCAAGTCCCTACGCGGGACTTGAACGCGTTTTTCCCTACCAAGTTCGGGACTAGATCGTCATTTTCCCTACCATCCTGCTTGCTTCCACTCGAAATCGCAAGATTTCGCACCTTTCAATCGCCCTTTTAGCGAAATATGATGTCTTATCGCAAACAAAAAGGCAAAAGGTAGATGCAATTGTCTAAAAACCACCTTTTGTCTCCGTTAAAAATCTATTCTTGGTAGGGTTTTTGGCTGGCAAGTCCCGCGAAGGGACTTGCTCGCGTTTTTCCCTACCAACGCCATAGAAAAGTACTAATTACCCGACCACCGTCACGCTTTTCATGACCACATCCACGGTCGGGACGGAACCTTCGCCGCTTGGGTCAACTGGGGTGTTTGCAATTGTATCTAAAGTCTCTTGACCAGAAATCATTTTGCCAAACGCGGCGTAATTGCCATCTAAAAATGTCGAATCTTTTGTAACGATAAAAAACTGACTCGTCGCGGAATCAGGCCCCAAAATCGCCATCGAAATGACACCGCGGACGTGACTGAGCGTGTTTTGTGCGAAGCCGTTATTCGAGAACTCACCATAGATTGGCGTCAATGCCGGCTTGCTCGGGTCGCTCGCGCCGTCGCCGCCTTGGACCATAAAGGTCTTCATGATGCGGTGAAACTTCAGCCCATCAAAGTACTTTTCGTTTGCTAGTTTCACAAAGTTCGCTACCGTCTGAGGTGCGAATTTTGGATACAATTGAAACACCATTTTCCCGCCATCCATCATTTCAATCTGCACTTTTGGGTTCTTGCTGGTAGTTGGCCGCGTCGTGGCTTCCGCGTCTGGCTGTGCCGAAGGCTGTGCCGTTGGTTCCGCAGTCGCCTGTGCGGTCGCTTGTGCGGTTGGCTGAGTCGTTGGTTGCGGCGTTGTGGTCGCTTGGTTACAGCCCACAATCGCAAATAATACGGTTAAAACAATCACTACTAATACAATTCCTCTTGCTCTCTTCATCGCTGGTTTCATTTCTGCTTTCATCATGACATCTCGCTTTCTTTGATTAATTTCTCGATTTTCTTTTTTATTCGTTGCAGTCCGTTGTCGACGGACTTGACCGACTTGCCTGTGAGCTCCGAAATTCGGTGGTACGAAAAGTTGTTGAGGTACAGGTTCAGGACGGCGAGCTCAAATTTGCTCAGTTCGCGCATGGCGTTTGTTTCAAATTCCGCAAATGTCTCCAGGTTGATGAGTTTTTCCATCGGGTCCTCGTAGCCCCCAATGTCCACGGCGTCATACAAGGGCTGGTCGGTGTCTTCGTTCACGGGAGTGCTCAACGACATGTAATTATTGAGGGGAATGTGCTTTTGGCGCGCCGACATCTTGATTGCCGAATGGATCTGGCGGGTGATGCACAGCTCCGCAAACACCTTGAAAGACGCCGCCTTCTCCGTGTCATAGTCCCGAATCGCCTTGTAGAGCCCGATGATGCCCTCTTGCAACAGGTCGTCTTTGTCCGCGCCCTGCAGAAAGTTGTTGCGAATTTTGTAGCGCACCAAGTATTTGTACTTATTGATCAGGTATTCAAACGCCCATTCGTCGCCCGCCTTGTAAAGCGCGATGATTTGATCATCCGGCAGCGCATCGTATTTGTCACTGTCCATGCCGCACCTCTCTTAATTCAAACGTTGTTTCACGACTTCAAATAACATCAAGGCGGTAGCCGCACTTGCGTTGAGCGAAGCGACCTTCCCCTTCATTGGAATCCGCACGACAAAATCGCAGTTTTCCTTGACCAACCTGCTGATGCCCGCGCCTTCGTTGCCGATGACGATGGCGATGGAACCGTTGTAGTCCGCCTTATGGTAAGGCTTGTCGCCAGACGGGTCGGTTCCGATGACCCACACGCCCTCTTTTTTCAGGTGGTCGATGGTCTGGGAGATGTTCGCGACACGCGCAACGGGCACGTATTCAATCGCACCCGCGGAGGCTTTTGCCACGACCGCAGTCAGTCCGACCGCACGTCTTTTCGGGATGATCACGCCGTGAACACCAGCCGCGTCGCAAGTTCGGATGATCGCCCCCAAGTTTTGAGGGTCGGTAATCTCATCTAATATCACGATAAACGGGTCTTCGCCCCGCCCACGCGCTTTGTTCAAAATGTCCTCGACTTCCACATACTCCGCTGCCGCCGTATAGGCGATAACGCCCTGGTGCGCACCCGTGTCGGAAATCGCGTCCAGTCGGGATTTATCCACTTCTTGAATGACAATGCCCTTTTCCTTTGCGTAGCCGAAAATTTGCTTCATAACGCCTTCATTCTGGCCGTTCGCGATGACAATTTTGTTGAGCGGGCGGTTGTTTTTCAACGCCTCGAGTACCGGGTTTCTGCCCTCGATTTTCTCCGACTCTCCGATGTCTTCGCTTTTGCGCCACATTTGGGAGTCCTCGTCGATAATCGTCTTTTTGATGCGTTTTTCCTTTTCCTGCTTGATGACGGCGTGCTGGTCGCGGCGGTTCTTCCCGCTCCGCTTTTCATTCGGATTAAACGGCTTCTCGTCTGGGGTAAACGGCTTCGCCGGCGGTGTAAACGACCGCGCGGCTGGCTTTTTGTATGGCTTTCCTGGCTTCTTTAACATGTTTTTTCTCCATTCTCTTTCACTGCTTCATTTTCCGTGCCAAACGAAATCTCGATGAGTTCGTCTAATCGCTCTATTTGTCCACTCAAATATAGGTATCCAATCAACACTTCAAAGGCGGTTGCATGCCTGTACTCGGTGATGTTGACGTTTTTCGGGGAGCTGTTTGACTTCGAATTCCGGCCCCGCCGCACGATTTCCTGTTCCGCCTCGGTCAATGACGCCGAGATGCGCAAGAGGCTCTGATACTGCGCCGTCGCGCTCACGTAGGTGACGGACGCCTTGTGCAACTGCTTGACGGGCACCTTTTTTGTGCAGGCAATCCACGCACGCACGTACACCTCATACACCGCATCCCCCACATAGGCCAACACCAAAACTGGGATCTGTGCGGCCTCCGCCGGCGTCGCGACGCCAAGTCCTGCCATGCCGTTTCGTACGAATTCTTGATACTCCAAACGTCCCTCCAAAGTGACAACCGTCACGCCTTTTTCCATTTCACACCCTGCGGCGTATCCTCGAGCACAATGCCCATTGCCTTCAACTGGTCCCGAATCTGATCCGACAACGCCCAGTTCTTTTCTTTACGAGCCTTCACGCGCTCTTCGAGCAAACGTTCCACCTCATCATCGACGTCTGTCGACGCCTGGCGTTGCGCGATTCCTAAGACTGCGCCAAGGTCGCGAATAAACGCAATGGACGCGTCCACATCCGCTAAGTTTGCTTGTGTTTCGGCGTTGACGAGAGAATTGATTTCCCGCACGCCCTCGAAAATCACGCTGATGGCGTCCGCCGTATTCAAATCGTCGTCCATGGCGTCGTTGAACTCCTTGCGACACTGCTCCAAAGCAGCCGCGATGTTCACGCCTGGTTTCGCCTGAATCTGTTCATTTTCCTTTAAGAACTCCAAATTTGAGAGGCAGTTATAAATGCGCGCGAGCCCGTTTTGCGCCTGCTCCAGCAGCGTGTCCGCAAAATTGATCGGACTGCGATACTGCGAAGACAACATAAAGAAGCGGATGATTTCGTAGTCGAACTTGCAAATGATATCGCGCACCATGAAGAAATTTCCAGCTGACTTTGACATCTTTTGATTGTCTACATTAATGAAGCCGTTGTGCATCCAGTAGCGCGCAAATGGCTTGCCCGTGGCCGCCTCGCTCTGCGCGATTTCGTTTTCATGATGCGGAAACACCAAATCCTGCCCGCCGCAATGGATGTCAATGGTGTCACCGATATATTTCATTGCCATCGCCGAACACTCAATGTGCCATCCCGGCCGACCAAGCCCCCAAGGGCTCTCCCATGCTGGTTCCTGCGGCTTTTGCGATTTCCAGAGCGCAAAATCCTCGGGATTGCGCTTTCTCTCGTCCACATCAACCCGCGAGCCCGACTCTAATTCATCAAGATGGTACCCGGAAAGTTTCCCGTACCTCTCGAATTTCCCCGTCTCAAAATACACATCGCCGTCCACTTCGTACGCAAAGCCCGTCGCAATCAAGGTCTCCACGAGCTTGATGATTTCCGGCATGCAGTCGGTCGCACGCGGATGCGCCGTCGCCTCGCGGATTCCAAGGCCTTTGGTGTCGACAAAATACTCCGCAATAAAACGCGTCGCAAGTTCGTCCACCGTGATCCCCTCTTCGTTTGCCCGACGAATCATCTTGTCGTCAATGTCCGTGAAATTCTGCACGTAGTTGACCTCAAATCCTCGAAACTCTAGGTATCTGCGCAAGGTGTCGAAGACAATAAACGGCCTCGCGTTTCCAATATGAAAGTAGTTGTACACCGTCGGCCCGCACACATAAATGCCGATCTTCCCCGGCACCAACGGCACAAATTCTTCTTTTTTTCTCGTCACTGTATTAAATATTTTCAACTGTGGTCTTCCCCCGCATCCGATAATTTTTTTTCGAGCGCTTCGATCCTGTTCGTCAACTTGCAAATCTCGAGCGCAATCGGGTCTGGCATGTGAATCTGGTCCAGCTCCTCCGACGAGATGCACTCTTCGTCGCCCGCCTTGCGTTTGAGGCGCTTCACGAGCCGCGCCTTGATGCCAGCAACCGTCGTATTCGCTTCGACTTCGTCCAACACGACCGCACCTGCGCCAATCATGGCATTATCGCCCACCGAAAACGGGCCTAACAGCTTCGCCCCGGCACCGATCAACACGTTGTTGCCCACCGTCGGATGGCGCTTCCCGCTGTCCTTGCCAGTCCCGCCAAGCGTGACCTCATGGTAAATGGTACAATTGTTCCCGACCTCGGCCGTCTCCCCAATCACGACGCCCGTGCCGTGGTCAATGAAAAGACCGCTGCCAATTTTCGCTCCTGGATGAATTTCCACCCCAGTCAAAAACCGGCCGATCTGCGAAATGGCTCTTGCAATAAAGAACCGTCGCCACAAATAGAATCTATGTGAAATCCGATGCCAAATCAGTGCGTGAAATCCAGGATAAAGGAAGATCACTGACAAAACGCTTTTTGCCGCAGGATCGCGCTTTGCAATCGATCGCGCGTCATAAAGCAAACCCTTCTTCTTCACCTTCTCTTTCATTCCAACACCATCCTTAAAGGGATTCTTATGATAAGTACACTCCCAAAATGTCTAACCCATTTTTTGAATACCTAGCGCTCGCCAGGTGGGTGCCCTCTGTCTGCTTCAGACTGCTCTGACCGTCCACGGAAATCCGCCGGAATTATCGAGTGTGTCGTCCCCAGCCAAGTTAGGCTCCCGTTTAAATCGTGAAGGTTCAAAATAACAGGCTTCGAGTCATTTTAGGAGCACCTCAATTATAACCAACTTGCCACGGTTTTTCAATACGCACTTGGAACCTTGCGCAAAGTTTCCAACTTTCGTGACTATGCCATCCCCGGCTTGTCACTCTTGGTAGGGTTTTTCGCTGGCAAGTCCCTACGCGGGATTTGCTCGGCTTTTTCCCTACCAACGGCGGGACTAGGTCGCCAATTTCCCTACCATCTTGCTTGTTGACACTCGAAATCGCAAGATTTCGCACCTTCCAACCGCCTTATTCTCAAGAAATGATGTCTTATCCAAAACACAAAAGCAAAAGGTAAATGCATTTGTCTAAAAATCGCCTTTTTGCGGCGTGGAAAATCCAATCTTGGTAGGATTTTTCGCGAGCAAGTCCCGCGCAGGGACTTGCTCGACCAAAACCCTACCGCGTTTAAGATTTCTTGCCTCTGAACTGCCGCCATCTTGCTTAGCGCCACTCAAAATCGCAAGATTTTGCACCTTATCAAAATTTCTTACTTTACAACGACCATTTTTAAGGTATGATTAATATTATTAATAACGAGGTGACGCGCATGTACTCAAAACGAGAAGATGTAAGATCGATGTTAAAGCGAAACGGTTACAAAAAAGCATATCCGGAATTCTCAGTCTGCCCTTCGTTGCACCAACAACTGATTGAACGAATTGGAACCGATGATTTCGCGACATATTTTGATTTCGCGACCGCAGGAATCTATGTCCCTGGTGTTCCCACTGCAAGTGAGGAAGAATTTAGAAAATACTACAAAGACGGGTTAAAAGATGGCGTCTATTTCGATAGCTACGGCGTCGCGCACGAACCTGGTAGCAAAGAAGCCGCACATATGACGCGTATGATTCACCCCTTAAAAGGCATGGTCAGTTTAGAGATGATAAAAAACTACCCCTTGCCCGATTTTAAACAAGTGGATCAAGCAAAAATCGCTGACCAATGCAGTCAAATACACAGTCAAAATCAATTTTCCACGGCGCACGTGCAGTGTTCCATGTGGGAACAAGCCTGGTATCTCCGCAGCATGGAAGATTTAATGGCGGACATGGTGACAGAGGACGAAATGGCAGAGGTCCTTTTGGACCGCATTACAAACACCTTTATTGAAAGCGTGGAAATGTATGCAAGAAGCGGCGTGGATTCGCTTTTCTTCGGAGATGACATCGGTATGCAAAGCACCATTCTGATGAGCGTACCCCTTTGGGAAACCTGGCTCAAGCCCAGATTAAAGAAAGCAATCGATGCGGCACGAGCAATCAAACCTGACCTCATCATTTTCTACCATTCCTGCGGTTATATCGAACCATTCATCGACGGACTCATTGAATGCGGCGTTGATGTGCTCAATCCGATTCAAACCGAATGTATGGATTTCAGAGAAATTCATGCAAAATACGGCGATCGGCTCTCTTTTTCAGGCACCATAGGCACGCAGTCGACCATGCCATTTGGCACGCCAGACGAAGTAAAAAAGACGGTCTGGAGAAACCTTGAAATTGCAGGTGACAAGGGCGGGCTACTGTGTTGCCCGACGCATGTGCTAGAGCCTGAGGTACCGATTGAAAACGTCCTCGCCTATGTGGAGGCCTGCAAGACTTTTAAATGATGGGAGAGTGTCACTCTTGGTAGGGTTTTTCGCTGGCAAGTCCCTTCGCGGGACTTGCTCGACTTTTTCCCTACCAACGGCGGGACTTGATCGCCAATTTCCCTACCAATGACGCCGTGCTCATTCGAAATCGAAAGATTTCGCACCTTCCAATCGCCTTTTCCACAAGAAATGATGTCTTATCCAAAACACAAAAGCAAAAGGTAAATGCATTTGTCTAAAAATCACCTTTTGGCGACGTGCAAAATCCGATTTTGGTAGGGTTTTTCGCCGGCAAGTCCCGCGTAGGGACTTGCTCGGGTTTTTCCCTACCAACCAGACGTGGCCAGCGGTTCCAGCTGGGCGCTGGCCGCTGGCCGCGCCCGCCCCTACTTCTTCACTAGCCCCGCGACCGTCAAGTCAATGGCCAGCACAAAAAGCGCGGTGGCCTTCTCGATTTCTTCCGCGACCTCTTCCTGGATCTCGCGCATGGCGGGCTTGATTTTCACGCCATAGTACATGACGATTTCCACGTTGACATTCAGACCGTAGGAGTACTGCTTAAGGGAAACGCGTGTGACGCGCTGGACGTTTTCATTCTTCATGATGGTGTGTTTCACGAGCTGCTGAATCGCGAAGTCGGTGATCGTAAAGTTGCCCAGCATGCTAAACGTCGGGCGCACAACCGAGCGTTCGCTCTCATAATTGTGAATGACGCGACCCTTCCAGTTCATCCACTTTAGCGGGTCGAGCAAGAGCCCTGAGAAATGCGGCTTCAACTCAAAGGTTGCGACCGGAATGACGTGTGTACCGCTGTTCATGCGAGTATTTTTGGCCATGCGTTGCTCCATCTCGCTGGCCACGTCGTCGATATAAATCCGTCGCGAAATGGGCGGTAGCGAGAGCCGCTCTACAATGGTATTGACCATCTTGTCCGACGTGCCAAGAATCATAATTTTGTCAGGCTTTACGTTGCGGATGATGCGGATGACTTCCTCGCAATGATCATCTTCGAAAAAGACAGCGCGCTTGAGCGACCCAATTCGCGTCTTCGCAAGTTTGGCGGAGCGCCCAGCAAGGACGCGGTTCTGATGGATCAAAATCCCGTCGTCGATGATGTATTCTATTTTCTCACTTTTGGCCACTTCGTTGGCGCGGTGACTTTTGCCCGTGCCGCTTGAGCCGATAAAGCCGATGGTGATAATGTCCTTCAAACTAATAGCTCCTTTCGCCAGACGTTGCTAGATACTATTGATGAGCAATGAAATAATCGGGATCACATAGACGAGTAAAATCCCGCCAAAAAAGACGAACCAGAACAAATAATAGGTGGCATTCAAAATGAGTTTATTTTCGTTGAACCGCACGCGCTTCGAGAGGAAGTATACGGCGACGCCAAGAAGCAACGTGGTGAGGAACAGCCAGAGCCCCAGCGAAAAGCCCGTCGGTGCGAAGCGGAACGAGATATTATTTTCGCCTTGGCGCAAATCCACCTTCATCCATGTGCCAAAAATCGGTTCGATGGGAACCGTCGCTCCGTTGATGGTACATTCCCAGCCCTTGTCAAAGTTGATGGGCACAAAAAACGAACGGCCGCCGTCTGGCGCGTTGAGCTTAAAGCTGACGGTATTGCCGGAAATCGTGGGCTTTGTGTTTGCGGGAGCAAGCGTGGTTGAAAGGGTCTTGAGCTGCGCCGTGGGAAGCATCCCAATCTGGAAGGCGTCGATCGCGCTGCCTTGCGTGTCGGGGAGAAAGACTTTGACGTGGACGGTCTGGTCTTTGAAAGAACCCAGCGGAATCAACCCGCTATTGAAGGTCGCGGGGAACTGGAGGTTGTTGAGATCGCCCAGAGTCGGGATGGGCAGAGGCTTGTCGTTGACCTGAATCATCAACGCGCTGCCCGTGCCTGCTGCGTTGGCATACAGGAATTGCTCGCCCTTCACTTTGATGTCGAAGCGCCATGCACCGTCGGCAAACTGCGGCGTCTCGCTCGCCAGCGTAATCAGATTGTCTTTTTTGTCGAATAATGTCCGTGCAATCATGTTTTGATTTTCAAACACGTCGTTGGTCATGAAGTTCCCCACCGCGTTGCCACGCGGAAACACAATGCCAAATGGCAATGGATATTGGTTCCGGTACACGGTAAAGTCCTTTGAACGCCCTGTCTGGGCGAACATCGTGCCGCTGTAAGCGTTGTTTGTGTTAAGTTTAGTGAAGAAATTGTCCACGCCAAGCAACATATCCGAAAACATCGTGCCTCCCGTGTCCAAAATTCGCGTGTATACAATCGAATACCCGAGCTGCTGGTACGCAATCTGCTGGCGTTCCTCGATCATGTGGATCCAGGTTGAAACGGCCGGTGCGCCAAGCACGAGCGGATAATTGGAATTCAAGACCGAATCGACATCTTTGTACCGCGAAAGCCCTTCGCTCTTGAGCTGCAGGTCGTTTTTGAGCGCATTTGCCTCATAAATCCAGCTCACCGATTCTTCCGCGCC
>JBAXOJ010000071.1:0-10988 GCA_037133315.1 Clostridia bacterium
CGTCGCCGCTTGCAGCGGTCTCCGAACTGGCGCCTCCGCCGGCGCCCTTGGTGGCGCCTCCGGCGGCGCCCTTGGCGCGCGCGACGGTCTGCGCGGCGGTCTGCGCTGCCAGGTATTCGGAATAGTTGCCTGTGCGTTTCACGATGGTGCCGGTACTTTGCCCACCGTCATCTTGGAATTCGAATATGGTATGCACGACCTTGTCCAGAAAATACCTGTCATGCGAGACCGTGATGACCGCGCCGTTGAAGTGCGCCAGGTAGTCCTCGAGGATGGCGAGCGTCTGGATGTCGAGGTCATTGGTCGGCTCATCGAGGAGGAGGATGTTTGGTGCTGCAACGATGATGCTCAGCAAGTAGAGCCGTCGCCGCTCGCCGCCTGAGAGCTTGGCGATGGTGTTCCACTGCAAGTCTGGCGGGAACAAAAACTTCTCGAGCATTTGCGTTGTGCTCAGCGTGCCGTCTGGGGTAACGATGACCTCGGCGATTTCGCGGATGTAGTCGATGACGCGCAAACTGAGGTCCATTTCCTCGCTGTCTTGCGAAAAATAGCCGAGTTTGACGGTATCGCCGGTGACCACCGAGCCAGAATCCGGCGCGAGGCGACCGCTGATGAGATTGAGGAGGGTCGTCTTGCCGCATCCGTTTTTGCCAACGATGCCGATGCGCGCGTCGCGCAAGATGATATAACTGAAGTCTTTGACAATTTGCTTGTCGCCGAAGCGTTTGGATACATCGTGGATTTCGAGGGTCTTTTTGCCGAGGCGAGACGCCATCGAACTGAGTTTGAGTTTGGACGGCGCCGCAAGGCCAGGCTGCTCGCTGGCCTCCTCAAAACGCGCGATGCGGTCTTTGCTTTTGGTACCGCGCGCCCGCGGACCACGTTGGATCCATTCGAGCTCGGTACGCAGGAAACTGCGGCGCTTGCGTTCGGAGCCAATCTCCATTTCCTCGCGCTCCGCCTTCAATTCCAGGTATTTGGTGTAGTTCGCTTCGTAGGTATAAAGCGCGCCGCGGTCAATTTCGACAATCCGATTGGTCACGCGGTCCAAAAAATAACGGTCATGGGTGACCATCACGATGGCGCCTGTGTAGCGCGCGAGATAGGTTTCCAACCAAAGCACCATGTCGTTGTCGAGGTGGTTGGTTGGCTCATCGAGGATGAGGAGATCGCAAGGCTGAATCAATGCCGCGGCGATTGAGCCGCGCCGACGTTGGCCGCCTGAAAGAAGGCCGATGCGCCTGTCGTACTCTGTGATGCCGAGCTTGGTGAGGATGGTTTTGGCTTCGTGCTCGTAAATTTCTTTGAACTCCGCGGCGGCGCCCAGGAAAATGTGCTCCATCACGGTGAGTGACTCGTCCCAGACGGGATTTTGCTGGAGGTATGCGATGCGGACGGTGGCGTTTTTGGTGACGGTCCCGCTGTCAGGCGCCTCGACGCCCGCGATGATTTTCAGGAGGGTGGATTTGCCCGTGCCGTTGATTCCGATGACACCAATTTTATCCCCCTCTTTGATGTAGAGGGAGATGTCCTTCAAGAGGATTTTTTCGGTGAAGCTCTTCGAGATTTTTTCAATGGATAAAAGCATGTTCCTCCTATTAAATCGGCTCTTCGCCGGCGCGTCGCCGCTTCCTTTTCGCGCTGAGTTATACTTTTTATGCTCCTACAAGAAATGTGGATAACGCGTTATCTCTTTTTTTCTGGGAAGCGAAAAAAGTATAACTTTCTACCCTTTCAACAGACTTTCACGCCCAATTCGGCTCGAAAATACCCAATAAATGGTATTTTGTACGATTTTCACTCGAAAATCGCTCGATTTCTATTCAAACTAGTACATTTTCAAGCGAGTATGAGCACGGAGTTATACTTTTTGTGCTCCTACAAAAAATGTGGATAACGCGTTATCTCTTTTTTTTGAGGGAAGAGAAAAAGTATAACTTTTTCTACAAAATCGTGTTCCGCATAATAATTTTACCACCTATTGAGAACTTTCGCCTCCGTTATCGGGCGCGCTTGCGTCACTCTGGTCTAGCTGGCCGGCTTGGCCCATCGCTTGCGCAGCAAGCTTCAACTGGTGCTCGTAGTATGTTATAAACAGCATCGGAATGACGATGACTGAAATGACCACCGAAATAAGTATTTGGGCATAATACACGGGAGAACCCATCATGTCTTTCACTGCATTGCTGCCAAGCGAAAAAGTCGTATTCATCAGTGAATATACAGTATAAAACATGGTTGGCAAATAGATTGCAAGCACAATGAGAATGAGTTTGCCGTAGTTCTTTTTCGCCGATTTGAATCCATTCAACATTCCTTTTATTACGGTCGTATCATCCATAAAGATGGACGGAAACCAATGTGCGAAAAAAGGCAATGCAATTAAGACAATGAGCATTGTTAGAGCGCTCGTTGCAGTAGTCATTCCAGACACCATGTTTGTCGTCGCGGCAGCCCCACCAGTATTAAGTCCCGAGCTCAATGTAATCAAAACAATCGGAACGGTAATAATAATTGACAACGCAATGGAAAATACAATTGCATACGCAATCATGAGAAGCGCTGAAAGTAAAATCCGCCCAAAAAACTTTTTCACGAACGGAAAAAAGCTGGATATGCTAGTTTTCCCTTTCACCACTGCCTCAGCAAGCATTGCTCCCGCCCCTGAAACAAACAAAAGTCCAATCACACCCACGATTGCAAAATACAGATACATTTTACCAAGTTGCGCTAGCATTACTGCTAAATTTTTACTCTGCTCAATACCATCCGATAAAAAGACTAACATTCCAATTAAAACGAAAGCATTATAAACCAAATACATCACTACAAGCACTGGGTTGTTCTTAATGACTTCAAACGCCTTTTTAATCATGACTCCCCCTCCTATTTCTTCGCATTCTCTGCGTACATCTGATTGATTTTTTCCTTTGCCTCATACCATTGGCGGTTCATTTCGTCGTTTGTGCCGCCGGTGAAAATGTGCACGGCGAGTTTCACGTCTGGATACAAGAGGTCGCGCAGCAATTCGACGTTCGAATGCATCAGTCGCGTTTTCACGATCGTGTCGGTCCCCCGAAACGTCTCGCGCACCATGCCAGCCGCGTTCGGGTTCGGATCTGCGGCCAAATCCAGCGCGCAGTCAAAGACAATGAGGTCTTGGGTTTGTTTTACAAGTGGCGCCGTTGCGGCGAAATTTCCGCACGTGTGAATGGATAGCCCGCCGAAGTGCTTGGAAAGGCGGTTGTTGTACGGCAATGCCGAAACCTCGTAGGAAGCAGGTGAGATGACGGCCATGTTGTCGTCTGAAATGCTTATGCCAGGCATCTCGCGCGAGGAATACATGATGTGCCCGGGGCGCGCCAAGCAGGGGCCGATGGCCTCGAACTGTTTCTCGGTGAATTCGATGGTGAGGTCGGTGATCTGGTTCATGAAGCGTTCGAGCCGCTCCATCTCGGTGATTGTGCCGACGAAAAATTCGCACGAGTCCAGAATTAGGCTGGCGTTGTCGTTTGGGCTTTGCGTGTCGGTGATTGTGATGTCGAGTTGATCGCCCGTCTGTTCGCGGAAATAGTGGATGCTGTCGACTATGAAATTCATGATCTCGCAGTCCTTCATGCTGGGATATTTCAGGTTCTCGACTTCGTCGATGGTTTCATAGATCGCGCGTGTTTGAGGCGAGGTGTGTTCGCTCCACTCGTATTTGCAACCGAATGCCGCCGCGTAAAGGCCCACGCCGTGCCATGGCTCGAGATAGGTCATCGCAATGTCAGATTCAATTTCTGTATAGCGTGCCAAGTATTCCAGTTGCGCCGCGAGTGTTCCTTCCTTTGTGTTGCAGATGCTGCCGAAAAAATTCGACGGTGGGGTCTGCATCACTGGCACGTAGTCGAGTTCGCCACGATACAGCCGCATCAGTTCGCGGTCGCGCAATTCTTTGTACTTCAAAAACTTCGCGTACGGAAATTGTCTGCCATTCATTTGATTTCTACCGTCCTTCCACTCACCCTTGACTCCTCTGCTGCAAACGCCATCAGGTGGCTCTGGAGCGAATCTTTCGCGCTGGTTAGCGGCTTGCCACCCTCACGCAACGTCTTCACAAACGACTTCATGATGCCGTCGTCGCCTCCACCGTGGCCTGTTACAGCTTTCTTCAGATGGATGGTATGTGTCTCGCCCGATTTAAAATCGGTGACGATAATTTCGTCCTTTTCGATGTCGCCCGAAATCTCGCCAAGCGTCCCCATTAGTTTAATCGTGCGGTAGCACTCGTTCGTGTAGGCGCACAGATTGAAGGTCGCGGTCACGCCGTTTTCAAACTCCATCGCTGTCACCATGTGGTCCGGCACGTTGTTGTCGCAGTGATAGACGCACCGCCCGTACGGACTCGTCCTCAAACTTTCCATAATGCCCTCGATGTGTTCGGTGCTGCGGTTGGCAGTCGAAATCCAGGAAAATCCGCCGTGAATATAGATGTTTGGCGCATAATACATGCAATCATCCTTTGATGGACATCCGTCCAAACACCGCAACGGCGCACCGTCGGGTGCATTCTCTGCTTTGAATTGCACCAAATCGCCAAAGGCCGAAATGCGCTTGCAATTCGCATCCGCAAGCCAGTACAAAATGTCCATGTCGTGGCAGCTTTTCGCAAGAATTATCGGACTGGACTCCTCTTTGTTTCTCCATGCCCCGCGCACGTAGCTGTGGGAGAAGTGCCAGAATGCGATGTTTTCGTCCAAATGCATGCTGACCAATTTCCCGACGCGTCCTTCGTCTAAGAGCGCCTTCAACTTGCTGAAGAAGGAGGTGTATCTTAGCACGTGACAAATCGCCAAAATCTTGCCGGTCCGCTCCGCACATTCGGCCAATGCCACGCACTCTTCCGGACTCGGTGACATCGGCTTTTCCAGCAACACGTCATAGCCCTGCTCCATCGCCCTGATTGCAGGCGTGAAATGCAACTTGTCCTGCGTGCAAATCAGCACGGCATCGACATCGCGTGGCGCCTCAAAAAACTCGTCCCAGTCGTAAAAGCAATTTTCATCGCTAATTTTGTATTTATCCGCAAAATTCCGGCGATTCAAATCGTTCGGATCCGCGACCATCACCATATCCACTTCGTCAAAATGCGACAACGCATACACCGCATACGCATTCCCCCGTCCACCTGCTCCAATCACTGCCAGTCTGATCTTTTTCATGTCTAAATTCCCCTTTATATTTTAATACTTTGTTAGAAACTCCCGAATATTCATATGAACGATGCCTTCTCTGCTCATATTCAATTCATCCATTGTCAAAACATATTTTTCATAATTATCTTCCAGTGCCATGAGCGCTCCAAACTCCCTTTCAACCGTACTCTCAGAGGCCAGTAAATAGGCAACTTGAATATAAAGACGATGATCGCCCTTTTCTGCCACAAAATCAATTTCCAGCCCTCTAATCTTCCCAACCGTAACGGAATACCCTCGCCGAAGCAATTCGATAAAAACAATATTCTCAAGAACAATCTCAATATCTCTGCCATTTCCACCAAAAATCGCTTCGCGGATGCCATGGTCCGCCAAATAATATTTTTCATTGATTGTCAAAAGCTTTTTCCCCGGCAAATCTTGCCTGCTCGCACGGAAAAACAAATATGCATCCGCACATGCTCTAATATAATTCAAAATTGTTTCTGGAGAAACACTGCGCCTTTCGCTCTTAAAATACTTTGAGATACTCGTTGCCGAGAACGTTTTCCCTATGTTCGCAATTAAATATCGAATGATTCTTTCCAAAAGATCAACGTCGCGAATACGATTGCGCGAGGTGATATCCTTTAGTACGACGGAACTATAAACATCCTGCAAATACTGCATACACGGCGCTTCTTGAAAGTTCAAGTTTGCCAAAAAAGGCATTCCCCCAAGAATCAGATATTTCTTAAATAACTCACTCGAACTAATATCGGGATTTGTAACTAAAAAAATCTCTGAGAACTCAAGAAAAGAAAATGGATACACGACAAACTGCACAAACCGTCCCGCGAGATAGGTTGCAAGTTCCCCTGACAATAACTTTGCATTCGATCCAGTGACGTAAATATCGATTTCAAATTTAACCCGAAACGAATTGAGGCATTTTTCCCATTCATTCACTTCTTGAATCTCATCTAGAAACAAATACGTCTTTACTTTAGAATCACCAATCATATCAGAAACATAGGCGTGAAGTGAGTCAGAATCAGTCAGCCCTTTGTATTCGATATCTTCAAAATTGATTGAGATCATCTGCTTGGGGGTTACGCCCATCCCAACCAACTCGTTTTTTATTAATTCTAACATGACGGACTTGCCGCTGCGTCGAATGCCAGTGACTACTTTGATCAAATCAGTATTGATAAACGGTCGAATTTGTTTCATGTATAATTCACGAGCCAACATCATTCTTCACCTCCTCGCGTCACAATTTTATCAGTTATAACCGTCAAAATCAATAGAAAATCGAAATTTATCAGTTATAACCGTCAAAATCTTGTACATCTCATTCAAAATCGTTCGACGACGGACTATACTCCGTAACCTTATTCACCTTCGCACCCTCCGGCTTCGCGACAAATCCATCTGGAATCAACGGGTCATGCGTCCGCGCCATCCAGTCATCCAGCCGCTTTGTCATCTCCGCGTAAACACCCGCATACGCAGGCGCCGCCACCAAATTATTCCGCTCATTCGGGTCCAAATACAAATCAAACAGCAGCTCCTCCGCCCTTTCGTGATCCGCAATCCAGCTCTCATACACAAACGTCTTGCTCGCACTATCGTCAACGTTCGCCGGTATAAACTGCGTCGACGGCTCGTATAGCCGAATCAACTTATACCGCTTCGTCCGCACACAACGCATCGGCTCGTACGCCGCATGAAAAGTCACTTCCGAAAAAACTTCTTCATGCACTTCTTCCCGCTCCCCGCGGAACACAGGCAAGAGCGATTCACCCTGCAGCCACACCGGCTTCGGGGTGGCAATCAAATCACAAATGGTCGGAAATACGTCGACGTGGGACGTCAACGTATCAATCGCCTTGCCGGCCAGCGGATTGCCCGGATAACGCATCATCAGCGCAACCCCGATGCCACTGTCGTAAAGGTTGCACTTCATAAACGGGAAGGCAATCCCGTGGTCCGTCGTAAAAATCACGAGTGTATCCTTGTCATGTCCCGTATCTTCTAAGGCTTGCAAGACTTTGCCAATGCATTCATCTGCGATTTTTGCCGATGTGATGTAAGCCGCAAAGTCCTCGCGGTTATTTGCATTATCATAAAGCGGAGCCGGCGGAATCACGTAATCCGGATTCGCCGTCAGCTCCGTTGGAAACGGTCGATGCGTATGAAATAAGCCGTATGAAAGAAAAAACGGCTTATCCTTCGGCTCTGCCAGATATGCGCAAACCGCCTCTGCATTTTTCGCGTCCATATTTTCTGCGTACAGATCGCCTTTTCCAACAATTAATTTCTGATATCCAAGGTCTTCTTGGCTTCTGTCCCAACTGGTCTCGTGCTGGACGCCAGAAAGCGCAGTCTCATAGCCTTGCTCGCTCAAGTAGCGCGCTAAGTGTTGCGAATAATCCTTGAGTTTGAACCCTCGATGTGCAAGCCCAATCATGCCGCTCTCATGGGCGCACATCCCAATAAGCAGCGCAGCACGGCTTGCAGAACAGGTAGGGCCGGCACAATATGCGTGGCGAAAAAGTGTTGCGCTTTGCGCGAAATGCATGAGGTTGGGAGTCGGAACCGCGTATCCATATGGTTGAAAATAGCGGCCTGAATCGTGTGTGTGCATATAAATGATATTCATAAATTCGGCATCCCCTTTCGGTGATATTTTACCCCAGTACAAAAGAAAATACAATCAAAGGTTTACAGATGATACAAAGAGTTTTATAATGTTTGAGTGTTTAAAATTATGCGTGATTATAGAAGGAGTTTTTTATTTTGAGAAAAGATGGCAAGCAATTCATATGGTATGATCAAAAGGGCCATGGCCGCAATTTGTATGGCGAATTTCGTCGCAGTGTCGAAGTCGCGCAAGTCCCAGCGTCAGCGGTCATACACCTCTTTGCGGACACTGTTTATCAGTTGAAAGTGAACGGCACGTTTGTGGGATTTGGACCCGTGCGTTTTGATCCGCGGTTCCCGCAATACGATACCTATGATTTCGCACCGTTTCTGCGTCCTGGGCGCAATGTCATCACCCTCATCGTCAATTATTTCGGGATGAAGACTTATAAATCAATCCCTTCACAGGCTGGCTTATGTGTGTGGGGACGCGTCGGCGACGTGGATGTTTCGACAAAATTCGACGGTTGGAAAGCAAAGCCTTCCCTCTCCCGCCAAACCTACATGTACAAGACAAGTTTTGCGCTCAATCCGATCGAAATCGTGGAACAATGCCAAGAAGAGCCTGGCTGGGAGCTCCCTGACTTTGATGATGCACACTGGGCGGATGCAGTACCTTTGGCCAACCAAAACGCGTGGGGTACCTTCGAGCAGAGAACCATCGGCTTCATGAATCTTTCTGAAATCGATGTCGAGTGCGAAGAGAAAGTAGTGCCGATTGAAAATAATTTTGATGTCCACGGATTTGAATTGTCGTTGCCCTATTTTTACGACGACAACGCGAAGGACTACAGTTACTTTATTGCCTTTTCCACCTGGATTTGGTCGCCACGCAAACAGGACGTTGTGGTCAATACGTTTTATGGTGAATACTGGCTCAACGGCGCTTTCCTGCCGAAGGGTGTGTTAGACACAACCAAGAACATGAAATTCAATGAAGTTTGGCCTCTTGAGGAAGGCTGGAACTTCCTGTTTGGCAAGGTCGGCGGATACAACGATTACTTGTATCAGATGTTTGGCGTGCCAAAATCGGCGGAACTTGTGTTTGCTGCGGACAAGAAATTGGACTCAAAATATTCTTTCAAACACACCACGATGCTCGATCAATTCACCTACAACAACACCCTCGAGACCATCCCGCTGCCCTACTCTCCCGACGAAACGCTCGAGGAAATCGGTGGCTGGAAACTCTTCCCGAAAAGTTCAATGATCAGTGCCCCGTGCCGCTTTACCAGTTGGGATAACTACGGCGACAGCTTTCAGACCTTCGTTTCTGGCGCGCCAAACACTTGCAAAGCCGGGTTGTATCCACACGGCTTTTCCATCTTGTTGGACCTGGGCAAGACGCTGCTCGTCTTCCCAACGGTCAAACTCACAGGCGTCGCGGGCGCAACGGTCGACTTGACGTACAGCGAGACGCTCCTTGCCGATGCGTTGCACCTGCACCACGAACACAATTATCAGTCTGGCGATCGCATTGTGTGCACGCAAGATACCCTTTCCTTTTTCCCTATCCAGCCGCGTGGGATGCGCTACTTGATGTTGACCGTGCGAAATGCGACGGCGGATGTCACTGTGGAATCGATTTCCGTGCTTGATGCGGCGTACCCCGTCGAAGACATCGGCTCCTTTGAATGCAGCGACGAGTTGCTGAATCAGGTCTGGAAGCAATGCGTCCTGACCCAACGCACCAACATGGAAGACGTCTACGTCGACTGTGTGACCCGCGAGCGCGGCATGTATATCCGCGACACGGTGATTCAATACTACAATAACCTTATGGTATTTGGCGACCAGACCATGATGGAACGCTGCATGCAGCTTTACGGGCAATCACCTGACGAAAGCGGCAAGTACCGCGCCGTGTACCCAAACTCGGGCACGTATACCATCTCGGATTTTTGCCTCAACGCCATCGAAGGCTATCACGCGCTTTACAAATTCTCTGGCAAAACCGACATCTTCAAACGCGATTGGGACGCCATGAAGGCCAATCTCGCCTGGTTCGACGAGCTTTCTGACGAACGCGAGGACCTCCTGCTCGATGCCAACTGGGACAAGAAGCGCAACGTGTTTTCGCAGTACGGCGGCTTCCACGGCGACCTGGTCGGTCATTCCAAAAACCAAATCGACAACGACGGCATCCACTGCGTCTTTACCTGCACCTACCTCATCGCAATCGACAACATGATTGAGATGGCTCTGGCCATCGGCCAAACAGAAGACGCGCTGCGCTTCCAAGCACGCGCTGCAACCATCCGCAAAAACGCGCGCGTGGCATTTTTCGACGTCGCCAAAGGACTCTACAAGGATAATTTGGAGAGCGACATCAATTCCTTCCACGCGCAGTTGTTTGCGATTCGCGCAAACGTCGCGACGGACGATCAAATACTTGGCATCCGCACCCACATCCAGAAGAATCTGGACGGGATGTTTTTGAACGGCTTCGACCCTACTCAGGGCGTGCGGTTCTCGCCGAGTTATTCCTTCTATATCTTTGATGGACTCTACAAAGCCGGCCTCTACGAAGTCGCGGAGAAGCTCATCCGCTCGGGCTGGGGCTACTTCCTATACAAAGGCTTCACGCAGGTGCCCGAGTACCACCGCATCTCGCCCGGCCTGAGCTTGTGCCATGCGTGGTCGGCGTGCCCGCTTTACTATTTATCCGCCGCCTTTTCGGGCATCAGCTTCCCCGACAACGCCGACCTCACCGCCTACACTTTGGACGTGAAGGCCGCGACCGTCGACTGGGCCAAAGTCAAAATCCCGCACCCCAAGGGTGGCGTCATCGAAGTCGAGTGGCACATGGAAGACGGCGTGCGCGTCTTCGACAAAGTGGCCGCGCCTGCCGGCGTGACAATCAAAGTCTAAAGTCAAAGTCTAAAGTCAAAGTCAAGGTCAAAGTCAAAAGGTAAAGGCATGGCGCTGCCGACTGGCGCGGGCCGACAAGCACGCCGCCGACTGCGCGGGCGCCTTCCATAAATTGGCAGAAAGTTAGAATATTTTGGCTCACACAGAAAAAGGAGATAACGCGTTATCTCCTTTTTTTTTGAGGCACAAAATATGACAACTTTTTCGAAAAATCTTGACTTTCCACTCTAAAAA
>JBAXOJ010000072.1:0-10826 GCA_037133315.1 Clostridia bacterium
CGGCCAGGGTCGCGGTCAAGGCGGCGGACAAGGCGGCGGCTGTGGTCTTGGCGGTGGACAAGGCAACTGCATGAACTAGGACAAGGTCCCACAATATCAGGTAAAAAAGAGATTTCGTGTGGTCTACGGAATCTCTTTTTTCGCGAAATCCGACTTTTTTCGATGATTTCGGCCTGACACCCCGATTTTTACCCAGGTTTCAGGGTGAATTTCGAAGTTGATTGGTGAGTTAGAATTTGCGTACGACTTATAGTGACGAAATTCTAACTTATCATTGCTATCTAGAAAATTAATTTTTAATGCCCTTACCTTTCCGCATTTGATTTTTGTGAGCGGAGCTGGATTGTTGCAGAACCTGGGTAAAAAATGCATCGACAGTCCGGAAATCTGCGTAAAAAGCGGGGTGTCAGTCCGGATGAGTGAAATCCCGCTGGCATTTCGGATTCTTAACCTTTTCAGAAATAAATTTGCAAAAACTTATAAATATTTACCAGTTCCACCCTCTAACGGGCTCGTATCAGGCTTGGTTAACCGCAACGAAAAATAAATGTAAAAAAACTTATAAGGAATTGCCATATTCTTATAAGTTTTCAACTCTGCAAATTCAAAAAGGTTAAAAACTCCGAATTCATGTTGAATTGCGAGTCAAAATCAGCAGTTTTTATAAGTTTTATAATTAAAAGCTTTGAAAAAGGTTAACCGTGTTATAATGGTAAAGAATTTTGCATCATAACTTTGGAGGAATGAATCAATGGAACTAGCGCAACTGAATCGTTTTCAAGATTTTATGGATCGCATCCACATACCACCTGATGCGCAGACGGAATTCTACCGCGCGGAAACGCAGCTGCACACGTCTGTTTCTGACGCGAGTCAATTGGCGCAAATCAAAAGCGAATTTGACCTTGGGCAAATCGGCTTCAAGGAAGCAATCGCGAAGTTGAAGGCCTTGAGCGATCCCGCCGGCATTTCGGAGTTCACGTTGTATTTTTATTTTCTGATTCTGTGCTCTGACGTGTTGCACGGGAAATATCGCACGCGCGGCATCGATGACCAAATCTTTTGGGACACCATGGATGATTTGCGTTGCAAATTGCTGGAGTGTTACGAAGTGAAAGGCGTTTGGGGGACCTTTGTGGTCGACTGGTATGAAGGATTCCTGACCATGGAGCGATTCGCGCTGGGGCGTTTTCAGTATGAGGAAAAGGCATTTGAGGGCGAGCCCTTCACGAAGCATAGCGTGACAGTAAACCCCAAAGACATCGTCTACAATTTTCACATTCCGTCTTCTGGCCAGCCGATTGACCGTGCGGTGCGTTATGATTCGTATCGCAAAGCGTATGAATTTTACGGGTGTAAACAAAAAGGCAAGCCGTTGGTCTTGGTTTGTGACTCCTGGCTATTGAGCGCAGAGAACGAGAAGTTCTTGCCGCCCGATTCAAACATTCTCGCCTTCATCCGGGATTTCGATATGATTTCTAACCGATCGTACGATACGTTTTCGGATAGTTGGCGCGTGTTTGGAAAACACCACACACTTCCCGTGGAACAACTTCCTGTCGATACCAAATTGAGAAAATCAGTTGTGCAGCACTTATTAAACGGCGGAAAAATGGGCTATGGGTACGGCCTCATTATTTTTGATGGTGAGAAAATAATCTAAAACCAACTTTATGATAAAATAAAGTCGAATGTGAGGTGTCTTTTATGACAAACCCAATTATGAATCAAAAAGTGGATGCGTTTATTAGCAAGGCTGAAAAGTGGCAGGAAGAATTTAAAGAATTGAGAAAAATCATTCTAGAATTCGATATGACCGAGGAACTGAAGTGGGGTGTGCCTTGCTACAACGTTCAGGACGGAAACATCGTCTTAATCCATGGGTTTAAAGAGTACTGCGCGATCTTGTTTGTCAAAGGCGCTTTGTTAAAAGACCCCAAAGGGATCCTCATCCAGCAAACGCAGAATGTGCAGGCGGGACGCCAGATTCGTTTCACGAACGTGAAAGAGATTTTCACTTTAGAACCCGTCCTGAAGGCCTACATACAAGAGGCGATTGAAATTGAAAAAGCTGGCCTGAAGGTAGAATTCAAAAAGAACACAGAATTCGAAATCCCAGAAGAGCTGCTCGCGAAATTTGCCGAAATCCCATCCCTGCAACCAGCTTTCGAAGCGTTGACGCCAGGCCGACAACGCGCATACGTCTATTACTTCACCGAACCCAAACAACCCAAAACGCGCGCGGTACGGGTCGAAAAAAGCGTAGAACAAATTCTGCTTGGTAAAGGGCTAAATGATCGTTAGGTCTTCGTAGGTCAGCGGATAAAGTTTGTCGCGACACGGGCTTCTTTTTCAGGTAACGGAATCCCCGCCGCCTTTCCTGCTGCAATGGATTGCAGCAACCATGCCATGTTTTTGCCAAGTGTCCGCATGGTCTGCATCCCTTCTAAATCCTGCTTCACCTCAGCGGGATTGCTGCCGTGCACCATGTTCCAGTATTGTGAAGTTACCACAGGCATGCTGCGGATGGTAAAATACTTGTTGATTTGATCAAACGCAGCCGTTGTTCCGCCTCGGCGGGCACTGACGATGCCTGCGGCCGGTTTGTAGGCAAACACCTCCGACGGCGATGCAAAGAACACGCGGTCACAGAACGAAGTCATCCCGCCCGAAAGCGCGGCATAATGCACGGGCGATCCAAAAATGAATCCGTCTGCTTTGTCCGCGAGAGCGATAAACTCGTTCACGACATCAGAAATGATACACTTCCCTGTTTTCATACAAGAGTAACAACCACGACACCCCGCAATTGGCTCTGTGCCGATGTGGTATAGTTCCGTTTCGATCCCTTGCTGATGTAAAGTTTCCGCCACTTCTTGCAAGGCGGTATACGTACAACCTTTGGGATGCGGACTTCCGTTCACTAGTAATACCTTCATTTGTGATCACTCCAATCAATCTAGAAACTCACTTATGAAGCCATTTTAACTCATATTTCAGCTTTGCACAATCACCTTAGTGAGCAGTTGGTTCCGGTTCTCTGCTGACTAAATTGTGCAACAGAGAACCGGAACCAGCTGAGTAATCCGCCCCTTGGTAGGGAAAAAGCCGAGCAAGTCCCTACGCGGGAGTTGCTCGCAAAAAACCCTACCAAGCACGGGACTTGCTGGCCCAAAACCCTACCATCCTGCTTGCTAGCGCTCGAAATCGCAAGATTTCGCACCTTCCAATTGCCCTTTTCGCGAAATATGATGTCTTATCGCAAACAGAAAAGCAAAAGGTAAATGCATTTGTCTAAAAATCACCTTTTGTCTCCGTTAAAAGCTGAGTGTTGGTAGGGAAAAAGGCGAGTAAATCCCGCGTAGGGACTTGCTCGCCTTTTTCCCTACCAAGAGCGGACGGGCGCATGCGGTTTTAAGCACGAGTGTGTTAAAAAGTGGCCCTCTAAGCCTGTCTCCGCGGCAGACCCCCGGTTTTTAACACAAAATTCTCCTTAGACTTGCCCTTTTTAACACATCGTCGTGAAATCATCGATTTTACCTCGATTTCATGACTCATTTCTCCCTTCGAAGGCCCATAATTTGGTAATTCATTCAATATTATTTAGGCGTGTGTTAAAACGGGGGCCTTCAGGGACTTTTTTGTGTTAAAAAAGCCGCCTCTGCCGCGCGGCCAGGAACAGAGAGGCATATTTTAACACACCACGCCAAATCATCCCGTTGCAATCAGCTTATGACTAAGGTAAAATACGCATATGATACAAAGAATTGAGGAATGAATATGACGAAAATCAGCCTAAACGGCACTTGGAAGATGAAACGAACCGACTGGCAAGACTGGATGAAAGCGACCGTCCCGGGCTCGGTCTACTGCGACTTGCTCGCCAACCAAAAGATGGACGATCCATTTTATCGGGACAACGAAGACAAATCTCTCAAATTGATGGAATACGATTATCAGTACGAGAAGGAATTTTCAGTCGATTCCGAACTTTTGACGCACGACGAAATCCAGCTTCAGTTTGAAGGCCTTGACACGCTCGCACGCGTCACGCTCAATGGCAAGCTCCTTGCTACCACCGACAACATGCACCGAACCTACAACTTTGACGCGAAGCCGCTTCTCCAACCTGGCACCAATCAGCTCAATGTGACCTTCTTTTCGCCTACCAAATACATTGCAGAAAAGTACGCAGCCCAGCGCATCTGGGGTGCAAACGCCATGAAGGGCTTCCCCTATCTGCGGAAAGCGCACTATATGTTTGGCTGGGACTGGGGTCCCGAGCTTCCCGATATGGGAATTTGGCGCGATGTCGCGATTGTGGCACAGAGCGGCGCCAAGCTGGATGACGTCAAAATCCATCAGGAGCACGACCTCGAAAGTGGCGGCGTCACGCTGACCATCGACCTCTCTGTGCAACAATTCAGCCCCTCCGACCTAACTGCAGAGTGCACCCTTTTCGCGCCTTCGGGCGAAACACAAAGCACGCATACTGCGATTTTAGCAGGCGTTGCGACCCTCTCCTTCCAGGTCCAAAATCCTGCGCTCTGGTGGCCAAACGGCTACGGCGCGCAGCCCCTCTACACGCTCGAAGTGAAACTTCTGTGCGGAGAACGTTGTGGCACAGTCGCCATCGATACCCGCAGTTTCCAAATCGGCTTAAAGCAATTCAAAGTGTTGCGCGAAGCGGATGAATGGGGCGAATCCTTTACCTTCAACATCAACGGCCTGTCGATTTTTGCGCGCGGAGCCAATTACATTCCGGAGGATAATTTGCTGCCAAGGTGTTCTCGCGAGAAGACGGAAAAACTGATTCAGCACTGCGTCAACTCCAACTTCAACTGCATCCGCGTCTGGGGCGGTGGGATTTACCCGCCAGATTATTTCTTCGACCTTTGCGATCAGTACGGGTTGATTGTGTGGCAAGACTTTATGTTTGCGTGCGCGGTCTACGATTTGACGCAAGAATTCGAGGAAAACATCCGCGCCGAGTTCGTCGACAACATCAAACGCATCCGCCACCATGCGTGCCTCGGGCTTTGGTGTGGCAACAATGAAAACGAGCAGGCCATCCAATCTTGGCATGTGGATTCCCATTCTGACAATCCGGCGCAACGCAACGCAGAATATCTTAAGATGTTTGAGGAAATCATTCCCGCGGTCCTGCACGAGCATGACCCCGACACCTTCTATTGGCCGTCCTCCCCTTCTTCGGGCGGGAAGTTCGACGACCCGAATGATTTTACACGCGGCGATGCGCATTATTGGGGCGTTTGGATTGGGTTGGAACCCATCACAGAGTACCGCAAACAGTGCTTCCGCTTCATGTCAGAATTCGGCTTCATCTCGTTCCCGTGCTTGAAGACCATCGAATCCTTCACCCTGCCCGAAGACCGAAACCCGTTTTCCTACGTCATGGACAAGCACCAAAAACACCCCGGCGGCAACGGCAAAGTCATGCACTATCTGTCGGAAGAGTACCGCTACCCTGAAAGTTTTGAATCCTTTTTATTTTCGTCCCAAATCCTGCAGGCCGAGGCCATCAAATACGGTGTCGAAAATTGGCGCAAGCAGCGCGGCAAATGCATGGGCACGATTTTCTGGCAGGTCAACGACTGCAATCCAGTGGTTTCCTGGTCGAGTATCGACTACTTCGGGCGTTGGAAGGCGCTCCAATACTACGTGAAAAAGATGTTTGCGCCGATTCTTCTGGTCGCGACCGACGACGACACACGCGTTGCGTTTGACCTGGTCAATGACACGACCACCGAGATTGCGGGCACCGTCCACTGGTCGCTTCGCACCAACACCGCGGAAATTCTTCAGAAGGGCTCATTCGAAGCAGCCTGCGCACCGATGTCCGCACACTTCTGCACCACACTCGATTTTACCGACGCGCTCGCCGTTGGCGAAACACGCAGGAGCACCTATTTGGAATACTCGTTTGTTGTGGATGACGAGATTCTGATGAAAGACACCGTGTTATTTGTAAAACCAAAACACTTTGTATTTCTCAAACCTACCTTGACGCTTTATGTTACGGAGACGGATGAAGAATTCTGGGTTTTTATAGAGACGGATGTTTTCGCGAAGAATGTCGCGCTTGAAATCGAAGGCGCTGACTGCGTCTTTAGCGACAATTATTTTGACTTGTCGGATTCCAAGACGGTCACTGTGAAAAAATCAGAGTTGCCGGCGCAGGTCTTAAAAGAAGGTATAAAGGTGCGTGTCAATTCCATTGTTTGCCTAACACCTTTTCAACAAATACTTTCGCAATCTTAGGGTCAAACTGGGTGCCCGAAAATCGTTTGATTTCGCTGACTGCTTCGTCTTCTGAAAAAGCGTTGCGATACGGACGATTATTTGTCATCGCATCATAGGCGTCTACAATTGAAATAATGCGTGATAACAGAGGAATTGTCTCCCCTATCAGTTGATTGGGATAGCCGCTCCCATCCCATTTTTCATGATGGGATAGAATGTTCTCCGAGATGTTTTGAAACTCAAGTGTGGATTGGGTAATATGAAAGCCAATTTCACAATGACGGCTCATTTCTTTCCACTCTTCGTCCGTTAATTTCTCTTTTTTGTTGATTAACGCATCACTGATAGCTATTTTCCCGATGTCGTGTAAAACTGCTAAAAGTTTTAAATCGTCAATCATCGCATTCGAAATGCCAAGTGCATGCCCTATGCGTTGACAAAGTTCTTGCATTCTCTGACTGTGTTCCTCCGTTTCAATATAGCGTTCGCGTAGTGTGCTCATGATCGAGGACACGATGGAACTGCGCAGGCTTTTTGTTTCCAAGAGTTTATGCTTATACATCGCAGCTTCTGCTTCCTTCATGATGATTTCCATTGATTCGTGTGCGCTGGTTCTGGTTGTCGCGCCAAGTGATATGCTAATAAACTGAAGCGCTTCTTCGTGCGCTTTTTCCTGCTCTTTGCACTCTCTATAGATATTATTACAAATTCTTTGCACCGTTTCGTGATTAGACTGGGGCGAAAGAATACAAAACTCATCTCCACCGACTCTCGCAATAATGTCCTCCTCACGGCAACATTTTTTTAAGATGTTTGCAATTTTGATGATGAGTTTGTCTCCGTTTTTATGTCCGAAACTGTCATTGATCAACTTTAAGCCGTTAATATCCCCCATAATGATTGAAATCGGCAGTTGCCTGTCTACCGATAGTCGCACGAGCTCTTCTTCAAAAAATGTTCTGTTATAAAGACCTGTCAAATAATCATGATAACTTAAATGCTTAATTTCCCCCTCAACTTTTTTTCGCTCGGTAATATTACGAATGGAAACTAGGAGAACTTCACGATTATTTTGTATAAATAAACTCGAAGCAATTTCGACTGGAAACACCGTCCCGTCCTTCCTTTTGTGATATCTTACAGGAATTATAATTTTTTGCTCATTCATTTCTCTTGCTGCTTTTACGGTCCCCTCAGGTTCTGCAGACATATCAACGTGTTTTAAATGTTTCAATTCAATTTGTGAATAGCCATACAATTCACTCGCAGAAACATTTGCTTCCAATATCATTCCAGTCTCCTTGTCAAGCAAAAATAGTGCATCACTCTCTAATTCAAAAAGCCTTTTGTATTTGTCTCCGCTTTGTAGTATTAACGCTTCCTGATCCTTCTGATAATTCAAAAACATAATCAGTAAAGCCGCCGCCACCGTCGTAGAAGAAAGTATGACTTCAGGAAAAACCACCTGCACACCAAGCAAGAGGATTGATAAGATTGGAAAGAAAAACATCACTTTTCGAAGAAATGGATCCATTTTTTTTCGTCGATAGAAGGCTACATAAAGAATCGATAAAAGGTAGATTGCAGGGACGAAGTACGTAAGCAAAAAACCCGGTCCATAGGAAAACCCACTAACCGCATCAATCTTATACAGCAGTCCGGTAAACGCATTTATGATCACTAAGGGTACGAAAAGAAAGTACGGTATTGCCGCGATGCGAAAGAATTCTTGGATATTGCTTCGATCCTCCCAAATCACTGCAATTAGGTAAAACACGAACAAGAGCGGCAGGATTGGGGCTGCCAAGAAATACAGCATTTGAACAGCAGAATTAATCAATCCCGGCACCATCGCATGGTTTTCGATAAAAACGATGGAAATGATTGAGAGGATGATTTCAAAAAACACGAACCAATGAAACAAACGAAACAGTCTCGTCTTCAATGTGCGCTCGGTTTTAATTTCACGTGAAAAGAACAACATGATGAATACAAATAGCAAAGAGATATATTCCGGAACGATAATCCAGTTCATGAATTACTCCCTTCCAGCAACAAAAGCAAAAGATCGCTTCTTTCAATTTTTTACACTTGCATTCATTATAAACAAAACATTCCAAGTATGCAATAAATTTATCAAATATAACATAATTCTTTTAATATATAAACGGACAGGAATGCCGTAAATAGTGACAACACGGATGAAATGAGGATGATACTCCCCGCCAAATGGGAATCGTTGCCCGTCTCTTTCGCCATGATAAAGCTGTTGACGGCCGTGGGCGCAGTCAAAAGCACCGCAATGATGCCTAAGTTCATCCCTCTAAATCCGAATAGAACGGCCATTGGAATGAAGATGATCGGCGTGATTGCAGTTTTGATCAGGGCAGCCAAAACGGATAATGACATGGTTGATTTTGCATGTTCAAATTGAAAAGCACCCCCGATCCCGATCAATGAAAGAGGAATGGCAAGGTTTCCAATGTAGTCCATCGGCTTCGTGATCAGTACTGGCAGTTGAATTTTCAAAAGCGAAAATGGAAGCGCAATGAGGATACTCATAAACAGTGGGTTTTTCAGTAAGAAAATCAGCAATGCTTTGACTCTTAGAAAAAAGGTGTCGTGGATGATTCGTGTGCTCGAACAATGTTCAAGAATCACGACGGCCAACACATTATACGCTAATACAATAATCGCAAGCAGCACCGAGCTTCGAGCCACGGCCTCTTGACCGAATAGATTAATGGATAACGGCAAGCCAATTAATGCATAATTCCCCCGAAAACCGCCTTGAATAAATGAGCCATGCAAGGTACGATTTTTGATAAAGTTCTTCGCGTAGATGATGAGTAAGAAAAACACCACCAAAGTGACCAGTACTACAAATACGACGAGATTTAAGTCGAAGACCGTGCTAAAGTCTGCTTTCGAAATTTGCGAAAAGAGCATGACTGGAAGCCCAAAATAGAACATCAGCTTATTTGACTCGTTCACAAATGATTCCGAAATTGCTTTGGTTCTTCTGAGGACCCACCCAATAGAAATCATGATAAAGACTGGTATTACTACGTTTGCAGAAAAAATAAAATTTTCAAACATGGATTACGCTTCCCTTCCCTAGTTGTCTACAAGAATCAGGACGTCTTTGGCCTTTAAATCGATGTTCCCAGAAATCTGGGTTGCTGTGATGAGATCTTTTCGCGCGACATTTCCCAGGTCAATGAGGGCGCTCTCGTCGTTGTGATTGAGCACAAACGTATAGACGACCCCACCCTTCTGGCGTTCCAGAACCTCCACCCCAGCCGGAACATCAAGTGGCGCGCAGATACTCTTTCCCAGTGCGACCTGTTTCGAGAAATCGGTCAAAAACGCCTCCTCGCAATCCGTCGCGATATAATACGCTTTGCCTTTGCCAAACTGGTTCACTGTGAGCGCCGGCATCCCTTGGTAAAAATCTTCCCCATACGCCGCCAACACCTCAGCCCCCTCGGTGTGCAGCAAATCACAAAGAAAGCCGCACGCATAGCTGTCTTGGAAGCCAGGCCGTTTGGACGTCATCACCAGCCGATTCGTCTTGTACGAAGGTAGCGCGTCAATCTCCTCCACCCAAATACCAAGCAGGTTCCGCAGTTCTCCTGGGTACCCGCCCGTTTTGACGAGGTCATTTTCATTCACATAGCCGCTGAAATAGGTGGTTACAAATGTCCCTCCACCCTGCACAAAGGCTTCTATGCGCTTCGCAACGCCAGGTTTGAGCATATAAAGCAGCGGGGCGACGATGATTTCATAGGTCGCAAAATCCGCATCCTCCATCAACGCATCGACAGGGATGTTTTGATCGCTAAACGCTTTAAAGTACTTCTCGAAATGCTTCACATAGCGCAAGTCCCTACTCGGGCCAGATGACATCTCAGTCGCCCAGTAATTGTCCCAGTCAAAAAGCACCCCAACCTTGGATTTCCGCTCCGTATCGAGCAGTTCGTCCAGCCGGGTGAGCTCCTCGCCAAGCTGCACGCATTCGCGAAACACGCGCGTGTGTTCATGGCCAGCATGCGATATGATGGCCCCGTGGTATTTTTCACAGGCTCCAGTGGAACGTTTCATCTGAAAAAACATCACCGTATCCGCACCATTCGCAACCGCTTGGTAACTCCAAAGCCGCATCACGCCCGGTCGCTTCAACGTATTGTAATACGCCCAGTTCTGCTGACTCGGGGTCTGCTCCATCAGCATAAACGGCGCCCCACCTTTCAGCGCGCGCATCAGGCTATGGCTTGCCGTCATGTTTCCGTAAGGATCGCCAAAGCCCGGGTAGTTGTCCCACGACACGATATCCATATACTTTGACCACTTCCCATAGTCCAGCCCCGGAAACGAACCCATCAGATTTGCAGTGATTTTTATGTCTGGCGTCGCCGCTTTTAGGACCTCATACTCGCCCACAAAACATGCCAGCTGTGAGTCCGACATGAAGCGTTTGTAGTCCAGCGCAAGTGGTTGAAAACACTCCTGGTCCCCATTCAACTTAGACGGCAGGGCAATCTCCTCGAACTCATAATAGG
>JBAXOJ010000073.1:0-10668 GCA_037133315.1 Clostridia bacterium
TTACCCGATTTATCTACATATCCACTCAAATATTCGTCTTTAACTGTTTTTGAATAGACCGCTACCCCATCATGAAAGTCTTCTATGTAATCCGCTTTCAAGGAAAAGACTTTTTCCAGTTTCTCATTAATCACTTTGACTTCCTTGCTTCCCTCAACCGTCAAACTACTCAGACCTTCTTTGAAATCCGAAATGCTCGAATAAATCAACGGCAAAACCTCTTTCCCAGTTGAATCAATTAATCCGACTAGCTGTTTATAATCGTTTTTTGAGTCAATGATATTCTTAACCACCGCGTACCCGTTCTCCTGGAAATCCGCAATCTCATCATACTTCGGCTCAACCACAAAGTCTCCTTTTGCGTCAATCAGACCCCACTTTTTGTCCTCTCCAAATCCATCGCACGCTGGATAAACCGAAGGTAATATCGTTGGTCTAGGTGTTTGAATGATATTCGATGAAACCTTAGGAACTTCCTTCTTTACATCGGCATTGGTAAAGAACATAAACAACCCGGCTGACAAGGTCGCGAAGGATATTACTATGAATGAAAACACTACAATTCTGTTTGTACTATAAGTTCTTTTCATGATGCTCAACTCCCAAATCTCAATCCAACAACGTTACATAAATACTTTTCACCTTATCATTCTTAAATGTCACCACAAACACTTCCCCTTCGTCAGCATAATCATAATTATAGTGCCATGTTTCACCTGTTAGATCGTGTGGAAGCGCGTATAGTTTTAATACTTTATTCATTGAATCGCCAACTCTCAGCCCTCTATTTGTAGCATATTTCTTGCTTTTTAATAATATGTTCCCTAACTTTCCATCATAAAACTCAACGATTGACCCATCCTCAAGACGATATGTGTTTACTTTTATGTCACCGTTATAGATAGATGTTTTAATCTTTACAAACGGATTCTCTAAAACGTTCTTGAAACGACTAAAACTCATATTTAAATTGAACTGACTCACTTTGAAGTCAGCTTCAAGAATCGGTTTAGCATGAGTATCAAGCTCCGTCTTTGGTTTCAATTGGTTTGAATTTAAATCAAAACTCATATATTCAGTCGAATCGATACCGAAAGTAATTAAAACCTCGTGATTTGAAAGCCAGTCTGCAAATTGATTCGCATAGCCAAATCGTAATACAATTGGCGGATTTACTTCTGACGTTTCATACACTGACATCTTAGACCCATCTTGACTTTTTAGAACGTAATGTTTCTTGTCAGGTGAATAGATTTTTTCTTCGCCAGCAGCTTTAATTCTATTATGTTTATCGAGGTAATATTGAACCTCTCTTTCGAATATAAAATCCTTATCAATAAAATCGAACTGAATTCCGTCGTGCTTTAGTGGGATGATTCCTTCAAAATTGTTGTAGAATTTTATTTTTGGATTTCTTGTTTCTTCAAACACAAACACAAATCCAAACGAGTATTCATTGGTGTAGTTTTCCCACTCTGAACGAGTTAGTTTGTTTTCATCAAACCCGTTGAGAAGTTTAAAATAATCAATAGACTTATAGTTTGATACAGCGAACTGCGCAATTTGTTTTTCATTCGATTGTGATGGTGTTTTTACAAATGAGATTTCAGTCGCGATGTTTTTACCCTGAATGATGACATAAAACTCATTTGCTTTGTAACCAATCAGGCTAGCCTTTTTATCAAGAAAGGACGGATTCCCAAGTATTGAAACGATTCTTTCCATGCTATCGCCAAGTTTGATGCCCTTAATGACAGGTTCGCGAAACGAGCTTTTAAACCTTAAAACACTCATTTTTGCTGGATGTTCTTTGCTTGTTGGTGAGTCAAGAATACCAATTGCATAATCATAATAATCATATATGTATTCCACCCAAACATTTTGAAGGCTTTTGCTGTAATCACTGAATTCAATCAAGTTTGAATCGATGTACCTCTGCACGATGGGATTCGTGTCAATCACTGAAAGATTCTTATATTCTATGTTGCTCAGTTTGCCATCTGCACGCATTCCCGTAGAAGGCGGTTCCGTCTGCAGCACAAATTTCGAGACTTGCACAACCGGCATTTGCTTAACCGAGTTTGTGGATAGGTAAAACACCATCAATACTGCAAGCAGAACAAACAACGCAATCGCAGAAATTGCAACTTTCAGTTTCATTTTCATCCCTCATCTAAAGTAATTCGATTTTCACGATTTCATCTATATTTGTAACTGCTCCAGGTGCGTCGAGAAAGGTATCAACGTTTTGCCACTGCACCTTGATTTTCTGGCCTTTCTTTAGTGTCTCGGGATCCACGCCGACGTTTTTAAGGACAAAGAATGATTTTGCATCGCCGTTGCTATCCTTCATGTTTAGGTGCAAATAGTCGCCCCATTCAATCGAAACAAATGTGCCAGTAATTACTTGTGGTGTAACAACCACTTTGCATGTAGCGACTTTGGTTCCGCTGACCGTGGTCACCGTAACGGTGGCGGTACCTTGTGCCTTTGCAGTGACAAGTCCTTGTGCGTTGACCGTCGCAATTTTTGTGTCTGACGATTTCCAAGTCACCTTTTTGTTAAACGCATTGGATGGTTGGACCGTTGCGACAAGTGTTGAAGTGCCCTTATTCATCAGGTTCAACACAGCGACATTCAATGAGACGCTGCTTACATTTGCGCTAGCATTTGTTGGCGCAGCCGTAGGGGCACTGGTCGGGACAGCCGTCGGTTCTTCGGTCGGCGCGAGCGTTGCAATGGCAGTCGCCGCGGCCGTGGGTGCGGTGGTTGGCACTGGATTCTTGTCCTTGCTCGCCATAATTCCTGGCAAAACCAGCAGGAGCCCAAGCACAATAATAATTACGACCAACACAATGATTAATACTTTCGTCTTCATTTAAATCCACCTCTTCATTTCAAATTTTTATTTTATTTTAGCAAAATTCTTCTCGTATTTTTCGAAGGTCGTGGCTGCAAAGCTCTGCTCCACTTCGTTGAAAGCAACCAGTTTCAAGTACTCGTACTTGCCGGTCAAGTCTGTTTCTAGGACACGCCCAAGGCCCGGTGCAAACCAACTAATTCGACTATATTCTGCTGCGATGAAATCTTCTTGAATCACAATACAATCGGTCAGTTGTGTAAATCCCAAATCCAATGGTTGATGATCTTTAAGAATCGTCTGATTATACACTTTGCTTTCAACCTTTGAGCCGACCGTCAAAGTACGCTTGAGCCAAGGCACCCAAGTCTTTGGATTCATGTCATAAATCAATCTCACTACGCCATCATCCCTTTTGAAAAGGTAAGAAACGACACCAAGTTCTGGCGTCTTCATGATAATCGCGATATTCCCACCACCTACCCCGTACGTCCACTGCTCCTCGTACCCTGCGTCGCCGTCCGGATAGTTGTTGTAGTATTTGAAATACGTGTTTTCAGCGGGCAGAAACGCCGCAACCTGAGTGAGTGGTAACGTCGTTGGGATTGCAGTCGGAAGTGCCGTTGGTGCGACCGTAGGCAATTCTGTCGGTTGCGCGCTGGGCGCAACACTAGGGCTTTGGATCCCAGTGGTTGCGTTTGGTCCTTGGTTGCCGCCCGGCTGATTCATTTGAAGGAAAAAGAAAATCGCGCCACATACCACGGCTACGCCTACTACAATTAGCGCAATCATCAAAGGCAGGTTCGCCTTTTTACGCGGCATTGGCTGCATAGGCGGTCTTGGCGGTACGCCCGCAGGTTGCACAGGCTGCCCACAATTTTCACAAAATTTTAAATTTGCTGGAAGTTCATTTCCACATCTGGTACAACGCATAAAATCGCCTCCCATTTGAGGATATTTTATCACATATATTTCCTAAATCATATATCCCACCCAACAAAAAGTTTAAAAGGACCAGAGGGGCAAAAAGTATACAACTTTAGGGACCAGAGAGCCGAAAACTATACAACTTTTTTTTGCACGTGTTTTCCCTTCACGCTACCCCGCCAGTTGCCGTTCAAAATCGCAAGATTTTGCTCCTTCCAACGCCTTTTTCATGGAATAAGATGTATTATCCAAAACACAAAAGCAAAAGGTAAATGCATTTGTCCAAAACCCTGCTTTTGCGATTCAATGAAATGAAAAAAGTTGTATACTTTTTGCCCCTCCAGTCCCTCTGAACTCAAAACGGGCAAAAGCTAAATAAATTCCATAAATGCCTCGTTCGCAAAATCCAGTCCGTGCGGCGTCAGTCGAAAGCAGCCTTCGCCCTTTTCAATCAGCCCCTTCGCCATGAGCCTCTGGATCTGTTCGTCGAACTTCAAGCGCATCTCCACACCAAAACGCGCCAAGAATTCCGCCTCCGAAACCCCAGCGTTGAGGCGTAGCCCGAGCATCATGTATTCGCGCATTTGTTCGTCGCGGTCGATGTCGTAGACCTCATCTTGGTTGACGCAGTCAGGTGCAGCGTCTATATACGTCTGAATCTCGGCGCGGTTCCCAAACCGCCGTCCATCCAAGTACGAATGAGCTCCAGCACCGAGGCCGACGTACTCACCGCAAGTCCAGTAGACAAGATTGTGTTTGCATGCGTAGCCGGGCAAACTCCAGTTAGAAATCTCATAGTGCTCGTATCCCGCTGACGCGAGATGTTTCATCGCGACGCGATACATCAGGCGCTCCTCTGCATCCTCGGGGAGCAAAAGCTGCCCTGCGTGTTCGAGTTGCGCGAAGGGGGTGCCTTCTTCCACCTTTAAGCCGTAGGCAGAAATATGTTCGGGTCGCAGCGCAAGGATGGTTTCAACCGTCTCCCCCCACGAGGCAAGTGTCTGGTTTGGAATGCCAAACATCAGGTCCACGTTGATGTTGTGGAAACCAGCCGCGCGCGCCGCCTCGAACGTCTCGGCAAATTGTGCGAAACTGTGGATGCGCCCGAGTGCCTGGAGTTCGGTGTCATGGACGGATTGCACGCCGATGCTGAGGCGGTTGAATCCTGCGGCGACCAAGGCAGGAAAGGAATTTGAGCCTGTGCCGGGATTGCATTCCAACGTGACTTCAGCATCTTCCGTCACGAGAAAAGGTTTTAGTTTTGAAAGAATGGACGTGAGGTACTTTGGATCGACGGCGGTCGGAGTGCCTCCGCCAAAGAATATGGAACGGATACCGCGGTCTTTGCAGGTGGGAAGGTACTTTTCAAGTTCCTGATCAACCGCGACAAAGTAAGAGGCATGGAAAGAATCCATGCCATCGTAAGAATTAAAGTCACAATAGAGACATTTTGATTTGCAAAACGGGATGTGGACGTAGACCGCAAGTGGCGCGTTCATCTAGCTATCCAGCTTGAGGACGCTCATGAACGCATCCTGCGGGACTTCGACGTTGCCGACTTGGCGCATGCGTTTTTTGCCCTCTTTTTGTTTCTCGAGCAGCTTCTTTTTCCGCGTGATGTCGCCGCCATAACACTTGGCGAGGACGTCTTTGCGGTATGCGCCAATCGTCTCGCGCGCGATGATTTTGCCGCCGATGACCGCTTGAATTGGAACCTCAAACATCTGACGCGGAATCGCCTCTTTCAACTTTTCCGCAATTTTGCGGCCGCGCGCGTAAGCCTTGTCCTTATGCACGATGAAGGACAGTGCATCCACGACTTCGGCGTTGAGCAAAATATCTAATTTCACCAGATCCGATTTTTGATAGTCAAGTAATTCATAATCAAGCGATGCGTAGCCTTTTGTGCGCGACTTGAGCGCATCGAAAAAGTCATAAATAATTTCGTTCAAAGGAAGTTCATACGTCAGTATGACGCGGGTTGCTTCCATATAATCCATGTTGATAAACGTGCCACGACGGTCTTGCGCCAGGTCCATGATGTTGCCGACGTACTCGGTCGGGGTCATAATGGTCGCTTTGACAATGGGTTCTTCCATCATTTTGATTTCCGTCACAGGCGGGAAATTGGTCGGGTTGTCAATCATCACGACATCGCCATTGAGCATGGTCAAGCGAAAAATGACGCTCGGTGCCGTGGTGATGATGTCGAGGTCGAATTCGCGTTCGATGCGTTCTTGGATGATTTCCATGTGCAACAGGCCGAGGAATCCGCAACGAAATCCAAACCCCAAAGCAACCGACGTATCTGGTTCAAAGGTCAGCGAGGCATCGTTGAGTTGCAACTTTTCGAGCGATTCGCGCAAATCCATGTAACGTGCCCCATCCACCGGATAGATTCCGCAGAATACCATCGACTGCACTTTTTTGTATCCAGGCAAAGCTTCTGCTGTTTTGTTTGAAGCTAGTGTGACGGTGTCGCCAACTCGTGCATCCCGTACGTTCTTGATGCTTGCCGCGATATAACCGACATCGCCTGCCTTCAACACTTTGCCAGGCAAGAGCACCCCTGCGCCAAACGTGCCGATTTCGGAGACGATAAACTCCTTCTTTGTGTTCATGAGATGAATGTTGTCGCCCAGTTTGACCTGGCCATCCTTGACGCTGACGTTGATGATGACCCCTTTGTACGTGTCGTACTTGGAATCAAAAATCAGCGCCTTGAGCGGTGCGTGTTCGTCGCCTTTTGGATAAGGCACACGTTTTACAATAGCCTCCAACACATCTTGGATATTGATTCCGTTTTTCGCAGAAATCTGCGGTGCGTCATGCGCTTCCAGACCAATCACGTCTTCGATTTCAGTGATAATTTCAGCGGGGCGCGCGCTCGGTAAGTCAATTTTATTGATGACAGGAATAATCTCGAGGTTGTGTTCCAATGCCAAATATACATTTGCCAACGTCTGCGCCTCAATCCCTTGGGCCGCATCCACGACCAGAATCGCACCTTCACAGGCAGCCAGACTACGCGACACTTCATAGTTGAAATCCACATGCCCCGGCGTATCGATCAGGTTCAAAATATACTCGATGCCGTCCTTCGCCGTATACACCATACGCACCGCCTGCGCCTTAATGGTGATGCCGCGTTCGCGTTCGATGTCCATGTTGTCGAGCACTTGCTCTTCCATTTCGCGCGACGTCAACATACCCGTCATCTCAAGGAGCCGATCCGCGAGGGTCGACTTTCCATGATCGATGTGGGCAATGATGCAGAAATTCCGTATGTGTTTTTGACGTTGACTTGTCGAATGATTTTGCGTAGTAATATTAACTCCCTACTTTCTTTCCCGTTAATCCAATATTGAGTTCCTTCAGTTGCTTTTCTTCCACGCGGTCAGGCGCGCCCGTCATCGGACAGGACGAATCCTTCACCTTCGGAAACGCAATGACATCTCTGATGCTATCTTTGCCTAACATGAGCATAATCAAGCGGTCCAGACCAAACGCCAAGCCGCCGTGCGGTGGCACGCCATATTTGAATGCATCGAGCAGGAATCCAAAACGCTCTTGCGCCTCTTCGTCTGTAAATCCAAGTAAAGAAAACATCGTCTTTTGCAGTTCCTGGCTATGAATTCGGATGCTGCCGCCGCCGATTTCGCAGCCATTGAGGACGATATCGTAAGCCTTCGCGCGCACCTTCAGAGGATCCGACTCCAACATGTGCAAGTCTTCGTCCATCGGCGAGGTAAATGGATGGTGCATCGCCACATAGCGTTTTTCATCCGCGTTATAATCCAGCAACGGAAATTCCGTAATCCATACAAAGTTAAAGTCGTCAAACTTCAGTAAATCTAGGCGGTTCGCCAGTTCCAAGCGCAAGTGCCCCAAGGAGTCGAAGACGATTTCGTTTTTGTCGGCACAGAAGCAAATTAAGTCGCCTGGCTCTGCGTTCACGGCAGTGAGAATCGCTTTGATTTCGTCTTCCGTCAAGAACTTTGTGATTGCCGATTTGAGCTCATTTTCCTCGACCACAATCCACGCCATCCCTTTGGCGCCGAAGCCCTTCACGAATTCCACGAGGCCATCGATGTCGCGTCGCGAGAACTTAGTGCCGCAGCCTTTTGCATTGATCGCGCGCACGCTCCCGCCGTTCGCCACAGGATCGGTAAACACCTTGAATCCGCAGTCTTTCACGATGTTCGAGATGTCCACGAGTTCCATGCCAAAGCGCAAATCCGGCTTATCCGACCCAAAGCGATCCATCGCTTCGCGAAACGTCAAACGCGTGATCGGCGTCGCGATATCTTTGCCGAGTGCCTCTTTGAACACGCGCTTCAGGAGGCCTTCGTTAACTTCGATAATATCTTCCACATTGACAAACGACATTTCTAAGTCGATTTGTGTGAATTCTGGTTGCCTGTCCGCACGCAAATCCTCGTCGCGAAAACACTTCACAATCTGGATATAGCGGTCAAAACCCGACACCATGAGCAACTGTTTGAAGAGCTGCGGTGACTGCGGCAACGCGAAGAATTTTCCCGCATGCACGCGGCTTGGCACAAGATAGTCGCGCGCGCCTTCCGGCGTACTTTTGGTCAGCATCGGCGTCTCGATTTCGATAAAGCCGTTTTCATCGTAATAGTCGCGCGTAATTTTCGCAACACGATGGCGCATCACCAAGTTTGTCTGCATATCAGGACGTCTCAAGTCCAAATAACGATGCTTGAGCCGCGTCATTTCATTGACATCAGAATCATCCTCTATCTGGAACGGCAACACATCCGAAGCACTCAGGATGCGCAACTCTTTCGCCACGATTTCAATCTCGCCCGTTGCGATTTTCGGATTCACCGTGTCAGCAGAACGCTGCACCACTTCGCCGACAATGGAAAGCACGAACTCATTTCTGAGGGTTTCGGCCTTTTTCAAGATGTCCGCGTTTTCTTCGCTGCGAAACACCACTTGCACGATGCCGCTGCGATCCCTCAAGTCGACGAATATGACACCCCCAAGGTCGCGCGCACGCTGCGTCCAACCCATAACGGTAACCGTCTTGCCGACGTCTTTGCTTGTGAATTCACCGCACCTGCTTGTTCGTTTTTGACCGTAAATCGTATCTACCATGATTCTTCCTCCAATTTATATGCTTAAAATTTGTTCTTCTATGTTCAAAGGTCTGCTTTCAAATAGTCCGCGATGACATCCAATGCGATTTCTGCATCCGATCCATCGCGCATGTTGCGTATTTTCGCGCGCCCTGAAGCGACTTCCGTATCCCCGATCACCATCGTAAATGATGCGCCGAGTTTGTCCGCCGCTTTCATCTGCGCTTTCACGCTGCGCGCCATCACATCTTTTTGCACCGCAAACCCAAGTGCACGTAGGTTGTAGGCCAGTTTAGCGCAAAGGTCCTCCGCGGGCGCCCCGATACTCACCAAATACAGGTCGGTGCGGTCCTTACGCGGCAGTTCCACGCCAACCGATTCCAATTCCATGAGCAGTCGCTCAACACCAAGCGCAAAGCCAATCCCAGGTGTCTCCGCACCGCCGCATTTCTCAACAAGGCCGTCATAACGCCCGCCCCCACAAATGGTGCCCTGCGTCCCCACGTTGTGCGAAAAGAATTCAAACACCGTCTTGGTGTAGTAATCCAGTCCACGCACGATGTTTTTATCGACTTGGTACGGGATTCCCAAATTCTCGAGTCCCGCCCGCAGTCCGTTGAAGTGTGTTTGACAGTCGTCGCAAATGTAGTCAAGCAGCGCCGGCGCATCCTTCACAATTTCCTTGCAAACTTGCAACTTGCAGTCGATGACGCGCATCGGATTTCGGTCGTAACGCTCCTTGCAGAGCGCACACATTTTGTCCAAATGCGGCAACAGATATGCCTTGAGGGCGTCGTTGTAAGTCTTGCGACACACCGGGCAGCCAATGCTATTGATCTTGAGCATTGTCTTTTCCAGCCCAAGTTGCTTGAAAAACACATCCAGCAAGCTGATGATTTCCACATCGATCGCCGGCCCTTTCGCGCCAAACGCCTCAACCCCGAACTGGTGAAACTCCCGGTATCTGCCCTTTTGGACGTTTTCGTACCGATAACAAGTGATGTTGTATGCCAATTTCACAGGCTGCGGCAACGAAGCCATTCCGTTCTCAATAAACGCCCTGACCACGCCCGCCGTGCCCTCTGGCCGCAGCGTCAAACTCCTGCCCGCCTTGTCATCAAACGTGTACATTTCTTTTTGCACGATGTCGGTCGAATCACCAACGCCGCGCTTAAACAGGTCCGTGTGTTCAAACACCGGCACCCGAATTTCCTGGTACCCAAACGCGCCGCACACCTTCATGAATGTTGCCTCTAGCGCTTGCCATTGATATATTTCTGAAGGCAGAATGTCTCTCGTGCCTTTTGGTGCTTTCGTCAGCATGCCATTCGCTCCTCGCCGATTTCTGATAGCCTTAAAATTTTATAATGAATCGGCTCATTTGTCTAGAGCAAACGCGCGGATTCGTGCGCAATCGTGCGCAATCGGAGCACATTTCCGCGCATTCGCCTCGTGTTCGCCACGCATTCGCCACGCAGCCCCACGAAATGAACCTTCCCCTGGCTTGCTTGGTAGGGTTTTTCGCGAGCAAGTCCCTGCGCGGGATTTGCTCGGCTTTTTCCCTACCAACGGCGGGACTTGATCGCCAATTTCCCTACCAGCAACGCCGTGCTCAATCAAAATCGCAAGATTTTGCTCCTTCCAACTGCCTTTTTCATGGATTTTGATGTATTATCCAAAACACAAAAGCAAAAGGTAAATGCAATTGTCTAAAAACCCTGCTTTGCCGTCGACAAATCGGGTTTCTTGGTAGGGTTTTTCGCGAGCAAGTCC
>JBAXOJ010000074.1:0-10656 GCA_037133315.1 Clostridia bacterium
ACGAGCATCAAAATTACAATAATGCCTGCGTTGACATACCAGATTACTTTATCCTTGAATTTGAACAAATCTGCAAACGCAAACCGTTTCTCTGATTGGTTCACATACACAAGGAATAAGCTTGCAAAGCCAAGCACCAAAAGTGCGAAGGTGCGTGCAAATAATTCGTTTTTCGAACTCACTGCAAGGTAGGCATAAGACCCAAATGCCGCGGCAAAGATAGAAAGCCCCTGCAACAAAGACTTAAGCATCAAACCTTTTGAAACCAGAGAGGCTTTCGGGTTTCTTGGTGCACGCAGCATAATGTCCTTTTCAGACGGTTGGCGCTCGAAAATAATCGAACAGGTCGGGTCGATAATGAGTTCTAACAACACGATATGAATCGGTAACAACATGAGCGGCAACCCAAATATCGGCGCCATCAAAGCAATCAAAGCAATTGGGATGTGAATGACAAACACATAACCGATTGCTTTTTTGATGTTATCATAAATTCTTCTTCCATCTTTAATCGTTTCAACAATCGTCGTGAAATTGTCATCGAGCAAGATCATATCAGCGGCTTCTTTCGCTACCCCTGTGCCTCGTTTGCCCATTGCGATTCCGATATCGGCATATTTCAGTGCTGGCGCGTCGTTGACACCGTCCCCAGTCATAGCTACGATTTCTCCAACCTCTTTTAGCGCCTTTACAATTCTCATTTTATGTCTTGGAATCACGCGGGCAAAGATATTCGTCTCTTTCACACGCGCACGTAGTTCTTCATCCGTCATGATTTCAAGTTCTTTCCCCGTGATGACATTTTCACTATGCAAAATGCCAATTTTTTCAGCGATTGATTTTGCGGTGGTCCCATTGTCGCCCGTAATCATCACAACGCGGATTCCCGCTTTCGAACAGATTTTGATTGCATCTGGTACCGCTTCTCTCGGCGGATCCATTAATCCAATCAATCCAAGTAACGTCAGTTGATTGTCACACAAACTATCCGGTATCGTTCCCATATCCACTCTGTTTGCAACTGCAATCACGCGGAATCCATTTTTCGCGAGGCGTTCTTGTTCCCCCAAAATTTTCTCAAGATCCTGCTCTGACAAATTGCAAAGCGGAAGAATACTCTCCGGCGACCCTTTGGCAGCAAGTTCGGGCTTCCCATTCATCTCCCAGACATGCCCCATCATCTTTGTTTCAGAGCTAAATGGGTATTCAAAAATCAAATTGCGATCAAATGTTTTCGATAGAGAAACGCCATTCTTCTCTGCATATTCTAATATTGCTTTTTCCATCGGGTCAAATGGCTCCGTCTCGCAACCAAGCGCAGACCACAGATTCAGAATTTCCTTCGTTGCACTCCCGTGCACAACGACTTCTTGCACCGTCATTTGATTCTTTGTCAGCGTACCAGTCTTATCCACGCACAATACGGAAACAGCGCCAAGCGTCTCGACGGAAGGCATCCGGCGAATGAGCGATTTTTTCCTTGCCAGTCTCCATGCACCCATTGCCAAGAAAACAGTCAGAATAACTGGAAATTCCTCTGGAATCATCGCCATCGCAAGTGTCAAACCAGAAAGCAAACTATGGATACATTGCTCCAAAAGATTTGCCTCTTTTAGTGTAAAGAACGCAATTAGAAATACAAGCAAAAAGAGCCCCAGTCCTATTAAGGCAGCATATTTTATCAAATGTCTTGTTTGTTTCTCGAGTGGAGTCGGCTCTTGCGGCACTGACATAATATCCATGCCAATTTTTCCGTACTCGGATTTTGTTCCAATAGCGGTAATTTCTACAATCGCGCCTCCCTGGGTTACATTCGTCCCTGCATAGCACATGTCTTTCCGCCAACTGTTTTCCAGTTCCTCTTTTGAAATCTCGAGTCTCTTCCATACAATTTCAGACTCGCCCGTCAAAGTAGACTCATCAACACCCAAATCATGCATCTCGAGAATCTTGCAATCTGCGGATATTTTTTCTCCTTCTTCAATCAACATAATGTCGCCCACAGTAAGGTCTTTACAGTCTATGCAAACAACCTCCCCGTTGCGGACGACTTGCACCGTGGGTGCAGACAGATCTTTGAGTGCCTGCAGCGTCTTGTCGGTGCGCCATTCCTGAAACAGATTGATGCCCGCCATGAAAGTGACAAAGCCAATCATAATAAGACCATCTTTGGGTTCCCCAAGCAGAAAGTATAAAATGGCCGTACCAAAAAGAAGCAAAAACATTGGCTCTTTAAAAATCGTCAAGATCTTATTAAAAAACGTATGATCCTCAGGCGGAACGAGTTCGTTCTTCCCGTGCTCTGCAAGCCTAAGATTCACTTCAATATCAGTCAACCCAAAATATTCACTCTTATACCCATTGATTCTTGCCATAATTCCCTCCGTGTAATCTGGTGTCACATATATAAAAATACCTATGGCACCATAATTTTTTAGATTATAGTCCCACAGGTATTTTCTTTCCTGCTGCCAATGACTTGGCCCAGCCCCACGCACGTGTAACGGTGCATCGCCTGCTCTATTTCAAAACCAAATATTTAATTTCTTGCCCATTCATACTACCCTATCCACGAAATGATTGTCAATCCCTTTTGCAAAATTTTACAAAATACTTTTGTTTTGTTTTTCATAGCGCTTATTGCGATAAAGTAAAATTAAATCAATTGATACCATGACAAAATTCAAAATATAAAGATACAGTACGATATCCCCTGGTTTGTTCAACAACTTGTTGATGACCCCCGCAATGTACCCAAGCAAAATAATATAAAGGAAAAATACGCTTTTCCCTCCGGAACTCTTGCTTTTCAAAGATTTCATAATGGAAAAGGGCCATGCTACGCCAAAACAAATTAGCATAATTGCCTCAAATATACTCATTCCATTTCCTCCATTCTTCTTGGATGTCCGCTGGCACTTCAAAATCAGGCAGACCAAATACTTTGTTTGCAACCTTTCCCATGAGCAAATTCCCTAAATAATTCACATGCATCGCATCCGTCATGATTTCCCTGTATGTGGTTTCGTTTTGACGATACAGAGGTTCAAAAGTCCCAAACTGATCAATCAAAGTCAACTTGTTTTGCGCAGCAACCCGACGATTCTCCTCAACAAATTCCAAAAATGCTTTCTCAAATCCGTCTGGAGTTTCCGAAAACAAAGGGCAGTAATAAGTCTGCAACACAGGAATCACACCTTGATCCAACAAACGATCGATGATGATTTGAATGCTCTTCGCGTATTGTTCAATGGAATATCCTTGTGCAATGTCGTTGCCGCCTGAAGTAACGATAACAATATCCGGCGAATAGGAAAACACATCTCGATCTAAGCGTTCTATCATCTGATCCGTTCGCTCACCGCAAACGCCTTGATTGATCATGTTCACGTGCTTTCCGATGTGCGTTCTCAAGCTGATGTTGAGCCAGTCTACCCAATTATGTCTTCCTCCACTATGCCAAGAAAGTTCTGTATTACTCGAACCCAGTGCGATTAGCTTAAAAGCACGTGCATGATTTGATTTCATTTCTTCAAGCAGTTGCATCAACATTTCATCACCCATTTCCGAAAAACATTATAACATATATAATGTAGGGGATTAAAAAATTCGTTGATTTGATTCGTATATATTACAGAGGGGTGAAAAAATGCTAGATTCTGAGATGGAACAACGCATCATTGAAATTTCGGAAGGTGATAAAACGGCACTGGAGAAGCTTTATCAAGCATATCGACATGTAGTTTTCTCATTGGCACGTTCTATTCTATCCAGTGAGTCGACCGCAGAGGATGTCGCACAAGAGGTATTCCTAAAAATCTGGGCGAGCGCCCACACTTATCGCATTGGAGCAAATCCAAAAGCGTGGATCATGGGAATCACAAGAAACGCGGCAATCGACGCGATGCGAAAAACAAAGTATGAAATGAGCACGGACGAAGTGTTCGAGACCGATTTTAGATCTCAACCTTCACTTGAAGAAACGGTTGTGAACGCAATGACACTCTCAGAAGCACTGCATACGTTAGCATCGGATGCGCGCGAGATTGTGATTCTAAGAAGTCTTGCTGGACTCACCGTATCGGAAGTCAGTAAACTCACACAAACCCCCTTGAATACGGTTTACTGGAAGTATCACCGAGCGATCAAATCGCTCAAATTATTGATTGGAAAAGGAGTGCTTTAAAATGAAGAATGAAGAATTAAATGAGAAATTAAACGAACTTGCGAAAGAAGAAACCCCAGAATATTGGGACAAAATTGAATCAAAACTCGAAGACCAACCCGTTTCGGAAGAAACCGTCATCGCTTTCCCAAGCAAGATAAAATTCCCGCTTATCAAGGTTGCGTCAATTGCAGCATCGTTTGCAATTGTTGCAGGTGCTTTCTTTTTGACACAGGGGACCCCATTAGACAAGAAAGCGGCTCTCTCAAATGGCGTCGCATCCGAAAGCACAACGATTGGTTCTAGTACACTAGACAAAAAAATCGCCGAAGGCTCTTTAATGTTGCCTCGAATGGCCAAATACAAAGAACTCCCGATTGCCGAAATCGAGACATTGTTCAATTTAAAACTCGATGGGAAAATGACGATCCCTTCGGGAATGAAGTTAGAAAAAGCGCTTGTCTATTTCACTACAGATGAAAAAGAGACGCCATATCTGGCGCAACTCACCTATACAGGCGCGAACAAAAAGATCTTAAACATTTCTATTTCTATCAAGCCTGAGATGGTCGCAGATGATCCGAAAATCATTGCACAGACGGAGGTTGCACCTGTGGATCCAAACGATTCCGTAACTAGTTCCGACGGTAGCGTCACTATTCCAAGTGACAAGGTAGACCCTTCTGCCCCAACGAGCGGATCCGAACCTGGTTCTGCGGGTTCTGCGGGCTCCGCAGGTTCTAGCGAACCTGGCGTTGCGCCAGATGAACCGACTGGCACTGGTACGATTTCTAATGATTATGTCAGCGACGAATACAAAAAGACAATCGAAGGAATCTCCGTCACATTTTATACCGCTTCAAGCAAAGCCGATGACTATACCAGTGTTTATGTCAATTTTGAGAAAGCAGACCTTCTTTATGATGTTTCTAGTGAAAATATTGAAAAAACAGAAATCGAGAATCTTGTCGTTTCATTCCTCAAGTAAAAATGACTGTTTTGAAAAGCCTGCAGATTATTTTGCAGGCTTTTTGAATTTCATAAATGCTAAAATTGCACCAACATAAACGGTCTGTCCAATTAACTGAAGCCATTCTGGATTTGAAACCCAGCCAAAGATGATATAAAGCGGAAATCCAATGGCACCTTCCTCATGTGCAAAGATGGTTCCAGTCAAATCATATGCCTTGATTAGTAATGGACTGTCTCCTGCAATGACATTCCAAGAAGCAAGCGCTTCCAATCCATCATGAATCGCAAATCCAAGCAAGTACCCTGCCTGAAAGACCAGATAGATGAGTGTGACATTAAAAATGATTGAAATATTTACTTTGATCAAAGAAAAATAAACGAGCAGCGTAACCCCAATCGCAACAACGATTCCGGCGAGTGTGCCGATGGCATTGTACCCGCCAGCAAATGAAAAAATCGCGATTTCAACTCCTTCTCTGCCCACCATGAGCGCAGAAATCATCAGCAATCCACCTTTTGAGAGGTTCAGTGCTGTCTGGTTTTGAACGTGTTTTGCCATATCTGAGCCATTCTTAATCATCCAAATAATAAAAGTCGTCACCAGTGCGAGCGCAACAAAACTCGATACACTCGCCCAGATTGTTTCCAAACGGTCTGTAGAATCAATGATATTCGAAAGATAAAAGAGAACGCCACCCACCAGCAATGAGATTGCAATCCCGACTCCCGCGCCCAAAAATACATTCCTTTTGAACGAATCTTGCTTCATTTTATCTAGATATCGAATGATGATTGCGATAATCAGAAATGCTTCCAGTCCCTCTCGAAAGCCCATAATCAAACCTGGCAAATATTGATCCAAAAATATCACCTACCCTTTTTAGAACATTTTAGCATATTCTCATGCCTTTTTCATCCATTTCGCTTTACTTTTTTGCAATTCCGTGAAATAATGTTCTCACAAATATATCAACCATTTATATTGTTTTGAGAAAGGGGTGTTTCGTTTGAAATTAATCTATATTGGAAACTGTAACTCTCTCGCTGCTAGGTTCGTTGATAAGTTAGTGAAAGAAGAGCACGAAGTTTACATAGTCGCATCCAAGGATTTTACAAAAGACAACAAGCCGACTCTTTCCTACCGATTTTACAATTATCAAAGTGATGAACTTGGGGTAGAAAAAGTTTTTGCGAGTATCAAACCAAACGTTGTTGTGTTTGCAAGCAACCTATTCGTCAATGATCAATGGGGGCATGATAAAGAATCCAATGCATACCTCTCACAATTGATTAATGTATTGAATTTATCTGCAATCAACGAAGTGACGAAGTTTGTTTATCTCTCTTCCAATCAAGTCTATCCTTGCCAAACGGCAATTATTCCAGAGTCAACGCACAAAAAACCGGAAGAATACAAAGGCGTATTATGTTCGCAAGGGGAAGACATCGTAGCAAACTACAAAGAACTGTATCAACTGGAATATGTCATTCTTCGCGTGCCAAGTCTTTACGGTTTTTCTGTAAACGAAAACGAAAAGGATATTGTGTCAAACATTGTGAACAGTTTTAACGCAACTGGTACTTACACCGCTAACACAAATCGATTCGTCGTCCCAATGCACATCAAGGACTGTGTCGAGGCAATCTTTAGAGCAAAAGACATTACCCCTTCCCTTATTTACAATGTCGGCGAGGCCGAAACGATGTCGGAAGCTTCCCTTGCAAAGAAAGTAAATGAGATACTCGGTTCGAAATATGTCGTCAACGAAACGGACGGAACGACATACAAATGTGCACTTGATTGTTCAAAAATAAAGACAGAATTAGAATGGGTCCAATTTCACAATCTTGAGTCCACACTCAAAGAAAAAGAAATTGATTTAGTAAAAAAAGTGGATAAGCAAGATAAACCCAAAAAAACTATGAAACATCCAACCTTTTTACAAACTATTGAGAACGTCGTTGTTTTTCTATTCTTTGTATTCTTGACTTATATTTGCAAAGATCTTGTGACCCTCAATACCATCGATTTTTTCACGATTTATGTGGTCATAATCGCCCTCATTTTCGGTATCCGCCAATCGATTCTTTCGATTGTTCTATTGACCTTCTACTCCATTATCCTTCTTGGTAATCGAGTCGGCTTTGTTGATATTCTAGTCAATGTCAACGTCATGTTGAAAATCGCTCAATATATGTTTGTCGGCGTTGCAGTTGGATACATTGTAGACCATTACAAGTCAGTCATTCACGAGAAGAATGTCGAGTATGATTTTTTGAATACTGAATTCAATGAAATCGCTGAAATCAATAATGATAATATCATCATCAAACAAGAATACGAAAAGAGATTACTAAATTATAAGACCAGTTTGCCAAAGCTTCATTTGATAGTAAGTCAACTCAATGTTCTTGAGCCTGAAAAGATTTTTGCTGGCATCGTAAACGTTGTGCGCGATGTCATGGATACTGAAACAGTGGCTGTTTATTCTATCAACACCAGTAGCAACTATGCACGTTTAATTGTTTCGTCCAATCCGGAATCGGTTTTCGTCGGGAAATCAGTCAACATGGCAAACTATCCGAAAGTCTTTAAAACACTCTCAAACAACGAGATCTTTATCGGCTCACAATGGGACAAGGATGAGCCAGCGTTTGCTGCGCCAATCTTTGATAAAGGGAAATTTATTGCAATTGTATTAATCAAAGAAATGCCGTTCAACGCGTTGACCTTGTACCAGGTGAATCTGTTCAGAACATTGACCGCTTTGATCACTTCCGCCATTTCGATTGCGGATCAGTATGAATCTGTAATGCGCGAAAGCAATTACTATGAGAACACCGAAATTCTTGTAAAAAGCGAATTTGATAAACTCATCCAGATTAAAAAAGATGAGAAAAAACGGGGTCTTTCGAATTTCACTTTAATCAAAATTGAAGAAGCAAAACGAACTCAACCCCTTGATTTCAGCAAATTATTGAGCCCAAGTAATTATTACGCAGGAGGCTCTGATGCGAAAAATTCTTGTATTGATTTATATCATGCAGTTTCCGGATTATTTAGAGATAGTGATTATTTCGGTGTGAATGAAAACAACGAGTTAATTGTTCTCCTCGGCAACACAATCAAAAATGATGTGGATTTTGTCATTGAACGTTTGAAACAAAAATCATTTCAGGCTGTCATCATCGAATAACACGAAGGATTGAGAAAGGAGAATAAATATGGACCTGCTTATCTTTGTATTGATTATCAATTTAATAGCGACTATAATTTTCGTGATACTAGAAAAGAAGAATAAAAACAACCATGTCTTTCTTTTTGCAGTCATGTTTCTTCTGACCCCCATTTTCGGCCTTCTCATTTACATCCTTCCGCATCTCATGTTTAAAATTACGCATAAGCGCAACATCTATGACCCACGGGACCTTTTGACACTCCAAATGAACGAAAAATATGTCTCTCGCCCTCTTGTGGATGAGGAACTTGATATCGTCCCATTTGAAGAAGCCATGGCGGTTGGCACGACAGACGAGAAACGTTCCTTACTTCTAGACGTGTTAAAACGAGATATGTTGAGAAGTTCCAAAATAGCAAAATCAGCATTAAATGACAAAGACTCTGAAACATCGCATTATGCCGCAGCCGCTACGATGGAAATCTATCGCAAGTTAAAAATTAATGTCCAAGAGATTGAAACAAAGTTTCTTGCTGACAAGACAGACCAGACCTTGCGGCGAGAGTTCTTAGACGCGCTTTATGAATACATCGCGAGTGATGTGTTATCGAGAAGAGATTATCTAATCAATGCAACCAAATTCGTGCAATTATTCAACGAAACGCGAAATACAAACGAAGAAGTTTTGCAATGCAAAGATTATCTGAGACAAGTGGATTTTCTCCTCGAACTCAATAATCCCTATAATGCTGAAACCGTGGCAAAAAAAGCCAAGCAACTCTTTTATAATGAGGATGTTTACCTGAAATTAATGGAAGTATTCTTTAAAGTGAAAAATCAAACTGAATTTTTAAAGGTGTTCGAAGAGCTCAAAAAAGCAAATATCAGCCTTTCCAACCATGGACTTGAGACCATTCGTTTCTGGATTGCAAGAGGTGAATAGATGTTATCTATCAAACGCCTGCTACAATTGATTAGTATTGCAGTATTTATTGGCGTCGCCTACCTGCTCCTCACGATTGATCACAACAGCTCGAATTTCGAAGGCAAAAACATTTATATTGATCAACAATTACAGCTCATTTCTAGGAATTTGCCATTAAACTCCAATAACGAAAACTACATCATTCTAGGTGCTTCCAAAGACAAATCCGAGCAGGCGATTTTCAACAATCTTGTTGCGACGATGTCTAATATGAAGTTGCAATTCAAAACAACCAACAGTCTGACCCAAGCCGATTTAAACAATCGTCCAACCGTGGTGTTCGCCGTTGCGCATGTCAGCCTTTTTGCTGATATGGGATTGGTCGGGAATTATATTAGTAGCGGCGGGAAAGTGCTTTTTGCTGCTGGAATACCGGAAGGCTTTCTAGACTCCTATCTCAACCCAGTATGGGGCATCATAGAGAAAGGAAACCGCGTCGGCGTCAACGATTTTGAAATTTCGAGTGGGTTTCTACCATACCAGTCAGTCTCCGTTGACTTCAAAGGAAGCAACGCATCGACAACGTTGCAACTGGGTCCGAATACAAAGGTCTATGTGAAAAACCACGAAGGTCTTCCAATCATATATTCAAACGAATTCAACAGCACAAAAACGGTTGTCATGAATGGCACATTCCTACAAGAAAAATATGCTTCAGGGCTTTTCTGTGCAGCGCTTGGCGTCTTAAAAGGAGACTTGCTTTACCCTACCATTGGCACAAAAACGGTCTTTCTTGAGGCCTTCCCTCCTATCGCAAACGTAGACGACATCCGTTCCTCTCAACTCTACGGACGAAGTACGGAACAGTTCTTGCGCGATATCCTTTGGCCGCAACTATTGTCAAATCAAACGCAACACGGTTTAGTGTATACGGCATCTATTTTAAGCATCTTACCAGAGGGATACGATACAAATATTATCAATAGCCGTCTTTTCAACTATGTGTTTCGTGAAATCATTTCTCGCAAAGGTGAAATGATAATGGCTGGAGACCACTCAAAATCAGCAAAATTCGATCCTACCCAGGCACAGAAAGCAGTTGATTTCCTCAAGAAAGCGTTCCATAACTATCAATTAAATGCCTACTCTGTAATGTATGGTAAACCTGATTTGAAAACAATCACGACAATCAATCAAATTTTTGACAACGCCAAAATCGTAGTTGGTGTACTGAATGGAGATCAAAAAACCCAGATGACTCTCGATTTCTCCGAAGGTGACGGCTTTTTATATTTCCCTTCCGTCTCGAATGGCTTTTCCGAAAAAAACGGCACCATGTTTGACTTTATCTCTTCACTTACAGCAAAGGGTGTCGTATCACATACATTCAACATCGAAACACTTTTAAAAGCGCC
>JBAXOJ010000075.1:0-10396 GCA_037133315.1 Clostridia bacterium
AGTATTGTTTCCAAGGCTCACGCAAACGGCAAAGCTCTGCTCCATACTTCGTTGCGATGGTCGGCAAAAGGCTATATGACATTTGATCCGACCAGTCGTTTGCGCCAGTATAATGTTCTGTCTGCATCATGACTTCAGCACCAATGGTTTGGCGGATATATTTCACCATTCTGTCGTATAAGGTATGATCGCCGTAATCGTAGAGGATCACGAGGTCAGGGAAAAATGACGCCATATCATTTGGCACGCGTTTGTACAGTGTTTGTGTCGCAAATCCACCAATTGCGAAGTTTTGAAACACGATGTTTGCAGTCGGATACTTTCCTCTTAACCAGGAAATCAAATTCGGCACCCAGACATTGTTGCCATCAGAAATCGATTGCCCCGTAACGGCAATGCGCACTGTATTCGGCTTTTGTGCGGTACTCGTTTCAAGCAAATACATTGTTCTCGCAATATGGTACCCATTTTGATACGTGTCAATTGTAGGTACTGGCATTGCATTAAAATCAACGGCCGCATTGGATTTTGTTGCCGGTACGAATGACAACATCGTCGCAACCATCACAACTGCCATCACCCACGCATAAATCTTTTTCGTGTGAAGCATAATTTACGAACCTCCTAAAAGTTTTTTTCAATATAATCATAATAGCACTTTGACCGTGTATTGACTGTATTATTTTGATGTAATTTCTATCTGAATTGTGCCCACCGCTTCTGTCTTGATGACAAGCACATCTGCCTCTGTTAGCTTGGTTTGCGTCGTTTCGACGGGATTTCCTGCGCCATCCACAACCGAGAGCAGCCCAATGGCATCCGAATGGTCAAAGATGAATTCGGATTGTGTTTGGCAGCGAGCCGAAAACGTCACTTTGCCTTGCGCTTCAACGACATCAATCAATTCTGCTGTAGTGCTTCTTAAGCGCGCTTGCGTTGACTTTTCACAGCGTTGGATGAGGATTTCGTTTTTTCCGCTCAAAAACAAACTGGTCGGAATCTGCAAACTCGCACACACCTGCTTGCCGTTCATCGTCCACGACGCCACATCCTCGCCAGGCCCCTCGGATTGCGCATGAATTCGATAATTTTTGTAATGATAATTCTCGACTTTGTCCACCAACTGGCTCGCCCGCACGCCCAGTCCCGAAGGCGTGGTATAAAGAATCAGCGAATGCAAGGACATCATCAAACTGCCAAAGATAAAGACAAGGCCGCGCAAATCCAACGACCGCCCGACGTATTCCGTCGAAGCGCCTACCATCGGATATTTTTCTGTGTAAGTCAGCGCGTCTCGAATCTCGAGCTTGAGCATTTCCTCATACGCTTGATCTCCCAGATTGTACTCCCGCATTAGGCGGCTCATCGTGTTCCAAGGACAAAGTCCATACCCATCCACGGTTGGCCAAGCTTCTTTGACAAAGTTGCAGGATTTTAAAGACGCGTCCAAATTCGGCAGAAACGGTCCGACGGTAATGGCCCAGACGTACTCCCACAGATCGAGGTTGCGGAAATCGTCGATGACGAGTTTTTCGCCGTCCTCCAGAATCAAAATGCCCGCGCGGTAGATGCCTTGCGAATCAATCAGCGTGGTCGCAATGTTGGTTTCCAGTAACTGCGCGAGTTGATTGTAACTGTCCACTTTTTCGGTCGTCGCATCCGGACTTGCTTGGATGAGCAGGACGAGCATTTTCAGGACGTTGTACATGTTCACATTGTGATACAAGGCGTAGCATTTGGAAACATTCTTGCCATTGCGCGTTTCGTGCGGACAACGGTATTCGTTCTTGGATCCGTTCACAGAATCGTAGCCGAAAAAAGGCGAACTCGGGAGTGTCGTTTCGCCCAGCGTGTCACTTCCAAACAGGCCTACGTCAGGCTCGAATAGTGTTTCGATTGCAAAATCGACCGCCTTCACGATGTATTTCAGGTTCTTGTCCCAGAGATGCGTGTCGTCGCCCGTCGACTGATATAGATTGAAAAGGCCATAAAGCACATAGAAAATGCCGTCGTCTTCACTCTTGCCCCAACGCGACCCGATCATCTGGAGGTACTCACGAAACTCCTCGCCGTCCACGGCCTTTTTCACGGACGGGTTTTCAAAGACAAACGGATAAGTCAGTGCGAGCATGCTTGGGGTGCCCGAAAGCGCCATCATGGAGCTTGACATCAAGGTGTCACGAATCCAACTTATATGATAAAGTCGATTGAGCGCCCCGAATGTCACGCCGCCTTCGTCGAATTCCGAGAAATTAATGCGTTTGTTGATATCATACACGGTCTGAAAATCCGGATTGTGTATGGTCAATTTCGAAATTTCGGTAAACGCGCGAATCTCGGTTTCGTTATATTGCACCAACGCCGCAAGCCCCGCCTTGTCCAGCCCAAGTTTGCGCAGTTTTTTCGCGACCCGATTCACCTGGTACGCGTTCTCCTCGCCACCAAAGTAAATGACGTCATTTTCACAGATTTGCAGAATATGCGTCCCATCTGCCAGCACGCGGAATCGATTTTCTTGCGCGCCGGGAAAGAGAATGAAAGATACAATCTCTTCTTGCCGATCTGTGAATTGTTCGGTGATAAGTCCGTCCTCGACGTGAAATGCCACATGTGGCCGAAACGCCAGTGTCAAAGGCCCTATCGCGGAAATCGCGAAACAGTTTTCATCGATGACATTAATGAACTGATATTGATTTTTGCCGCCATTTTCAAGCGCAATGTTGACCTTCGTAAGAAACGGGTCATATTCGAACCCTTTCACATCGCTCACGGGCACTTCTGGCAAAGTCGCTGACGCAAACAACGGTGTCTGAATGTCCCGATTAGAAAACGTGCGCGCCACAAAGTCCTTGCGCCGAAACGCGTTCGGTTTATAAAGCAACTCCATCTCAACCTGTTCCTCATGAAACAACAGCGTAAGCCGATTGCCACAGCGATTTTGTAATATGATATTGTGCTTTCCATTCTCTTCTTGATGCTGTCTATAAAGTGTTTCTGCTCTGCCCATTTGAAAACCTCCAAAGTGTAATTCTTACCAACCCATTTTAACACCCTTCGTGCCAAAATAGAACTCGAAAAAGCGACAACTTTTCTATCTTTTGTCGTATATTATGCTATACTATCTCCGAGGTGATTTTTCATGGAAAAAGAGAAAAGCATCGTGTATATCGGTGCACATCAGGACGATATCGTGTCTGTCGCTGGTACATTAATCAAACTTCGCAAGAAAGGCTATAAAATCTATGAGTTCTGTCTGACGCTTGGTCAAAAAGGCGGGACCGCGCCAAACTTGGTCGCACTCCGGGTCGCGGAAGAAGAAAAAGTCTGCAAACTGATTGGCGCCGAGTTGCGTTTCTTCGACCAAATGGACGGCGAGTTATATGCGGACGAGGCGATTTGCACGGCGGTCGCTGAGGCGCTCGCAAGCATCCAGCCAGACGCGGTCATCACGATGTGGGCGTTGGAGAAGCCCGATCACGCGGCGGCCTTTGCTATAGCGCACAAGGCTCTCTATTTGGCTGACTTGTACTGGACCACTGAGTTTTACATGAGCCAAGCCGATCTTTCCGGCTATATGTTTGATCCCGAACTTTATGTCAACGTGTCCGACGAAGTCGAAACAATCAGCGAAATCGCTGCCTCTTACCCCACCCAGTTCCCTGTAGGGGCGGTCGATCTGATGCTCGAACGCAAACGCGCCTTCGGCATCCAATCGTGGTGCGAGTATGCAGAAGGCTTTAAGACCAGCCTCCCCCTCGTCAACGAACGTTGGAACCGCAAGACCGAAGTGGGCCGGATTTTGATTGATCTTTAGTGCTCCTCCGAGATCGAAAAGTCAAAGTGGCGACATTTCGGCTGACTTACTCCCGTGACGGGAGTAAATGGTCGCTTTTGTCTCCACTTTTCGCCTTTCTTTTGCCGAAATGCTTCAAAACAGTCAAGAATGAAGGTAAAATCCAGTTGATTTTACCTTTTGCCTTTGAATTATTCGGTTTTTGACTCGAATCGTCACGAATCGCCAATGGGTGGCGACATTTCGGGGGACTTACTCCCGCGACTGGGGACAAAAACGCCTTGTTACTCCCGACCCACTCAAAACCGTTGGGAGCCGTTTTATGTTGACACACCCACGAATGAAGAGTTACTATTGGTTTGACAATTCCCACGGGCCTCTGTACCTAGCATGAACACTTGTGGGCTTTTTTTGGAGGACACACTATGAATCAAAAATGTGTTGTATTTATCGGCTCGCACCCCGACGACATCGTGTCCGTGGCGGGAACCTTTTTGCTCCTCAAGCAAAAGGGTTACGAAATCCACGACTTCTGCCTGTCGCACGGAGAAAAAGGGGGCAGCGACCCGCGCATCGGCGAATTTCGTTCCATCGAGGAGCAAAAAGTTTGTGATTTGTTGGGGGCTGATTTGCGTTTCTTCGAGCAGCCCGACGGCGCCATCTATGCCAACCGCGCCGTGTGCAGCGCCGTAGCTGAGGCGCTGGCAGAACTGCAGCCTTTGGCTGTGTTCACGCTGTGGCCGTTTGACAAACCGGATCACACCGCTGCCTATAGTGTCGCGCACAAAGCCATGCACCTCGCCGACCTTTACTGGACGACCGAATTCTATATGAGCCAAATACAGGGCGACGGCTATCAATTCAAGCCTGAGATTTATGTCAATGTGACGAAAGTGTTTCCGCAAATCCAAGAAATTGCGCGCTGTTACCATTCCCATTGGGACGAGAATTTGGTAAACTATTTCTTGAAGTTCAAACACCTCTACGGCAAACGCGCCTGGTGCGACTATGCAGAAGGATTTCGCATCGCCATGCCACTCGTCAACGAACGTTGGGACCGCAAGACGGAGGTCGGCAGACTACTCATCGACTTATGATTTGGAGGAAAGAAACATGCAAATTCAGACTGGACTTTTTAACCACATGGTGCTTCAGCGAAATGAGCTCAACCAAAGTGCAGCAAAAATCACAGGCACCACAAAGAAAAGTGGGATGTTTCACGCGCGCGTGACCAAAAAAGGGACAGCACTCAAAAATATTTCTTTTACCGTCACCGAAACAAAAAACACTGGCACTTTTGTGGGGGTTTTAACTGGGGTCCCCGTTGGCGGACCGTACGATGTCACACTCACAGTCGCTGACGCGAACGGAAAAATCGTCGACACGGCATCCGTAAAAGACGTCCTCGTCGGAGACGTCTGGATTCTGGCCGGTCAATCCAACATGCAAGGAATCGGACATATGAAGGACACGTTGAAACCCGACCCGATGACACGCGCCTTTTATGTCACCGACACGTGGGGCGTCGCAAAAGACCCGCTCCACCAGTTACACTTGGCGGTGGATGACGTCCATACAAAAGTACTTGGCGCGGGAAAAGATGCGCCGCATGTGGGGGTCGGCCCGGGCCTTGCCTTCGCACAAGAAATGCGTAAACTGTACGATGTTCCGCAGGGACTGATTGCCGCGGCACACGGTGGCACGACCATGGATCAATGGGATCCTGCACTGAAAAGCGAAGGTGGCGCAAGCCTATATGGCGCGATGTTGCGCAGGTTCCATAAAAACGGATCCAACGTCGCTGGCGTCCTCTGGTATCAAGGATGCAGTGATACAAGCGATGTCACCGCACCGGTTTATACCAAAAAAATGATTGCGTTTGTCAAAGCAGTGCGCAAAGATTTCAAAGATGCAACCCTTCCTTTTGGCGTCGTACAGATTTCGCGCGTTTGTGGCGGCATCTTATCCTCGCCTGTGCATTGGAACTCGGTACAAGAACAGCAGCGTCTTCTTCCAAAATCCATCAAACACCTCTTCGTCGTGCCCGCCATTGATTTGGCACTCGATGACGGCATTCACATCAGTGGATTTGACCAAAATCGCCTAGGAAAACGCCTCGCGCAAGCCATGGCAACCCTAAAATTTAAGAACCCGGATTATCTTCCACCGATTGCGTTGAAATCAATCAAGTCTGTTCCGAATTTGCAAAGCGGCTGGACAGATATTATCCTGACGTTTGACCATGTCATGGGCGCTTTACAGTCGCTCGGACGTCCGGCAGGCTTTGAGATAGCGGAGAACCTAGAGTTCCTGTCGAACCACCTCATCTTTCGCATCGACCTGTCTGGCAACAAAGTCATTCTGAAAACGAGCATTCCTTACACCGAATCCGCAAACCGCTTTTTGCATTACGGCTACGGCGTGCACCCTTATTGCAACATTACCGATGCGTTTGACCGCTCTCTTCCCGTGATGGGACCAGTGCCCCTCAGGAGCACGGGCACGTTTTCTCCCTTCGCAAACAAATTACTCGTCAGTGACTTCCAGCCTTCCGCTGGGAAGCTTGATGGATTGCAATATCCGCGCAAACACGCCGACCTGAATTTCAAAGCAATTCAATTCCCCACCAACTTCTGCAGCCTGCATGATGCAATTGCACTGCACGCTCCTGAGGATCACGTCGTCTATTACAAGTTCAATTTGATGAGCACGGAAGCACTCGATTTAAAACTTGATTTGGGCTACGATGGTCCCGTCAAAGTTTGGCTGGACGGCGCTGAAATTCTGCACGATCCAAAGGGCATCAACCCCGCATTACCCGATGAAAAGAAGGTTTCTTTCACCGCAAAACAAGGTGCCAATGAATTTTTAATTGCACTCGGCACCAATCACGGACTCGCTTGGGGTGTGTTTATTCGTTTTGAGCATCCGATACCGAAAGCCGCTGAAACCCTGGAACTAGCGCGGATTCTAAGTTTCCAACTCTAAACGTGCCAGTCATTCCCTGCGGCAAATCAATTTTGACATCGTAGCCACCTGCAATTCGCTGCATTGAGACCGCAATCTGCCCAAGCGGATGCACCATAACGCCTTCTACAAAGTCCAAGTCGCCGAGTAACGGTTCGATTTGGACTTTTTGAAATCCAAATCCATCTGGTCGAATCCCCAAAACCGTCGCGAGGAAGTGATACGCAGGATGCGCGCCCCAGGCATGACAGTCTGAGCGCGTGGAATCGTGCAGCACCTCTGGCGTCGTCGAAAAATCCAGTTCCTGAATGAGTTTCCACTCCTCCAGTCGTCGAAACAAATAGGCCGCCTGCCGCCGTTGTCTCAGGACTTCAAATAAATAAAAAGAAAAATAAATGCTGCACTTCACCTGAAACACATCATCCGCAACAATCGCTTGCTCTAATCGCGTGGCGCGCGCCTCTGGCAAACACTTGCACAGCAGCGCCAGCACCTGCGTTTGCTCACAAAAATACTGGTGCATCGGATCATCCGCATAGACCTGCTTTTCCGCATCCCAAAAGGCCTCGTCTGCGGCCATAAACAGGGCAGCAGCCAGCTTTGTGTTGCGCGCAGCGAGAGTCGGCTCGCCACAATACGCCTCCAACGCAGAAAGCACCTCCAGCACGTGCACCATCTGCAGATTGAACAGGCTCAAAAAGCCCGTCTTCGCGTCATTCGGCTCCCCGTAAAACCAGTCCTGATTCGATTTGTCATCCACCCAGTCCACGTAATTCCAGCCTGGAGGTGTCCGCAGAAGCCCGTTCTCGGCCTGATTGAGGAAATACAACTCGACAATCCGGCGCAAACTCGGCATAATTTCCCGAATAAACGCCTTGTCATCCACCCACTGCGCGTAATCGTGCGCCATGCCAATGAGCCAAAGGCAAAAGGACGGAATGATTTTGCCACCACCCGACGGATGTGCGCATTTTGGGACGCCGAGGTGATTCTGCATCGACTGCACAAAAAGGTCAATCGCCTTCTTCGGCAAACGCGTGTCGTTGCTGTACGCAAACGTAATGAGCGCCTGAATCCTCGTGTCGCCGATGTACATCAGCTGCTCGTAAAACGGACAGTCCATATACGTCTCGTGCGAACACATTTCGATGGACCGCAGGCTGATTGGCACCAAAGCGTTGAGCGCGTCATCACTGCATTGGAAGGTGCTTTGCGCAAAAAACGGATACCGCGTCTCACGAAAACACAACGCTTCCAGCACAAGCTCCTCATCCGCCGTCTCCACCGTGAGTTCGACATAGCGCCCCGCCCGCCACCAAAGCGTTTCGAAGGTTTTTTTCTCCCCGCCATCTGCGATAAACACGTCGTAATCGCTCTCAAACAGCTTGCCCTCGGTCTCCGCGCGATTGCCTTTCAACTTCGACGACTCCGTCACTTTGTAGAGCGCCTCGCAATTCCCAAAACGCACCTGCGCCCCGCGCCCGCCCGTTAACGTGATCAGCGGATAGAAGCAGAAATAGTCGCCCAAATCCATCACAAACCGCTCGGTCGTATGCGCCGCAAAACGCCTGCCCGCAAGGGCCGGGTCCACTTCGTGCGCCTGCGAATCCATGTCGCGTTGCGCGTCTTCAATCGAACGCGCCTGCGAACTGATGTCGCGTTGCGCCTCTTCAAGCATCGCCGGCAAAACGCCCGGCCTCAAGATGTGCGTCTTCGTAAACGTATGATACGACGAGTAATCCACCGCGTCCGCGACGGTGACCGCCGCGCGCGCCGTCGCCCAAACGTCCTGGAGCGGGTCGGCAGTTTGCTGGCCGTCGCTCTGCGGGTCGGCGTGTAGCGCTGCGACTCCGCGCTGCGGGTCGCGGTCGCGCTGCGAGTCGCCGCCAAACTGATAACCCCACGGGAGCGCTGCCCCATCTATCTTCTGCCGACTTCCCGTCGCATTGCTAACGACCGTGGACGGCAACATTTCCATGCCCGCAATGCGCATGCATTGCCACGGCGCAGTGCCAGTTGAAATTTGCGGATGCAAATTTTCATTCTCCGTCACAAGCAAAAAGCCGTTTCTAACGGTTGTCTGCGCCCATGCCGCCAGCGCGCGATCCGCCCAGACGGTCGCCACGAAGACATGCTCACCTGATGTCAGGTCGATGTCGTATGTTTCGTAGTACCAGTTGTTCGCATCGCCGCGCTCTGGCCCGCGTCCAATCCGAACGCCGTCCAAATACAAGATGTAGCGTTCGTCGGCGGACACATGGACGCGCACCGTTCCCGCCTGCGCGGCGCCGACCGCAAATCGCCTCCGAAACGCAACAGCGATTGGCGCGTCGCTCCGCTCCGCAGCCGGCGCGGCGGTGCCGCTGGCGCCGCTAGCGAGCCATATCCATTTGCCTGGCCAAATTCCGCGCGGCGACCATGGCGGCGCCTCAATTGCCCCTACTATTGCTTCAAAATTCGTTTTTTCAATGATTACTTTTCTAACGTTCATGTCCGCGCCCTTCTTTCTATTAAGTTGCGATTTTTCCACTGAAATTATAGCATACTTTCATTGGCTTGGTAGGGTTTCGGGCGAGCAAATCCCGACGCGGGATTTGCTCGGCATTTTGCCTACCAACAGCGGGACTTGGTTGCCAATTTCCCTACCAGCGACGTCGTGACCAATCAAAATCGTAAGATTTTGTTCCTTCCAACTGCCTTTTCGACGAAAAACGATGGATTATCACAAACACAAAGGCAAAAGGTAAATGCAATTGTCTAAAATCCCTCTTTTGACAGCGTAAAAAAAACAGTCTTGGTAGGGTATTTTGCGAGCAAGTCCCACGTAGGGACTTGCTCGCAAAAAAACCTACCAGCAGCGCCGAGCCCTACGTGCAAAAAGTGAATCACTTAGCACTACGAATGAAATCACGACTGACGCCTATAAGTTCTGAGATTTTTCGTTCTGAAACCTTTGCGGAAATGGCCTTCAGGAATTCCTTGCATTCAAGGTTGTGCGTTACGCGAATCTGTTTGAAAGATTCTTTCAAATCATCCCTGTTTTGCACCGGGAAAAAGGACACGAATTCTTGAAAGGGTTCGATGAAAAGTGCAGGATCGAATTCACGTTTCGCGATTGCGTCAATAAAGACCTTCAAGCGATGTCCTTTCGATTCCGAAATTTCGAGTTGCGACTTATGATTGAGCAAATTGAGAATATCTAAGCTGCCATATCGCGCGGTGGCGGCGTCGTTGTGGTTTTTCTGATCTCTTCTGTTCAATGCTTTTCTGTGCACATCCAGAAATTCCTTTACGCAAACCTGGGTTGACTGCGAAGCAGAAAACTGCCTCATGCCAAAGCCAAGATCCAACGCTTTAAAAATCGGGAGAGTGTCAAGAGTCGTCGTGATGTTTTTAATTTGTGGCAAATTTTGAAATTCAGAATTTTGCATAAAGGCCGCTAAATAGTAATTATATGAATTGAATGGATCGTCTTCGTAAACGGCAAACTTGTTAATTGATGTCGCATTATTATGGATGTACGTGATTGTATTCTTAATGCCGTCATTAAACGGGACGGCTTTGAATATATCCTTGTTCTTAGAAAAAAGGATTCCGCTGTAATTATATTTTTGGCGATAGTATTCACCATAGCGG
>JBAXOJ010000076.1:0-10391 GCA_037133315.1 Clostridia bacterium
TATACATTGATGACATTCAATTGCACAAAGGGTCGGAAGTCATTGTGACTCCTACACCTTCTCCAACACCAACCCCATCACCAGTTCCAACCCCTTCACCAACGCCAGATCCATTGGCGACACCAACACCAACTCCAGATCCTAGCGTGCCACTGAAAATCATGTGCATTGGTGATTCCATTACACAAGGTACTGGCGGCGTAGGCGGCGTGAGTCCATCTCATCCACCAGAATTATCATGGAGATATCCATTATGGAAGATGTTAATCGATAGCAATGCAAAATATGAATTTGTTGGATCAAGAAACACAGGTTTTGATAGCAATGCAACTTATCCTGATTATAAAGGCTTCACATTCAGCAACAAACATGAAGGATACTGGGGATGGACGATTCAATCGGTTACGACCGCATTGACGACGCCACTCACGACCATCAAACCTGATATTGCGATTATCTATCTTGGTACAAATAATGCTGTAGCAAATGAAACAGTACCTGCAAAAGTTGCTGCAATGAGACTTTTAATTGAAAAATTGAGAGCGAAAAATCCTAGCATGAAAATTCTTTTAGGCAAACCTTCACAAACTTGGTTTACAGAAATGCAGACAGCATATGGCGCACTTGCAACTGAGTTGAATACTGTGACTTCACCTGTGATCGCAATTCAAAACGCACCAGGATGGGTTGATGATCCAGCCGCAGTTGGTACTTGTACGAACGACTGGGTTCATACGAATACAGTAGGTGATTTGAAAATGGCTCAAGTGATTTACCCAGTACTTGCATCGGCAATGGGCCTTGTTACACCGACACCGACACCGACACCAACTCCAGTTGTAACACCAACGCCAACGCCTACATCTGTACCTGTATCAGTCACTGGCGTGAGCATCTCGAAATCATCCGCTACTATCAAATACCCAATGACACTGCAACTAAGCGCAGTAGTAAGCCCTTCAAACGCTGCTAACATGAGCGTGAAGTGGACTTCTAGCAACACAAAAGTTGCGATTGTTTCCTCAACAGGAAAAGTAACATCTAAGGGACCTGGAACAGCTACAATTACGGTCAAGACAGTCGACGGTTCTTTTTCGAAGACATGCAAAATTACGGTCACCAGAGCGGTTTCGAGTGTGAAGTTAAATAAGAAGACGGCAACAATTATGCATGGTAAGACAGTGAAGTTGACTGCAACCATTACACCTTCTAATGCAACAAACAAAAAAGTGACTTGGAAATCAAGCAACTCGAAGATTGCAAAAGTTTCGTCTACTGGTATTGTAAAAGGAATTAAAAAAGGTACTTGCTACATTACGGTTACAACCGCAAGTGGTAGTAAGACTGCAAAATGTAAGATTACAGTAAAATAACAAAAATGCACGGAATCAAGGCTGCCTCAAATGAGAATTTGAGGTAGCCTTCTTTTTTTACCATTGTATTCATGGTACAATTAATTTGTGCAATGTGAGAAAAAGCGCAGAAAGATTTGGTGGAGACATGGTGTTTCGAAATAAAAAGATAATTAGTTTTTTGATGCTCGTGATATTTGTGTGCGGGCTTTTCGTTTTTCAAAAAGGAGAATCTCTCAACGTATCTGCTGCTGCGGATACCTATAAGACGCGGATGGGGACTAATGTCGAAGGGCTTTCCGACTGGAGTCGCAGTATGATGTTTGTCGATGTCATGAAACAATCACGAGCGTGGGGGAAAGCTACGGAGCCGTGGACTGCAATCCCAGACATCGATGCACACGGTTGGCCAACGACGGATGCGGGCGTGATCGCAATTTGTTCTACGATTGAAAACCAAATCACTTATTTGAATATTGCTGGTACCTATAAACTCTCGTTCGAAGGAAGTGCGACAATTGCCCCAAATTCTTGCAGTTTTTCGGTGGCGGGTCAAGTGTATTCTGACGGCATTACAACGGCGGATCTAATTGTTCCAGTTGGGCAAAGTCAAGTATTTATTTCCTTTACAAACACAATTGGGGGCGTACGCAACGTAAAACTCATTCGTCCAGGATATCCAGCAGATACGACGCAGATTTTTACAAATGAATATTTGGCTGCGCTGGCGCCTTTTAGTACATTGCGTTTCATGGAATATCTCGCTGCGAATGGGCAGGATGGAATTTCGGGTGCGCCATATTATTCTTTTGACCCGCAAGAATGGACGAATCGAAGATTGACGACGGATGCCTCGCAGGCAGGGTTGATTCATGGTCAAAGAGGTGCTGCCTATGAATACATCATTGCACTTGCGAATCAGACAGGAAAAGATGTTTGGATTAACATTCCTTCCAATGCTTCTGACGACTACATCACACAACTGGCAACCTTTTTCAAAAACAACTTAAATAGCAATATCAAATTGTATATTGAATTTAGTAACGAAGTCTGGAACTGGATGTTTTCTCAAACGCACGCAAATCGTGATTTGGCGCTTGCGAACCCGATTGCAAACGGCAGTATGACGAATATGTACGCAATCCAGACCGTTCGGATGGGTGAATTATTTAAGGCTGTCTATGGTGCTGGCGCCATGATGTCAACCGTGCGTCCTGTGTTGGCCTGGCAGTTTAGTTCCGGCGCGATTAAATCAATGCTGCAATTCATTAATGATACATATGGCAACCCAGCGCAGTATATTTATGCAGGGTCAGTAGCGCCATATTTCCAAGAACCACTACCAGAAGACTGTACGAGTGCAGAAGTGATTCATGCCACGATGATTGCAAATTCAGATGATTCGGTTACGGAAAAAGTGCGTTTGATCAACGCGGGGAAAGAATGGGGCTTGCTTGGAGGCATCGTTTGCTACGAGGGCGGACCACATCATAGAGGGCAAGTCGATGTGAACTTAGAGATTCGAAAGGCAGCCCAGCGCGCACCTGAAATGAACGCAATTCTGAAGCGAGATTTACAGACAAACTGGTTTGACATTGACGGCGGGTTATTCATGTATTACACACTCTGCGGAGGTTATTCTGTCTATGGTTGCTGGGGGCTGACGGAGTCCATGGTAGATTTGAATACACCAAAGTACACGGCGATTTCGACCTTGTCAAACACTGCAGTTGACTACTCTACTCCGGCGCCATTGCCAACGACCATCCCGGATGAGCCTGGTATGCTTTCAGGCACTCCATTCAGTAGCGATGGCATTAACGCCAACGCGAAAAAAGCCTTTGACGGGAATTTATTCAACTATATTAATCTGCCAAACACGAGTTATTACGGGTTAGATCTGGGTACGCCGCAAGTGATTACGAAGGTGAAAATCTACCCGCGTTATGATGCTGGTACGCCGGAATATTTATTGGATCGCGCAGTTGGGACCTATCAAGGTTCTAATGACGGGGTGAATTATACGAATCTGTTTGTCATTCCAAGTCGCGCGAGTTTTGTCTACGGGAGAGGCAATTTTACTGCGTTTCCTGTGACGAGTACCGTTGCGTATCGCTATATCCGCCATTTGGGTTCGATTTGGGCACCGTTAGAGGTCAATGAGGTTAAAATCTTTGGGGTCTATACAGAACCAACCCCGACCCCGACCCCAACGCCAACTCCAACGCCAATTCCAACGTCGACGCCGACGCCGACCCCATATAACGGACCGGTTTACCATGCGTCAGATGCCACGTTGGTTGTAAACAGCGCCCCTGCGGGGATGAATACACTTGTTCAGGATACCGCGGACGGCTATATTGTGGTGTCATGCGAACTCAAGGGGCAAATAAATATCAATAGTTTTTCCTGGGCCATCGCCTACGACAAGTCGAAAGTGGTTCCTGTGCAAGTGGAGACTCCAACCGCAGAAGCGCCCAATGGGAAACTCATCACTTCATTAGAGGTTGCACCTTACTTCTCGATACCTGGAGAGGTTCATCTCGCTGGCTATTCCATTTCTTCCTTCCAACTGGAAAACACAACCGCTGCGCTAACTGGAAATTACTTTATGCTTGGTTATGCTAAAAACACAGGGGCGACCTTATCATTCGCCCAAAACGCGCGCGTCACGTTATTGCAGTTGAAATTCAAGAAACTTGGCATCGTTGATCAAAACACATTTTCCTATTTTCATAAGACGGTTGCGGGCACGGTCGTCAGTAAGTTGATCTATTCGACGACGAACGTATTGCAATATCCGACAAGTACGGGAGCAAGCGTGTTCACGCGTCCGGATTTATTTGCCATCGAGATGGCGCAACCAGGTGTGACGGTTTCGCTTTCCTCATTGTCAGCGGCAGATGCGCTGAACACAGGAGATACCGTGTATGATCATTTCATGAATCTGGCGGGAGAAACAACCGTCACAGCCAGAGACTCATATTTATCGCAAACAATTCTTGCTTCGGCGGCCTTCAATCCAAACACCAAAACTGCAATCTTCTCGAATTTACCAGATGGTGCCTACGTGCTGAGCGTTCAGCGCAATGGGTATATGACAAGGGATATTGCAGTCACCGTTTCTAGTACAAGTTTGCAACTTGGCGACAAGTCTTTGTTTGCAGGGGATGTCTACGCCGATGGCATCATTGACGGTTCGGATTCAGAGCAATTATTTAGCACGATTGGACTTGGCTATGGGGATTTCGGCTACGTGCCGTTGAACGATATTAATTTGGATGGCATCATCGATGGAACAGACACAGAGATGTTGTTTGCGTTCATCGGATACGATGTGAGTAGTTATGGAGAAACGGTGGATTACTATAACTAGTTGAGGAGGAATTTTTATGAAGAAGTTAGTCAGTGTAATGGTTTTAGTATTTTTGACGACGATGTTATTTGCGCAGTATGTCGCGCCAGTATCAGTAAACGCGGCACCAGGGGCGCTGGTGTACGAAGGATTTGACTATACGCCACAGGCGGTGCACGGTTTGAACGGTGGAATCGGGTTCGGCTCCGCTTGGGATGTACAAAACATCGTTGGATCACGGCTTGGACTTTCTATTACGGACAACAGCCCTCTCACTTATTCCGCTGGCGGGAAATTTCTCACTACGTCTGGAAGAGATTTAGGACTTGGGACAGCTTATCTATCCACGGGAAGGCTTTTAGACATGAGTTCCAATGGCGTTTTGAAGGATTTTGTGGTATATAATCCAACGCCTTTGCCTTCTGCAACGCCAATCGCTGGAAATGGCTTAGTTGGCAAGGTGGGAACGAAAATTTGGGGTAGTTACCTCCACAACTTCGGCATGCCTGCGGGATTAGATGGAGATAATCGAGCCTTTACGTTGTCAACTGGCGTTTCTACTTCTCAGTCTTTGACTGGTAGTAATCAAAAAGTATCCATTGGGTATTTTGGCACGAATTCGAGACTGACACCGACAGGAACTTCCGCTTACTGGACGTTGCGCATCTATTCCGCGACGAACCCGGGTGCCTATTCTGAGACAAATACTGCGGATAAGTACTTTTACGATGTTGCGAATAAATTCATGTATATTCGAATGACGGACAAAGTGATTTCCTTGACGCCTACGACTAGTTTTATTTCTTATTCAGTCGATTATACGGCAATTGACGCGACGGTCAATGTATACATCAATCCTGCGCTGGGCGCAACAGAACCCGCAACCGCGGATGCGACCTTTACCATGCCAATTGCTTCGAACAATATGAATTTTAGAAGTTTGTTTTTCAACACACCAAATAACATTTACAAAATGTATCTTGATGAAATTAGACTCGGTTCCAGTTTTGAGACGGTCAATCCGAATAGCGTTGCAGAACCACAGCCGATCCTGTCGCCTTCTCCGTTGGGGCCAAAGATTACTTGGGCATCAGGGACCGCAACGCCACAGCCAGGCACTGTTGTGACTGGAGCAAACGCTTCAAACGGCCAGTATCTTGTGGATGGCATCATCAATGACAATACGAAATGTGCTAGCCTTAATAATGCTTCCTTTGCAGCATATTATACGATTTCTTTGCCGTCCACGATGATGGTTGCTGGGGTGAAACTCTATTTAGGGGAAACGGGCGCGACGCTCGGAAAACAAACCCCGCTTAGTTTTTATTTGACCTATTATAACGGGTCCTCCTGGGACATCATTCCAGGCACGAATGTCTGGTCAAATCGCATGGCCGAACGCACGATTGTCTTTCCAAAGCCATTACGCACCTTCAAGATTAGGCTCGTGAACATTACTTTAAGTGATACAAAAATCAGAGAGATGGAACTTTTCGAGCCAGCTACGAATGCAGGATTTACACAGACGGTTGCCACGTTGGGGGCGGCTTCTTGGAATGATGAATTCGGGTATCTCGACAATTCCCTGTGGGACATTGTTGGCGCGACGCCATCGAGCCTTGAAACTCCGCCTGCTTGGGCTTCTCCAAACCCGACCCCTGCAGCAATCTATGCACCACAAATTGTGGATGATTCTGCAGTTACGCCGTTGGATTGGACAAGGCTATCAATCGGAACGCCACTTCCTACGACTGCGCCGACTTACCGAGCAGACTATTACGCACAAGACGGAAAGGGCCTTTTGCTGACGCCAACGACGAACTATTACGCATTTCGCTCGAAAACAGCGATGCCAGCGAATTATATCATTGACGCAACTTTTAAATGCGGCCGAGGGGCCAGCCCAGTGTACATCTATTTCAATGAGAGCGGGACCACAGCGACTGGAACCGCCACAAATGGATATCGACTTGATGTTACAAATAATGACAGCTCATTCAATACTGCATTGGAACTTAAAAAAATGGTGAATGGCACTGCGTACTACCTTGCAAATGGGGCCGCAAACGTCAGACCTTTCTATTATGAGACGCTTCGCATTCAGGTGAAGGATGGCAACATCAAAGTGTATCAATATGACCCTGAAACGGGCATGCTCCAACTCATCGATGTCAACGATGTGACGTATACATCAGGAAATATTATGTTGTCAAGATTGGGAACGACATTCACAAAAAGCGCGGTGTTTGACAGCGTGAGGGTTTTCAATATCGCGGAAACAACGACCGATTATTCGCCGCACAATGTAACCTTCAAAGACTGGGATAATACGACCGTCTTGAAAACGGAATCGGTTGGATATGCCAAGTCAGCAACCGCGCCAACGACGCCGCCTAGAACGGGATATACCTTTACGGGTTGGGACGTCGATTTTTCGAATGTGACCACCGACCTCACAGTAGTTGCGGTGTATGCAATCAATCATTATACCGTTTCCTTTAAAGACTGGAATGGCGGGTATTTGAAAACACAAAGCGTGGCATATTTAGATAGCGCGACAGCCCCAAGTGACCCTGCCCGTGTCGGTCATACTTTTACTGGCTGGGATGTCGGTTTTACAAGCATCGCTTCAGATACGATCGTAACGGCGCAATACTCGATTAATAGTTACTTGGTCACGTTTTACAATTGGGACGATACGCCAATTGGTGTAGCGCAATCCGTGCCTTTCGGTTCCAGCGCGATCGCGCCAGCAGATCCTACAAAGCCTAATTATACATTTACGGGCTGGGATGTTTCTTTCAAGAACATTACGACGGTTTTGAATGTGAAGGCTACTTTTGCGATAAACACATACACAGTCACGTTTAAAAACTGGGACAATAGCACGATTGGTTCACCACAAACGATTGCACATGGTGCAGCCGCGATCGCCCCTGCTGAGCCAACAAAGGTCGGAAGCAAGTTTATGAACTGGGATGTCCCATTTAATAATATTACTGGGGATTTGGTCGTGACGGCAGTGTTTAGTTTAAATAGCTACACGGTGACATTTAAAAACTGGGATGGAAGTTTAATAGGAACCCCACAGGCAGTGAGCTATGGTGCTTCAGCAGTAGCGCCTGCGATTCCTGTCAGAGTCGGCTATACATTTACTGGATGGGATACAACCTTTGACAACATTACGGGTGATTTGACTGTAGGGGCGCTATTTCAAGCGAATCCAGTACCGATGACGCCTACCATAAATGTTGTGACAAATGGCGCGCGAGACCTTTCGGGGAAGGCGGTTTCAGGCGGGGTTGTGACAATCATGGTTGGTTCAAAAAAATATACTATTACTGCAGTTGCGAGTGCATGGAAGATCACGATGCCAAAGGCCGTTCCGGCCGGGACAAAGATCACAGTCTCTGTCCTCAAGGATGGGGTAAAAAGTTTGACAAAGACCATCTATGTGATCCCAATGACACCGACCGTTTATGCCGTAAAAGCGAACGCAGTTGTTGTAAAGGGTGTTGCAACGAAAGGCGCGATCGTTTATGCAAAAATTGGCACTAAGTCGTATTCATCTAAAGCGAATGCAAAGACAGGTATTTTCGCTATTAAAGTGCCAAAAGCGAAGAAAAACGTGGCGATTTCTGTTCGCTGCAAAGCAGGTGGTCAATATAGTGCAAGTAAAACGATTAAGGTGAAGTAAAATAACTTGCAAAAACAGATGAAACGGGTATAATAGCCTTGATAGTTTGATTATGAGAGGATGGATTTTATGAAATTGAAAAGACTATTTTTATTACTAATGGCATTTGTGATTGGACTCACACTCGTGCTTACAGGATGCAATGGTGGCGTTGATACGCCGAAGGCAAATCGTTACGCGCAAGCGACGGGTTCGCCGTATACACCAGCACCTGACAATCCATTGATTAAAAAGACGAATATGTATGACAATGGATACAAATTTGATCCGCCAGTCACTGTTTCGGTCATCCGATATTATGGGCCGCAAGTGCGCTTCCAAGCGGGTGAAAGCATTGACAATAATGTATGGACGCAAGCCTATGAAAAATATTGTGGCATCAAACTGAAGTCTTTGTTTACTGTTACGGACTTTACGAAATACGATTTGAAAGTGACGACTTCGATTGCGACCGATTCGTTGCCTGATATCATGCCAATCTACACGACATTGTTTTTCCGCGTTGCAGATTCGGGCCGAACAAAAGACCTCAGACCGTATTATGATAAGTATCTTGATGCGCCATTGAAGACTTATATGGAAACGGCATTCGGAGGCACCGCCTATCAGACCTGTTTTAGGAATGGCATCTTGGCAGCGCTTGCTCCACCATCTGGACAAAATCCTTCAATGCAATGGATTCGTCAAGACTGGTTAGATCGCTATAACCAACCTTGGCCTGCAACGATAAACGATTCCATTAAATTGATGAAGTTCTTTTGTAAGAAAAATCCGGGTGCACCAGCATCTCCACAGACTTTTGCGTTCCCAATTAACACTAATGTTTCCACGGGATTCGAAAATGCATTTGGTGCTTATTCAGGAATTTGGATCGATGATGAGAATGGTGGCTTGATGCGGAGTGATGTTTCCCCAAAATGGAAGACGGTTCTTCAGATTCTTTCGGATCTATATGCAGATGGTTATCTTGACCCTGACTTTACTTTGAATGCACAATCAGTCGTCGAAACACAAATGACCAACCAACAATATGGATTTGATTATAATTATCGGACGGCACCAGATGGATTATTAAATAATACAATTGCTTATAATCCAAAAGCGATATGGAAATCTGGTGAAATTATGGACGAAAATGGTGCGCCGGCAAAGATGCAAGTCAGTACAAGAGTTGCAGACTTTACTTGTGTAAACAAGAAGAGCAAATATCCTGAAGCATTGATGTTTTTGATGAATGTGTATGGTGATTTGATAGGTGGCGTTGGCATAGAATTTAGAAAATATCACGATTTTCTTGCATCAGATGGTACACATTATGATTCCTTCTTTTATCCGTTTGCAACAATGAAATATCCTATCGTGGATAACGGGGCAGTCATTGCTGCAGCGCAAAAAGCAAACGACCTTTCAAAATTGACAGGAGAACAACTTGGCATTATTGAAAAATTCAAAGATTGGACGGAAAAGAAAGATTCCTACGGCTGGCGCCTATGGGCAATCTTAAGTCCAGGTGGCTCAGCGGAAACACAGAAGAAGATTATTAATAGTAACAATATCTATCCTGACAGAGGTTGGGGACCTGAGACGCAAGCATGGATTGATCATGGACCTGATTTATCAAGTAATCGGACAACGATGTTTTCACGCATTGTGCGTGGTGATGTATCGGTAGAGGCTGGATTCGATGAATGGGTGACTTACTTTACCAATAATGGCGGACAGGATGCAACCACCGAGATTTCTGAATGGTGGAAAGAAGTAGGAAAAGCCTCAATTGACAATTTTACAAAAACAAACAAGTAAGAATTTGAAATAATGAAAAAAAGTCCTGGGAACGGGGCTTTTTTTGCTCTTTCAATATATCGCGATTACGACAAGCATTCGAAATATTGTCTACTTTTACATCTTGTTTTCAAAATAATCACATGTTAAAATTATGGTCTAAGTACATTTCTAATTGCCGTTAAATATTAATAATGGCTTGAAT
>JBAXOJ010000077.1:0-10350 GCA_037133315.1 Clostridia bacterium
CAAGACAAAAGTTTACACTGAACGGGACAAAATGTCAAACACGACTGGTCGTGAGTTTCACCAAATCCCAAAATTGCATAGGTATGCGATTCCAAAAAAGGTGAAGAGAAGAATTGTGGTCAGCATGAGCGCAAATTTTCTGTGTTCCCTCTCGGCAAACACACCAAAAATAATGAACAACGGAAACAGGCAAGACAAATACCTTCCTCCGCTCAACAACCAAGAGGGCGAGTAGGAATAAATTAAAAATGCGAGGCTGTAAATGATGTAACTTGTCCGCACCTTTTTCTTTAGTCCATAAAGCAAGACCACGATGGTGAAAAAAAATAAAATGATTTGCGGAATGAAAATGAGGTAGTTTTGCAAGTGCCAGTCTGGCATTTGCGAATAATTGAATGAGGTGCATAAGGAAGCCCAGAAGGTGGAGGGTTGTTGATGCCAGTTTTTCTCTTGAAACACGAGAAACTGAAAGAAGTTGTTATATAAGACTTTATTAATAATCAGATATACGCCCGTTCCCATTGGAATGAAGAGGATTGCGAGACCTTTTAACGTCCACTTCTTGCTACGATAGGACTGATAGATCAGTTCATAGATGACAAGAATGAAAATCAAAAGCCCTTGTGTACGGGTCAATGCTGTTAAAAAACCAAAGAGTCCTGCCAGGATCCAGTTCCCTTTTCTCGCTTGGTAAGCGGTTACAATGGAGAGCATAATGAAAAAACTTTCCGTTTGAAACGTGAGCATGAAAATGGAAAACGGAAAAAGCAACATGCTAGAAATTGCATAAAATGCGACCTTGTTAGAATAATCAATTTTAACAAGCTTAGAAAAAAACTGTGTCGAAATGAATATGGAAACAATGGTAACCATAAACCCAGACAACTGGAAATCGACAAAGAGAAAAGAGAACGCTTTAATGGCAATTGGATAGAGTGGATAAAACACGAGATTGAGTGCGGCATCGCCAACCGTCTGATAACCGTTTTTCGCAATATCGAGATAGCCTCCCGTATCGCCACGTGCGAAGGAAGTGACATAATCATTGATACTTGGCAATCGCGCAAACTGAACCCAATTCACGACGTAAGCAAACGCATAAGCGACGCATAACCAAAACAAGGTCAAAAGAAATATTTTTATTTGCGGTTTTGCAAACAGCTCTTTAAAAAATGTTTTAATAATAGACACCCCTTCCCGCTGCAATATAGGTCATGAATATCGTCAATCCGACGGCAAGAAAAATCATTGCAAACACAAGTGAAACCCTGGTCACCCATTTGTTTAAAGTCAGGGCTAGCGCCAACGGCAAAGCAAATTCAAAGATGGGTCCTGCTTTGAAAGAAAAGACCCCAATCATGCAGGTAAAAATCAATAAAATCGCGACGGTTGAATTCTGCTTTCGATTGTAATGAAAGAAAAATACAAAGATTGCGCTCATGCAATAAATTAGAATCGGAATGAAATTGATGACAGTCTTGAGTTCATTTCCCTCAATGACAAAAGGCTGGTAAAAGGGAATCAGCAAATTCCCTCTTGGTGAAAAGAAACAAAAAATCAATAGGATGATAGGCGGCGTCACAGCGAACAAGTACGGCATTAAATCTTTTTTCGGATTAATTTTTGCTATGCGCATTTCATTCAAAATAACGCCGGTCAACAATAGCATTCTTCCATCAATCAAGACAGCAAATGCCGCTACAATGACTGCAAATGCCCATTTCCGACGCATTGACAAACCATAGCAAAGGATACTTAATAGTAATATGATTGCATTGGTTCGCGGCATCACATTTAGTACTGTAAATGGCAGGCAGCAAAAAATGGCAATCGTATTCAAGGCAACTCCATTGTTCCACTTTTTTTCTACAATTAGAAAAAGAAGAATTGCCGAAAGTATAAAAGCACAATTATTTATGATGAAATAGAATAATTCTTGTTCATGCGGTACCGTAGAAAAGGCATCCAACAAGAACCCAAGATCGAAAATGGACTTCCCTTTACACGAAAATGTATAGGTCATAATCAGATAGGAAAAGATAATCAGCCGCGAGGAAAGAATAATAAATATCGCAGAAAGCAAGTAGTTTTCTCTTTTCTTTGGGAGTAAGGAACGACTCTCGAATTTTGCATTTTTCAACACCCGGAAGTCTCGCAGGATCGCAATACAAATAAATATAAGTAATATGGAAACGGATGCCATTCCTGCATAGCCTATGTATTCTCCCATGAAATCCTCCAAGATATTAGTAAGTTCTGACAATTTCTATATTTTAGCACATTAGGGATTGAAAATAAACAAGTTTAGTGATAAATTGTATTAGAAAAAACAACATGAATTGGAGTGACTATTTTGAAACTACAAAAAGTGATTAAGTGGGTCCTCATCTCTCTCACATCCCTAGTAAGCCTATTTTTTATTATTTGGTTGATATTGAAAATCACTCCACATATGGCGCTTGAGCTTGCGCTCTCATATAACTGGGATACGCCAGTCTATTGGATTATGGGACGGAGCATCATGAATGGCCTGTTGCCGTATGTTGATATGTTTGAAATTAAAGGACCTGGCATCTTTTTTATTACATACTTCTCCTTTTTAACCTCTGGTGGGCCGTGGGTTGGGAATCTCATCAACTTTATTGCACTTTTGTTTGTTGGACTTTCACCGATTGGAGTCTTGCTTTCGCAAGCGAAAAAATTCGGACTCAAAGCAGTCAATTTCATTGCATATCCTATCGCTCTCATTGCCGGCGGACTCCTGATGATTTACACAGGGGATCTTGCGGGTCAAATACAAACGGAATCGTATGGAGCTGGGTTTGCTTGTATCTATCTGATGATCATCGCTTCGCTTGATGCAGAAAAGGTCAAGTGGAATAATAAATATCTTTGGATATCATCTCTGTTCCTAATCATGTCAGTCGCAATGAAAGAGCCCTTTGTATTGCTTTGCTTTGCCGGTGCTTTGCTCTTTTGTACAGGAATCAAACAAGTCATTAAACTTTTCGTGTTGCCGCTTGTTTACGCGGCTTCCATTGGCAGCATTTTCATGCTGGCAACCGGGATGTTTTTACCATATGTCAATGACTACATCTTATATATTCTGACCAAACATGTCGGACGTTATGGTTCCATATGGAATCGTGCGTTCGCATTCGACAAGGTCTTTGACGAAGTCTGGAAATATAACAATCTGCTCCTCGCACTCATTCTTGTGTCCTTCATTCTTGCAGTCGTGTTCCAATTCCTTTTTGCGAAAAGAAATACAATCTGGTATTTCATATTTAATACTATTAAATTCGTTCCCATCGCCGTCTTTCCCGTTTTAGCAGTCGCGTTTGGAGGAGAATTTTACGGCCATCACTTTGCATTTGCCGTACCCGTCTATATCGCTCTTGTCATGTTTGTACTTCGCGAGATTGCTGTGAAAGAAAAAATAAGGAAAGAAAAAATTGCAGTATTCAGAAACTTTATCCGCCAATATGCGTTAGTATGCTTGTTATTGTTTAGTTTCGCCATAGTCTATTTTATTGCACCCTATTCGATTAACTCCACACAGAGCGCTTGTTTGAACAACAATGACACAATTCGTGCGGATGCAAAAAGAGTTGACGATCTGCTTGAAAAAATGGGCGAAAGCCGATATCTCTATTTAGGGATGAACGGTCCTGTCTTTCCAGGATTGACAACACATTCCCCGCAAGGGCCAGTTTTCATGCAGGATCCGCGTTGGTTTTCCGGAGATCAGAGTGAGTTTTTTATTAAAAACTTGACAACAGAAATTCAAAACACAAAGCTAGTCGTAGTTCAAATTTCAAATGAAAAAGCGATTTTTGGCACCGTACGTGATTACCTGTATGAAAACTTTACAGAAAAACCACCTGCATTAGTAGCAAATATGGATTTCCCTTCGATTGCAGCATATAAGGTATATTTTCGCAAATAAAAAAAAAGCCTTTCCAAATCGGAAAGGCTTTCATTTTCACAACTTATCGTCAATCTGATTTAATAATTCAAGTTCTGTCTTCAAGATATTTTCAAGTTTGATTTTAAGTATCGCTGACCTTTTTAAAGCTTCTTCGGTTTCATTCTTGGCTGCTGCCAAACTCTTGTTTGCTTCCATGACGATTTGTTGGGCCTTCAGTTCGGCTTCACGCATGATATTGTCTGCCTTCTCAACCGCATTTCGTTTGACTTCTTCACCAGTTTGTTGGGCAATGATAAGCGTGCTTTGAAGCGATTCTTCCATCGTCTTATAATGCTTTATCCCATCATTTAAAACAGAAAGTTTTTCTTTCAGGTCGTAGTTTTCTCGCGTTAACACAGTATAATCCTCGCATATTTTATCAAGGATTTCTTTCACGGTATCTTCCGCATAACCAAAGGCAACCTTTTTAATCTTCAGGTTTTGAATATCAAGCACGTTGTAATTCATAAAAAGTCCCCCTTTTATTTAATCCAAGGAAAAACTCCCTTGTATTTAAATTCATCGTTGGAATCTCCTACTATAGATGTACCATTCGGCGTAATCACGAAAATAGGCGCGTTTGGCATCTTTTGAATATTCGCCTCAAGCGCTTCGATAATTCCACAGATAAAATCAATTGACCGTTGTCCGTTGACTTTGTCAAGATTCGAAACATCGACGAGCACGGTTCTTTCCAGTTTCAAATGCATATCAACTTTTCGTGCATCTTCAAATGTCATCAGGCGTAAATTCGCAACCCTGACATCTTCATCTACATGAATCTGAACGACCTTCTTATCACGATCGCCAAAGAACCCTTTTTTCTGTTTTTTAGATGGTTTTTCGAATCTATCAGAACTAGATGAGCGATCCGCTCGTTCGTCTCTAGACATTCTATCCGTGGCGCGAAATCTCTCAAGTCGCTCCGCGCGTTCCATGCGTTCCGCACGTTCCGATCTTTCAGAAACTTCTTCATATTCATCATACTCATCGTCAATACCCCAGTTCAGGGCACTTTTTACTTTTTCCATTAAACTCATAGAAAATCCTCCTCATTAGTAAAAATCTAAGCTAACGTTCTCCAAAAATCAATGTCCCTATCCTAAGCATATTCGAGCCTTCTTCAATTGCGATTTGATAATCATGGCTCATACCCATTGATAAGTATTTCATTTGTATATTATTATCTATCCTTTCATTTTGTATGTCAATATATATTTCCCTCAATTTGCTAAAAACTTGACGAATTTCGTCGAAATTAACTGTATTTTGTGCAATTGTCATCAATCCAACCACATTTATGCCCTTTAACACAGCGAGTTGATCTAAAAATGCATCAACCTCGTCAACACGAATCCCCGCTTTCGTGTCTTCTTCAGAAACGTTAATTTGAATTAAAACTTCTGTCTCTAAACCCTTCTTTTCACTCAATCTCGCAATTTCAACAGCAAGTTCCATCCGGTCCAAGGAATGAATCAAAACATCTTTCCCAATCAGGTACTTCACCTTGTTTGTCTGTAGTCTTCCAATTTGATGCCATTTGACATCCTCGACAATTTTCTCTCTTTTCCCAACGAGTTCTTGCACACGGTTTTCTCCAAAGTCTTTCATCCCTGTTTGGATTGCCTCTTCTATCTGATCGACACCAACCGTTTTAGAAACCGCGACCAATGTAATATCGTCAGGATTTCTACCACATTTTTTTGCTGTCGTGTAGATTTCCTTTTTCACAAATTCAAGATTTTCTGCTATGCTCATTTTAAAAGATCCCCCTCTTTGACCTTTGAAGGGTTTTTTAGATATTCCTCATATAACTGAAGTGCACCCGTCAAATCCGGTGTTGCATCGCGCACAATAGCATAAGTCGCATCAAAATCAAGTATTTCTACTTTTCGAAATTCGATTTTGTGTTTTCTTACGAGTGCAATTTGAGCCATCATATTTTCATAATTCGGATTGAGCAACGATTCTTTTGGAATTTTAAAGCCATCCTCCACGCTTCTCGCCTTTGCAATATCGATATTGACTTTGCGCAAGTCACAAGTCTTTTCAATGCCTTGGTCAATTTTAAACAGGAGTAACGTTTTATGATTGCTTCCATTGTTTTTTAGAACGAGTTCCCCATCGATCGTCTCCGAAACATCATTGATTCGAATTTTCCGTATTGTATTGAGCGCGATATTTTCAGCGAAATCCGCATCCACATTGACTGCTAAATAAGCATAAAAATTCTGAATTAATTTCAAACTATTTTTCGGGCTGCTTTTTTCAGTGAGTTGATCTTGATTTTTAACCCCTTCAAGATCTTTCCACTGAATTTTTGCATAGTCTTGCAGCTTAAACTGCGATTCATAGCCATCAACAACAAAGGAAACAACCCCAGCCGTCGTCGCTTTGATCGCACCAGAAGAAGCATAAAAACGCTGATTCAATGCATCAACTTCCTTCTTCAACGCAATCAACGGACTCTCTTTTGGTAGCGTACCTAATACGATTTTTATCTTTTCATCGGTTAATGAACGAATGTCTCTCTCCAACGCCGAAGCAGTGCGTAGCGTTGCGGAAGTATCAACAAGCATCATTTCCATCAATTTCTCATTAATTACCTTGTTCAGTTTAATGATTTCAAAGTCATTTGTTGCAACAGGCAACACCGTTTTTCTAATTTCTGCATTGAGTTTTTGTTGCGCCTTTTCATAGCGCGAAAGAATATCGACAGAAGATTGATCGCAAGAACGTGCGACAAGTTCCCCCTTAGCAACCTTCGTCCCACTTTCGATCGCAGGTGCAATAAAATCTTTCTCAGGAATCTTAATTACTTTTTCATCTCGAATCAACACGGCATCCCCATTGAAAAAAGTTTCAATATTGCCGACGTACAGAATATCTGTACGATCCGCGTTCGTGAAAGCAAGCATACTTACTTGAGCAAGGGCAAGCACTCCAGCCAAAACGAGAATCACCATGACGTACCAGTTGATTTTTTTCATAAGCAGATCAATCCTTTGTCCAACATATTCTGTACTGCAATCATCAATCCTAATTTCACATGTTCCACTACCAGACCACCTTGCATGTATGCGATATAGGGCTCTTTAATAGGTGCATCCGCACTAAGTTCAATGGATGCGCCTTGTACGAATCCGCCCGCAGCCATAATCACCTGATGTGCATAGCCTGGCATATCCCAGGGGTATGGTTCTACAAAGCTGTCAACGGGAGAACCTTTTTGTATCCCCTGACAAAAAGCAACCAATGTCTCTTTATTCCCAAACTGAATTGCTTGAATGATATCTCCCCGCGGATCTTCTGGATTTGGGGATACTGGAAATCCAAGCAGTCGCATGAAGTGTCCACAAAACACCGATCCTTTCAAGCACTCGCCCACAATGTGCGGCGCCATAAATAGCCCTTGAAAGAACGCACGATTCATGTTTAAGGAAGGACCGACATGACTTCCCAACCCGGGGGAAGTCAGCCTGCACGCAGCAAGTTCAACGCATTCTTTCTTGCCAGCTACATAGCCGCCTGTCAAGGCGAGTCCACCGCCAGGATTTTTGATTAATGAGCCTGCGACCAAATCGGCACCAATTGCCGTCGGTTCCAACACATCAACAAACTCACCATAGCAATTATCCACCAATATCACAATGTCTTTTCTGATTGATTTGATTCTCATACAGGCTTCTTTCAACTCGTCTATGGACAAAGCATTTCTCCAATCATATCCACGCGATCGTTGCAATAATATGAGCCCTGTCTGTTGATCAATCATTTGTTCCAGTTGATCCAAGTCAATCTTTTGATTGATAAGATCGACTTGTTTATATGAAATACCAAATTCTTTGAGCGAGCCGTTTCCTGTTCCGCGAATGCCGATGACTTCTTCAAGTGTATCGTAAGGTTTTCCCGTTGCCGATATCATATGCATCCCAGGGCGGAGAATGCCAAATAAACACATGGCAATTGCTTGCGTTCCAGAAACGATTTGACTTCTTACAAGTGCTGCCTCAGCCCCAAAAACTTTCGCATACACCTGATCAAGCGTATCCCTGCCACGATCATCATAACCATAACCCGACGTACCCGAAAACATTGTTTCACTCACTCTGTATTCTTGCATTGCCTGGATCACTCTATATTGATTCAATTCTTTTATCTCATCGATTTTTACATACTGTGTTGCTGCATGTGCCTGCGCTTTTTGCGCAAGGGTTTGCACTGCTTCAGAAATCCCAAAATTCAACTTTATGTACTCTTTGCTCTGCATCTCTTCATCCACCTTTTTTTGTTATCTCTATTCTATTGGTATTTACATTTCTTTTCAACTAGTTCAGAATATATTTGGTGATTATTTTGAAACTTAGTTTGACAGCTACGGCAGAATATGCAGGATACAAACTTTCTACGTTCTTACTCTTACGTCGGGATATGTCGCATCGGTTGATTTGCAGAATGAAGCACGACCACAGAATTCATGTGAATGGAGTCGCCGTGCGCACGAACTATATTTTATCCGAAGGAGATTTCATTGAGCTTTATGTTGACATCGACCGCGAGAAGGTTGGGATTCTACCCGAAAACTTGGATTTGGATGTCATTTACGAAGATGACTCCATTTTTGCCATCAACAAACGTCCAAGTATGCTTGTCCACCCTGTTGCCAAGCACCAGTCAGGGACAATTGCAAATGGCATCGCCTATTTATTAGTTAAAAATGGGTTTCCTCCAGTGGTGCGTCCGCTCAGTCGTTTGGATCGGGATACCTCAGGCATATTGCTATTCGCAAAGAATGCTTATATACAAGAATCGCTGATTCGACAAATGAAGCAAGATGGCTTTGGCAAACATTATTTCGCGATTGTGCACAACAAAGTGATGCCCAAGCAAGGTTCAATTCTTCACCCCATCGCGCGGAAACCTGGTAGCATTGTACATCGTGAAGTAAATGATGCTGGTCAAAAAGCGATTACACATTATCGAACGATAACTAGCAATGAGAAAGCGACTTTTCTTGACGTTTCGATTGAAACTGGAAGGACGCATCAAATTAGGGTACACCTCACGCATTTAGGGTTCCCAATCATTGGCGACGATTTATATGATCCATTGTCAATTGATAATTATGGCATTACGAGACAAGCGCTCCACTCATACAGCATTTCATTTGTTCATCCATACACAAAAAAAGCAATGGAGTTATATGCACCATTGCCAAAAGATATGAAGGATTTATTATCCCTACTTGCTTTGCAATCTGAGTTTATCTGACACCATAGCGATAAATTCTGAATTCGTCGGTTTTGGCCGACCATCAACTAAAGAATACCCAAGAATCTTATCAAATTTTTGTGCATCCCCTCTGGTCCATGCAACTTCGATTGCGTGGCGGATGGAGCGTTCGACGCGACTCGGTGTGGTCTGATACTGAAGTGCAACTTTAGGATAGAGATTCTTCGTAATATTACTCACAAAATTAAAATCCTCTAGCGAAATGATGATCGCATCGCGCAGAAAATTATATCCATTGATGTGCGCTGGAAATCCTAAATCCAATAAGATTTGCGTTACTAAAAATTCAATGTCATTATCTAATACGACCCCCAAAGAATTTTCATTTTTTAACTTAACGATTTTCTCGCTACTTCCAGAAAAATCTCGCAGTTGTCTGAGACGTGTAAACAAAACTTCAATCTCAAAAGGTTTTATGACAAAGTATTCAGCACCCAAATCAAGCGCCCTTTGTGTAATTTTCTCTCTGCCTACCGTAGATAGAATGATGATTGTCGGTCTATTCTTTGTGTAATGTGCATTGACCTTTTCTAATACCCCTAACCCATCCAATTTAGGCATTATGATGTCCAATATGATAAAATCAGGATTTGAAGCGACCATCATTTCACATGCTTCCAAACCGTCATGGGCAACCCCTACCAATTCAAAATCCAATTGCTTCTGGCAATACTTCGACAGAGAAGTTGCAAATTCTATATTATCATCACAAATCAAAACTTTATTTTTCATCTGTCCTCCAAATATGTTGAGTCATTTTCTAGTATTTTAACATAATATTACATAAATTTCTACCTTTAAATGTTATTTTCAACTTAAGATTTCATTTCCCTGCCTTCTAACAATTCTCTTGCATGTTTGAGCGATGTTTCCGACGCGTGTGCACCAGAAAGCAGCCGGCTGATTTCCGTAATCCTTTGCTCTTGCGAAATGATTTCTGCACTCGTGTGTGTCGTCAAAGCATCTTGCATCTTCAAAATATAAAAATGCCGATCCGCCATCGCGGCTATTTGCGCATGGTGTGTGACACAAAGAACCTGATGGTTTCTCGCGAGTGACTTAAGTTTCTCGCCCACCTTTTGGGACGC
>JBAXOJ010000078.1:0-10341 GCA_037133315.1 Clostridia bacterium
TACTCTTCTGATTTCGTTACACTATTTCTTAACTTAATGACATTGGGGAGTAAGTGTTCAATTTCGTCCCCAGTCGCGGGAGTAAGTCCCCTGATTTGTCGCCACCTCGAGTCGATTCGCAAATTATCAAAGTCAAAGTTATACAAAAATCAAAAAACGAAGGTCAAAAAGGTAGAATCAATTGATTTTACCTTTATTTTTTGTTGTTTTGGTGCGGATTGGTAAAAAAAAGATGAAAAGTGGAGACGTTTTTGATGATTTACTCCCGTCACGGGAGTAAGGTGCCCGAAATGTCGCCACCCCGAGGGTGTGCACGCCTCGCCAGCGCCCGCACCGACCCTAATCCTCGCTGCGTTCCTTCGTCAGGGCAGCCAGGATCTCGGCATAAATATCTTGGGAATGTTTCTTCCAGTTGTGACAGACGTCAATGGCATGCTTGCGGGTGCCTATTTGCACGTCTATTTTTATTAAGTCAAAGTCGTCTTCGGCAGCCGCGCAGGTCACCTGAAACGAGGGTTCCTGGGTTTCTTCAGACGCCTCGGACGCGCCCGGGCGTTTGCTCGTGGTCGGCGTGAAGTCGGCGGTGATCTGATTGTCTTCGCGGATTTTCGCGCGCAACGGCGCCACAAGGTTATCGATGTTGAGGCGAATGCCGGCCGGAATGGTGCCGCTCAAGTTTTTCAGGACGTCGCGGCCTGCAGGCGTAATCGAAAAGACGACGCGTTCTTCGTCCGTAAAACGCTGCGTCACGAGCTTCGCGTCGATGAGTCCAAAGAGTTGAAACTGCAACGTAAAATAATCCATCAAATGATTCTCAAGCAACAATGAGTTGATGTGCATGTCAGTAGAACCAGCCTCGAGCTGATCTAAGAGATAGAGCAGGATGAGGCGGTTGAGGGCGTTTTCGTTGTAATTGGTGGGATCAATCAGATTCGGCATTTGCTAAAAACTCCTCGGCCGTCGCAATTTGTGCCAAGACGCTGCTGGTAGCTGGGCCGCCTGGCAAATCACGCCCCGCGACACACTGTTCCAAGCTGATTTCAAGATAAATGTCGTCTTCAATCAAAGGAGAAAATTCTTTGAATTCCTCCATCGAAAGCGCATCAATGGCCTTGGCGTGAGAGATGCAATAAAGGACCATTTTGCCTATGATTTCATGCGCATCGCGAAACGGAACCTTCTTTTTTACTAAATAATCAGCGACATCGGTGGCGTTTGTGAAACCGCCTTGCGCCGCGCGGTACATCTGTTCTTTATGAAACGTCGAAGTCGCAAGCATTTGTGTAAAGACGGGCAGACACATTTTCACAGTATCGATGGCATCGAAAATGGCCTCTTTGTCCTCTTGCATATCTTTGTTGTACGCGAGGGGTAGTCCCTTCATCACGGTGAGGAGCGCCATCAAGTCGCCGAAGACGCGACCGCTTTTTCCGCGGACCAATTCCGCGACATCCGGATTCTTTTTTTGTGGCATGATGCTGCTGCCGGTGCTAAACGCATCATCCAGTTCCACGAACCCAAATTCTGCAGATGACCAAAGGATGAGTTCCTCGCTCATGCGGCTCAAATGCACCATCACGGTGGACAGGCAGAAGGCCAGCTCCATGGCAAAGTCGCGGTCGCTGACGGCGTCGAGGCTGTTTTCAGTGATGTGCGAAAAGCCAAGGCTGGCTGCGACAGCGGCGCGGTCGAGTGGATAGGTGGTGCCTGCGAGGGCGCCAGAGCCGAGTGGCATGAAGTTGGTGCGTTTGGCACAATCCGCAAGGCGTTCGATGTCTCTGCGAAACATCTGAACATAGGCCATCATATGGTGCGCCAACGTAATTGGCTGCGCGCGTTGCAAGTGGGTGTAACCCGGCAAAATGGTCGAAAGGTGTTCTTTAGAAAGGGAAATGAGGGTACGGCAAAGGGCCACCAGCATATCTGAAATCATGCGGTTTTCATGGAGTAAATACATGCGGAGGTCCAGCGCCACTTGGTCGTTGCGGCTGCGTCCAGTGTGTAGGCGTTTGCCAGCGTCGCCGATGCGGGATGTCAGGATCTTTTCGATGTTCATGTGGATGTCTTCTGCGCCGACCTCAAAGGCAATGTCGCCCGCGTCAATTTCGGAAAGAATTTCGAGCAGGGTCTTTTCGATGAGTTGCGCTTCTGCGATGGGGATGATGCCTTGCGCGCCAAGCATCGCGGCGTGTGCGACGCTTCCGAGAATATCCTGCTCATATAAACGCGCATCAAACCGAATGGATGAATTGAAATCATCCGTTGCCTGATCGGTATTCTTAGCAAAGCGGCCGCCCCACAATTTACTCATATCATCACCTCTATCTTTTCTTGCCGTGCTTCTGCATCATTTGTGCGCGGACCTTCAACGGCAGGCCGTACAGGTTGATGAAGCCTTCGGCGTCTTTCTGGTTGTAGACGTCGTCGGTTCCAAACGTCGCGATGGCCTCGCTGTAAAGCGAGTAAGGGGACGTAGTGCCGGCGGGCATGCAGTTACCTTTGTAGAGCTTGAGGCGCACTTTGCCGGTCACGGTCTCTTGCGTCACGTCAACAAAAGCGCTGAGTGATTCGCGCAGAGGCGTGTACCAAAGGCCGAAGTAGACGAGTTCTGCGAATTTCGCCGCCACGCCTTCTTTGTAGTGGAGCGTCTCTCGGTCGAGGGTCAGCAGCTCGAGCTCGCGGTGCGCCGCATAAAGCACGGTGCCGCCTGGGGTCTCGTACACGCCGCGGGATTTCATGCCGACGAGGCGGTTTTCCACCATGTCCACGATGCCCACGCCGTTTACTGCTGCGATCGCATTGACCTTGTCCATCAAAGCGATGGGGCCTAGGGTCACGCCGTCGATGGCGACAGGGATGCCTTTTTCAAAGTCGATTTCAATATAGGTCGCTTTGTCAGGCGCTTTCTCGGGAGAAACCATGATTTCCAAGAGATTCTCATAGTTTGGCTCGTTTGCCGGATCTTCCAAATCCATGCCTTCGTGGCTCAAATGCCAGAGATTCTTGTCTTTGCTGTAATTGTTTTTCTTCGAAACAGGAAGCGGAATCCCACGCGCGGTCGCATAATCGATGGCGTCTTCGCGTGACTTGATGTCCCAGATTCTCCAAGGTGCGATGATTTTGAGATGCGGCGCCAACGCCTTTGCAGTAAACTCAAAGCGGACCTGGTCGTTGCCTTTTCCCGTAGCACCATGCGAGATTGCGGTAGCGCCTTCGCGTTCTGCGATTTCGCAGAGACGCTTGGCAATGATGGGGCGTGCAAACGACGTGCCGAGAAGGTATTTGCCTTCGTATACGGCGCTTGCCTTCAAAGTCGGCCAAATAAAGTCGGTGATGAATTCTTCTCTTAAATCCTCGATGAAAATCTTGCTGGCGCCTGTCTTGATGGCTTTTTCGTTGAGCGGATCGAGCTCGTCGCCCTGTCCGACGTCGGCAGCCATCGCGATGACTTCATAGTCATAATTCTCTTTTAACCAAGGGATGATGATGGATGTGTCCAAACCTCCCGAATATGCTAGTACAATCTTTTCCTTTGCCATAACAAAACTTCCCTTCCAATCTTAAAATATTGTTTCAAATTACCGTCGCGTGTGCTAAAATAAGTTCAGAAAGATTATACCACAAATGTACAAAAGAAAAAGGGTGTTGCGATGATTATTTTAGGAATTGACCCGGGATTTGCGATCACAGGATATGGAATTATAAAGCAGGTCGGAAATCGTTTTCAGACAATCGATTACGGCGCCATTACGACCCAGGCGGGGGTTGCGTTGCCGAAACGCTTACTCACGTTGACACTCGAACTGGAGTCTGTGATTGCACGGTATCAACCGGATGTCGTGGCGGTCGAAGAGCTGTTTTTTTGCAATAACGCAAAGACGGCCATCGCAGTCGGCCATGGACGTGGGGTTGCCGTGACGGCAGCTGCGCGGGCTGGGATTGAAGTCTATGAATATACACCAATGCAAGTGAAACAAGCAGTTGTGGGTTACGGTCGTGCATCTAAGGCGCAGATTCAGCAGATGGTCAAGGCGATTCTGGGGCTGGCTGAGATTCCTAAGCCGGATGATGTTGCGGATGCGTTGGCGGTCGCCATATGTCATGCGAATTCAAATCATATCTGTGAAAGAGACAGTCGGCTGTCCAACAATAAAATGTGAGGTGACCAGATGTTTGCCTATATTAGCGGTAGAATTGAACAAAAATCAAGCAATTTCGTCATTATCGACAATGGCGGGATTGGGTATAAAATCAACACGTCTGTCCCGACGCTGAATGGGATTGGCGCGGTGGGCACGTCGGCGAAGCTTTTTACGCACTATCATGTCAGAGAAGATGACATCAGTTTATTTGGGTTTGGATGCGTGGAAGAGCTCAACATGTTTGAACTGTTGATTACGGTATCGGGCGTGGGACCGAAGGTCGGGCTGGCAATATTGTCTTCCATTTCGCTGAGAAGTTTCGCACTTGCGGTCATCACCAACGACGCAAAAGCGTTGACGCAAGCGCAGGGCGTGGGGCTGAAAGTGGCGCAACGCATTATTCTGGAATTGAAAGATAAAATCGCGAAAGAAAGCAAGGGCAAAGCCGATTTGGATGTGTTGGTTGGCCTTGATGATGACGGGAATGCAACTGGGATGAGCATCAAATTCGTGGAAGCGGCGGGCGCGCTGGTCGTGCTGGGGTACAGTCAATACGAAGCGAATAAGGCTATTACGAAAGTATATGAAGAAGAACTTGAGATCGAGCAGTTAATTATGAACGCCCTCAAAAATATGAATCGATGAACAGGTGGTGCAGGCATTGGATGAACTAGAACGCGTGGTCGGAACGGAATTTGAGACAGAAGATTTTGATGAAGGCGGCCTTCGCCCAAAACGCCTGTCGGAATATGTCGGGCAAACCAAAGTCAAAGAAAATTTGGCAGTCTATATCGAGGCGACGTTGCAACGCAAAGAGGCACTCGACCACGTTCTGCTCTATGGTCCTCCAGGGCTCGGCAAGACGACGCTGGCTGCAATCATCGCTACAGAACTTGGAGTCAACCTGCGCATCACCTCTGGCCCCGCGATTGAAAAACCAGGCGACTTGGCTGGAATTTTGACCAACCTTGGCGATCGCGACGTGCTCTTTATCGATGAAATCCACCGCCTCAACCGCAGTGTGGAAGAAGTGCTGTATCCTGCTATGGAGGACTATGCACTTGATATCATTATCGGAAAAGGGCCTTCGGCGCGTTCCATTCGGCTCGATTTGCCCAAATTCACTTTGGTCGGCGCGACGACGCGGGCGGGGTTACTTTCCTCTCCGCTTAGAGACCGTTTTGGCGTCATCAATCGCTTGGAAATGTACACCACGGACGAACTGGTGAAAATCGTGAAACGCTCCGCTGGCATCCTTGAAATCGAAATTGATGGCGATGCGGCAATCGAAATAGGTCGTCGGGCACGGGGGACACCGCGTATCGTGAATCGTCTCCTCAAACGCGTGCGTGATTTTGCGCAAGTGCGTGGCACCGGTAGAATTGACTTGGACATCGCCAGAAACGCCCTCAACAGCCTCGAAATCGATAGCCTTGGCCTCGACAACGTCGACCGGACGTTATTGACCACAATCATCGAAAAATTCGATGGCGGTCCAGTAGGACTCGATACGTTGGCGGCTTCGACTGGCGAAGACGGCGGCACGATTGAAGAAGTGATTGAACCATACCTGCTGCAACTCGGATACATCCACAAGACCCCGCGCGGTCGTGTCGCAACCCGACTTGCCTATACGCATCTGGGGTTCGAATATGTCAAACACCCAGTCGACAAGAAAAAGCTCAAGGACGACGGTGATTTTGTGCAAGAAAGGTTGATTGACTAGATGAATTTGCTGCTTCACACCTGCTGCGCCCCGTGCGCAGTGGTGCCAACTCAATTTTTGAAGGAACAGGGCATTGATTTCACAGCCTTCAACTTCAACCCCAATATTCATCCGCGCGCGGAACAACTGCAGCGTGCAGAGACCCTGCACACGCTGGCAAGTTTGGCAGGCTTCGCAGTCATCGACGTTGCGCAAAACGCGCAAGCAGACTGGGAGGATTGTATTGGGCAAAGCCCAGATCGTTGCAAATTATGCTATGAAATCCGTCTGCAAGAAACGGCCAGACAGGCGAAATTACTTGGATTTGATGCGTTTTCGACGACCTTGCTCATCAGCCCTTATCAGGATCACGCGCTTATAAAAGAAGTAGCAGAGGAAATTGCGGCGGCATTTGGCATGCCATTCTATTATCATGATTTTAGACCTAATTTTCGAGAAGGACAGAATCAAGCGCGAGAGATGGGGCTGTATCGTCAGAAATACTGCGGTTGCATCAACTCATTGGCAGGGCAAGGAAGGTAGAAGGATATGTACAAAAGAGTCATCGCACTGTTGATCGCCATTTCATTCATATTCATGACTAACCCACAATTGACGCAGGCTGCAAGTCCGTTGATCCGATTGACGGCAGTCAAAGCGGATCTCAAAACAGTCGAGAAGTTTTCGTTTTATTTAAAGAATTATAAAAAGAACGCGACCGTGTATTATCGAGCGAGCATCCGCCGACTAATCATTGAAATCAAAAACGTCGACCTCACAAATAGCACATCAAAATCCATGCAAGCAAAAGTAGCACTTTTGAAAAAGGGTTCGAAATATTTGTCTGCGTCAAAAATCATCGTCTACAATGCTTCGAAAAAAATTGCGCGCATCGTGCTTGATCTAAAATCTGGCGTGAAATATGTGATTTCTCATTTTACAGGAAAAGTGGATGTGGCACTCTCCAAAAAAACGACCGCAACGCCGACCCCTACGAAAAAGCCGACGCCAAAGCCGACGCCAAAGTTGACGCCAAAACCGACCACAAAACCGACGGCTACGCCAAACACATCTTCAAAGCCGACCGCGACGCCGGCAGCAACAAAAAAACCAACGCCGACACCAACATTGAAACCGACGCCAACGCCGACCTTGAAACCAACCCCGACCCCGACTAAAAAGCCAACGCCGACTCCGACATTAGCACCAACCCCAAAGGTCAAGCCACTCGTCACGCCGACGCCGTCGCCCGTTCCATCTCCAGCAAGTGTGGTTGTTGCAAGTGTCGATAATGCTGTGACGCAATTTCGCATTCCAAAGGCGTTAAAAGTACAAGAAACATTTGGGCGGAAATACAATGCGGACGGTTCCGGCAAAATATATGTGAATCTGAGTGGACTGGATAATCGTTTGAGTACGAAGTTTTCAGGAGGTTATCCAAGCGACATCCAGCCGGCATGTTCTTTGATTACGGTGAATCGGTCGAATTTGACGTTTGGACTCAGCAAATGGGGGAAGAATTTTGTCTCATATAAAGATGGTGAATATTTGAATCTGAAAATGAGTGATACCACAATATCCAATTCAGTTTATAGCAGTGTGTTGCGCAAAGCGGAATATCGTATGAGTTTTTTGGCATCATCTAATTTTGGGATGGAAGTTTCGTTCGATTTAAAGACCGCTGTCATTTCTGGTCCAGCAGTCGAGTTCCTTGTTGGAAATGGGATTTTCGAGCCGAAGGATGGACTCGTCAACAAGATTGAATCTGTGTTGTCGACAGACAAAAAGACGCGAACGGTGACGATTTCTGGTGCGATTCCGCTTACATTTCAGTTGGTTCGAAGCACTACTTCTGATTTTACGTATTTGAATATTTTGACGAATGCTGCGTTGAAGGAAAAACTCGTCGTACTCGATGCAGGACACGGTGGCTATGATCCTGGTGCGGTTGGGAAATGGACGGACAGTAACTATAGTTATCAATTGCTTGAAAAGGATATGAACCTAGATATCATTTTACGACTCGATAAGGTTTTAACCGATGCGGGAGTGCGTGTGGAACTGACGCGGCATGATGACACGTTTATTTCTCTTTCCGGGCGGTACGACTTTGCGAACGCAAATCACGCGAAAATCTTTTTAAGTGTGCATCAAAATGCCTCGACGAACTATTCGGCGAAAGGGACGGAAACCTACTATTGTGAAAATAAAGGCGCGACCCCAGGACTGACCGACTATCAATTCGCGACAAATATTCAGAACACCCTGGTCAATGGCATGGGAAGAAATACGACGACGCTCAACCGCGGAGTCTTGCCAGCGCGGTATGCTGTAATTCGGGAAACGGAAATGACGGCTGCGCTTGCGGAAATCGAATTTATTTCAAATTCTTCAGAACGCGCCATGATTATGAAAGCTTCCAATCGACAATTGGTTGCAAAATATCTTGGAGACGGGGTCGTCAAATCTTTAGCTATGATCAAATAATTTGGAGGGAAGTTCATGTTTGCTGGAAACATTTTATTGAATTTATTTGAAGTCGTGGTTGCAACCTTGTTTATGGTGTTTATTGTGGAACAAAAGGGCAAAAAACTGCTTGCACTCGTCTTGTTTGTTGTGTTGGGTACGGCCAGCTTGTATTTCTATTCCAGTTTGTTTTACGGACATTCAACGGTAGGAGTAGACGTATTAATTGGTCGTCTCACCTTAGCGATTATTTGGTGCATTGTGTTTCGCGAGAGAATCTTGGTTTCGCTAACCGCCTTCTTGATTTTGGGTACTTTTGAAGTGCTTTTTGCGAGTCCGGTCATCTATATTGCTGGGATTTACGCTAATTTAGGCTTCTTGTCGGGGCTCCCGATTATGGTAAGGATGATGCTACTGGTCTTCCCAGCAAAGATTCTAGAAGGCCTTGTCATCGTCTATCTCGGGGAAATGAAGGTTGTCATTCGATTATACGATATTATGATTGATGAAAAGTATTACAGACTTTCTGGGGTGATATTCCAAATCTTTGTCATCGCCATATTCTCGACCATGCTGAGTTCAGGTATGTTTTCGCACCTGCAAATCTTGGTTTCGACCGCGTTGTTGATGTTGTTTAGTGCGTTGGTCTTTGCTTCTGCGCTCTGGGATACAAAAACCAAACAAAAAATTCGAGCGCTGGAAAGTGCCAATATTGCACAAGAAAAAAACATCGAGGTCATTGAGGGGAATATTTTAGCAATCAGAAAAGAAAAACATGATTTTGACAATCATCTCAACGCCATTATGGGATTGTGTTCCACGGAAGATGCCAATTTGTCGAAGAAAATCAAAAAGTATATCGAAAGCATTACGAACCAACGCATTCGTGTGGAGCGCGTGTCGGATTCTGGAAGCGACTATGTGGATGCGCTTTTGGCGATAAAATATCAAACGGCGTTGCAACACGGCATTGATTTTTCCATCAAATTTGACGCGAAATTAACAGGGCTACTTGCTTTTGAAAAGGAACTCGTCGCGATATTTGGCAACATCATCGACAATGCAATGGATGCACTCGTTGCAAACAAAAATCTTGACAAGCGATTGGGGATCTATTCGGAAATCATGGAACAGAATCTCGTCGTCTGCATTTCAAACAATGGACCTAGCATTCAAAGCAATTTGCTGGATAAAATATTCGAAGTGAATTTTTCGACTAAGGCGGATGGCCATATGAATCGCGGGTTCGGATTACCGATTGTTGCAGAGAATATTGCCAAAGTCGGTGGTACCGTGAGTGTTGCTAGCTCGAATGACAAGACGATTTTTAAAGTGATATTTTTAGGCGGTGCAAAAGAGAGTAATCTGGAGAGTCGGCGTTTATTATAGTCAGTTACTACGGGGGGATTTGACATGAAGATGATTGTTGCGAGCAAAAACCAAGGGAAACTTGAGGAAATCCGTTATATTTTTCGAGATTTACCTTACGAAATTGTTTCGATGCAAGAGGCAGGCATCCAGGATGAGATTGATGAAACAGGTACGACGTTCGAGGAAAACGCCCTGATTAAAGCACGATATATTCAAAAGATGACCGGAGAAGTCGCACTCGCAGATGATTCAGGATTGGAAGTTGCGTATCTCGATGGGGCGCCAGGGGTTTACTCTTCTCGCTTCGCAGGGGAGGGTGCGACGGATGCGCAAAAGAATGAAAAGTTACTGGAGGTGCTGAAAGGCGTTCCGTTTGCACAACGCAAAGCACGGTTCGTCTGTGTGATTGCCGTCGTATTTCCGGACGGCAAAGAACTGCTGTCACGCGGCACATTTGATGGCGTAATCGCGGAAACACCAGCGGGAGACAATGGCTTCGGTTACGATCCGCTCCTATATATCCCAACACAGGGACGCACGGTGGCGCAAATGACGGAGGCGGAAAAAAATCAAGTCAGTCATCGCGGCAAGGCATTGCGCGCGATGTTGGCGCAATTATGAGAATTCGCACTTGACAACTGCCGTATATCTGCGTAT
>JBAXOJ010000079.1:0-10188 GCA_037133315.1 Clostridia bacterium
GACTTGTATGATTTCGGGGGTTGGCGTGAGCGTTGGGGTTGGGGTCGGGGTCGGTGTCGAAGCAGGCATAACGGTCGGCGTCGGTGTCGGCGTCGGCGTCGGCATTGCGGTTGGGGTAGCAGTTGGGATTGGCGTTGGAGGAATTAAAACAGCTTTCGTCTTTTGAAATACCATTGGACCATTTCCCGCCGCCCAAACTGTTCCAGTGTTCTCGGTTTTGCTGAATCCGCCAAACACCGTCAGTAAATCCTGAGATGAACTGCAGTTCTCTGGGCTCCATTTGGTTCCGTCATAATGCAGGATGGTTCCGTTAAAACCAACTGCATAAACATCAGAACTGTTGAATCCCCATACATCTTTTAAGTGTTTGTTTGTGCAAGTTTTCTGCACCTCCCAGATAGAACCATTGAAATGAAGAATTGTACCGAAATCGCCCACTACAAAAATATCATTCGCATCCGCAATCCAAAGCGCATTCAAAGTTTGGATGGTTGGGATGTTTGGCAGAAGCGCCCATTGCGTACCATCATAATTTTGGATTGTCCCTTTTTCTCCCACCGCGTAAATATTTTTATCGTCGATGCCCGCAACGTCTTCCATGTCAACGTTGATGGCAGTCTGAGAATCATGCCAATCATAACCATCAAAATGACTGAATTTGTTCAGGTATGACATGCTCAGCCAAACGTTTTCTGCACTTGTGCCCCACATCCCTGTGACAAGAGGGGCCCCAAAAATTCCGCTAACCGAAACGTACTGCCAACTCTTGTCTTCATACCTTCTTATACATGATGCCCATCCACCTGTCCAGAGTACGTCCTCACTGAGTCGAGTGCCTGCATATACCTGTGGAAACTCGACACTTTCTGGAGGATTCCATGCGCCATTAATAAAATCAGAAACCATATAATTGCCAAACAAAAACGCACGATCTGCATTGAACGCTGTGCCGTAAACGACTGCGTTGATGCCATCAATTTTTGTGGAAGTCCAGGTTGTATCTGGCATTGGTTGTGCCTCGAACGGAATCTGCTTACTGTCCATTCCTTTATCAAAAATTCTCGCATATAATGCTTCTTTCCCACCATTTCGCCAAATCCTTATGTCGTTCCACCCAACAAAGTATTTATTGTCTCCATAAGCAATACTTGGCCCAAATTGATGTTCAAACGCAGTAGAAACGGGAATTGATTGCCGATCCAAGACCTTGCCACTGGTGCTGATTCTTGTGGCATAGACATCAGAAAGTCGAAACTTGTTTCCTGCATAGGAATCTGAGCTCCAAACAGCCACATAATTCGTACCATCAAATATGATGTTTGGAAAGATTTGACCCCGCACCCGATCGGAAATTAGAAATGCTGGTTTGTCTAAAACAATCGCTTCAGGGGTAACCCTCGTTCCATAGCAACTTCCATAGAGTTGATCTCCATTCGGTCTCCAGTCATACCAAATCACCATGAAATTCGTTCCGTCAAATGCAATTCTTGCATTTTCTTTGTCTTGTGGATCATCGCAAATGATGAAATTATTGGGTTCCAAAACATTTCCTAAAGTATCGATTCTTGCCCCACAAACAGTTAAACTTCCCCATCCGCCTTGATGCCATACAACCATGTAAACTTTGTCATTCGGATCAAATGCAACAGACGGATAATATCCATTATTCGCAATTTTAAATCCCGCAGGATCATTCAATGGAGCCCCATTTGTAGTGAATCTTGAGCCCATCACGACACTCGTATTGGTTCTCCAAATCAAGAGATAATTCACCCCATCAAATGCAATGCCGACCGGTTTGATGTAGACGTCACCACCAACTGTTAATTTGATACCTTGCGGATCCAAAACTTCGCCCGGTTTCGTCACGCGACAGCCATATACTTCATTTAGACCTGCTCGCGTCGCCGCCCACACGACGAAAAAATTCGCGCCATCAAAACCAACGGATGGTTGCCGATAATTGACCGTTTCATTCAAACCTTCCGAAATTTTGATTCCTTTAGGATCTAAAACAACACCGTCCTTGCTCACGCGCGCACCATAAATATTAGAATCCTTCACCCATACGCTAAAAAAATTTGTCCCATCATAAACCATGCTCGGACTACCACCAATACAGTTAGCTCCAGAATCGGCGCTAATAACGAAATCAGTCACGGGTGACTGCGTATCAGAAGCAATCGGCGTGCTTCCGAAAAGCATCGCAACTGGAAGGATAAAAGCTAGTATCCTCACAATAAAAGGTTTCATTTTCATGATTAACCCCCCCTCGTACTTTCGAGTTTTAAAAAGCACTCTATTATTTCTAATATATATAATTGATAAGATTATTCTAAATCAAGAATTCCATAAATACAATACAAAACACGAAAATTAAGTCCTTCGCACCGTCTCATCTCCGCAAGTCGGACACTTCACCTGCAGTTTCCCTTTGCCGCGCGGCAAACGCAAGGTCTTTCCACACTTGGCGCATTTGAAAAACACGTTGGTTTTGCGCTGATTCCATTTCATTCGTTCGGTTGTGAATAAACCGCGTAGGCTTGAAAATATTTTCTTAAAAAAACGCCAGACGGGGTCTGTAAAAACATTAAATTTTTGTAGCTCCATTTGTCGTTTGAACGTGTTTCGCGAAAACGCGCGAAAAATCGCATAGCCTAGCAATACGATACTCAGAATAAACATGTAAGGAATTCTAGAAATGATGCTGGAAACCAAAAGCAATGCAACGCCTAAATTGTCGATTCCGTACCTGCCCTGAAACAAATTTCGAAACATGTTACATCTCCTCACCGGTGAGTGTCTTAAGCTGGTCACGGAACTGTGCCGCCTCTTCGAAACGCAAGTCTTTCGCTGCGCGCAACATCTCTTTCGTCACGCGATCGATTTCGCGTTGCAACTCATTGACATTCGAAAAGTCAAAGTTCATGAGTCGTTCTCTGCGATTCTTGATTGCAGTTGCGCCATACGGGTCATTTGCCCCATCTTCGCCGGCTTTTGTGCCTTCAATGGAGTCGCGTATTGATTTTACTACAGTAAACGGCACAATGCCATGGTCTTCGTTAAATTTCAGTTGAATGGTTCGACGGCGATTGGTCTCATCGATGGCGCGTTTCATGGAGTCGGTGACTTTATCCGCGTACATGATGACAATTCCGTTCAAATTTCTGGCGGCCCGGCCAACAGTCTGAATCAGAGATGTTTCGGAGCGGAGGAAGCCTTCTTTGTCCGCATCAAGAATGGCGACGAGTGAAACTTCAGGTAAATCCAACCCTTCCCGCAGCAAATTGATTCCAACTAGGACGTCGAACTCGCCCATGCGCAAGGCCCTCAGTATTTGAATTCTCTCTAACGTATCAACGTCAGAATGCAGATATCGTACTTTGATCCCGAGTTCTTTGAAATAATCGGTGAGATCCTCTGCCATACGTTTGGTCAACGTCGTCACAAGGACTCGCTCGGTCTTTGCGACGCGCGCGTTGATCTCCCCGATGAGGTCGTCGATTTGGCCTTTGACTGGTCGGACATGGATGACAGGATCGACCAGTCCCGTCGGACGAATGATTTGCTCGGCGATTTGTTGTTGGTGCAAATATTCGTACTTCGACGGCGTGGCGCTGACGTAGACAATTTGCTTGACTTTGCCCTCAAACTCATGGAATTTCAGCGGCCGATTGTCGAAAGCCGACGGGAGTCGGAAGCCATAATCGACGAGTGCCTCCTTGCGGGAGCGGTCTCCGTTGTACATTCCACCAATCTGCGGAATGGAGACGTGTGATTCGTCGGCAAAGACCAAAAAATCATCTTTGAAAAAATCAATCAGTGTAAATGGCGCGCTGCCAGGCGCACGCCCACTGATGTGGCGAGAATAGTTTTCTACACCAGAACAAAAGCCTGTGATTTGGAGCATCTCGATGTCGTAGCGTGTGCGTTGTTCTAAGCGCTGTGCCTCGACTAGTTTATCTGCGTCTTTCAATTCTTTCAGACGCACCTCTAGCTCTGCCTCAATGGATCCAATCGCATGGCGCAATTTTTCATGTGTCGTTGCATAATGGGACGCAGGGAAAATTGCAATATGCGTGCGGGCGGCGATAAATTCGCCCGTCAGCCAATCCACTTCCGTGATTTTTTCGATTTCGTCGCCGAAAAAATCAACGCGGAAGATCGCGCCCGAGGACTGCGCGGGATAGATTTCGAGGATGTCCCCACGCACGCGAAAGGTTCCGCGGTGGAAGTCGATGTCATTGCGCGTGTACTGGATTTCGATGAGTTTGCGGATGACATCGTTCCGATCGCGGACCATGCCCGGCCGCAACGACAGCATGAGCTTCGTGTAGTCTTCCGGGTCGCCCAGCCCATAAATACAAGATACTGAAGCGACGATGATGACATCTTTACGCTCAATCAACGCGGCCGTGGCACTGTGCCGCAGCTTATCAATCTCCTCATTCTTTGCGGAATCCTTTTCAATATAGGTATCGCTTGCGGCAATATATGCCTCCGGTTGATAATAATCATAAAAACTCACGAAATACTCTACTGCATTCTCTGGAAAGAACTCCTTAAACTCGCTGTATAACTGCGCCGCAAGGGTTTTGTTATGCGCAAGAATGAGCGTTGGCTTTTGGATGCGTTCGATGACATTTGCCATCGTAAACGTCTTCCCCGTTCCGGTCGCACCGAGCAATATCTGGTGCTTTAGGCCTGCTTCAATCCCCGTCACCAGTGTCTCGATGGCAGTCGGCTGATCCCCTTGCGGGGTATATTCAGAATGAATTTTGAATTTCGGCATCGTGACCACCTCTAAATCTCCAACGTGATTTGTTTGTCTTCAATATCCTGGTCACGCAGATACGAGCCCGTTCCCGGGATAGACTTCACACGATAATACGAAAGGTTAACGAGTCCCGATTCAGAAATGGTTTGCACCGAGCTCATGAAACTACCCTTTTTCGATTTCAGGACTTGAACCCCCTGTGTCGACTTGGTCGTCTTAGAAGCAATGAGCGCTGTATTAAAAATCAACACTTTATTGATGCTACTAAACGCGACCATTTCGCAGTCGTCCATTAGATGGACAATTTGGGTGACGGGCGACTTGTCCGAGAATGCATTAATCAGCTTCTTGCGGTTGGTTTTGGTTGCGTAGCAAGAAAGGTCTACTTTGCTCATCTTGCCATTTTCAAATCCAAACAGCATTTGCCCTTTGTAATCATCGGTCGCGTGCATAAAGACGACACGTTCGTCGGCTTCCATGCCGAGCACATTGTTGAGATAGTCGCCAAGACTGCTGGGCTTGTGTTCCGCTAGGTCGTAAATGCGCATCTTGTAGCAATTTTGTTTCGTCGAGAAAAACAAAATCTCTGATTTATTATGCGAATCGATTTCTTGCACAACGAAGTCATCGTCCTTCGTCTTCTGCTCTGGATTGGAACGCAGCGAAACCAAAGGAATCTTCTTGAGGTACCCATGATCCGTCAAGAACAACTTCAAATTATAGTCTTCGATCATTTGCTCATGCGTGATGTGTTCCACGTCGTCCGAACTGATGATTTCGGTCATGCGTTCTCGACCGTATTTCTTGATGATGGCACGAAGTTGTTTGACAATTTCACGTTTGATCCGCGCATTGCTTTCCGCAAGTAATTTCAGATCCTCAATCGCTTTGATCAGGTTCTCGATTTCGCTCAAACGATTCAAAATATATTGTTTATTCAAGTTGCGCAGTTTGATTTCCGCCACATATTCCGCTTGTAATTCATCGATGGAAAAGCCTGTCATCAAGTTTGGTACGACCAACGCATCTTCTTCGGTCTCGCGTACGATGCGAATCGCCTTATCGATGTCCAGCAAAATCTTCTGAAGTCCCTGCAACAAGTGCAACTTTTCCGACATTTTTTTGATGTCAAAGTTTGCTTGGCGACGCACACATTCTGATCGAAACGCAATCCATTCGTTGATAATCCCGCGCACGCCCAGAACTTTCGGTCGTGCATGAATCAGCAGATTGAAGTTGCAACTAAACGTATCTTCAAGCGAAGTCAGTTTAAAGAGTTTATTCATCAAAGGTTCAATTTCAGTCGATCGACGCACGTCCAACGTAATTTTCAACCCATTGAGGTCCGTTTCATCACGCATGTCGACGATATCCTTGATACGTCCAGACTTCACGAGATCAGCAATGGTATCCATAATTGCCTCAGAAGTTGTCGAATACGGAATTTCAGAAATCTCGATGATGCTATTTTTCTTGTCATGGGTGTATTTTGCGCGCACTTTAAATCCGCCACGCCCTGTTTCAAAAATATCAAGCATTTCCTTCTTATGATAAATCAGTTGTCCACCCGTTGAAAAATCAGGTGCCTTGATGATTTGCATCAGTTCTTCGGTCGTCACATTGTGATTTTCGAGGATCGCTATGGTCGCTTCGCACACTTCCGTCAAATTGAAACTACAGAAATTACTCGCCATCCCGACCGCGATCCCCTGGTTTGGGTTGATCAACACATTCGGAAAGGTCACAGGCAGCAGCATCGGTTCCTTCATGGATCCGTCATAGTTGTCCATAAATTCTACGGTATCTTTATCAATATTGCTGAAAATTTCTTCGCAAATCTTATCTAGTTTGACTTCCGTATAACGCGAAGCCGCGTAACGCATGTCCCTGGAGTACTGTTTCCCGAAGTTCCCCTTCGAATCGATGACGGGATGCAGCAACGCTTCATTGCCGCGCGTCAGCCGCACAAGTGTTTCGTAGATCGCCTGGTCGCCATGTGGATTGAGTTTCATCGTCTGCCCGACGACATTGGCCGACTTCGTCTTTGCGCCAGTCAGCAAACCCATTTTATACATCGTATAAAGTAACTTTCTGTGGGATGGCTTAAACCCATCAATTTCAGGGATTGCACGCGAAATAATCACGCTCATTGCATAGGGCATGTAGTTGTTTTCTAGGGTTTCGGTAATCTTCTGGTCCACCGCAATGTTTTCTGTCGGCGCATCAATATGATGTTTGTTTTTACTCTTGTCTTTTGCCATCCTACGCTCAATCTCCTTACGACACGTCAATCATGTCTAAAAATAAATGTCCTTTTTCTTCGATAAACAACTTTCTACCCGCAAGGTTATCTCCTAATAAGAGTTCAAACGAATCTGCAGTGTCCTGATCCAGTTCATCTCCAACCACTTTGATCAAACGCCTCGTAGCTGGATTCATTGTCGTCTGCCACATCATTTCCGGCTCATTTTCACCTAGCCCTTTCGATCTTTGCACACTGAATTTCGACTGCATGCCCTCCAAAATTTCGACACGTTCTTTTTCATTATATGCGAAGAAGGTGCCTTCTTTGGAAGTGATTTCAAACAACGGCGATTCCGCGATAAAGACTTTTTCAGCCTGAATTAAAGACGGCACAAGTTTGTACAACATGGCTAAAATCAAAGTACGAATCTGGAATCCATCTACATCGGCATCGGTACAGATAATCACCTTGCTCCAGCGCAAGTTCTCTAAATCAAAATTATTGAGTTCTTTGTTCGTCTTTGACTTGATTTCCACGCCACAACCTAGAACTTTGAGCAAATCGGTGATGATTTCATTTTTAAAGATGGCCTCCACATCGGCCTTGAGACAATTTAGAATTTTACCACGCACGGGAATAATGGCTTGGAACTCCGCATCACGCCCGAGTTTACAGGAACCAAGGGCGGAATCCCCTTCCACAATGTACAATTCGCGCCGATCCACTTCTTTTGTGCGGCAGTCGACAAATTTCTTGACTCGATTTGCAATATCAATGTTGCCAGAAAGCTTCTTTTTGACATTGATTCTTGTCTTTTCCGCTGTTTCGCGGCTGCGTTTGTTGACGAGAATCTGTTCGAGCACGCGCTCGCCTTCCGCAAAGTTTTCAATAAAGTATACTTCCAGCCTGTGTTTTAGAAAGTCGGTTAAATGCTCTTGAACAAACTTATTGGTGATAGACTTCTTGGTTTGATTTTCATAACTCGTTTGCGTCGAAAAAGAATTCGACACATAGATCAAGCTATCTTGGATATCTTGAAAGGTCACCTTTGCTTCCTCTCTGGTGTATTTCCCGCGTGCGCGAATGGTCTTATCAATTTCATAGATAAAGGCACTTTTAACCGCCTTATCTGGTGAACCGCCATGTTCGAGATAACTCGAATTATGATAGTACTCCAACGCAGTCACTTCATTACAGAAACAAAATGCGACTTCCGCTTTCACTTTGTATTCTGGCTTGTCTGCGCGGTCTCTGCCACGTCCAGCCGTGTCGAAATATTGAATCGTGGAAAACGCCTTTCCATCCGCAACCTCTGCAACGTAATCTTTAATACCATTTTCATAAAGATATTCGAATGTCTGACCCGATGCTTCGTCCTTCAAAACAAACTTCAGTCCCGCGTTGACGACGGCCTGCTTTTTCAGAATGGTTTGAAAATATTGAAGAGAGATATTAATTTCTGTGAATACATCAAGATCGGGCTTCCATTTTTGGATGGTCCCCGTCTTCTTATAGTTATATGGCTCCTTTTTAAGACCGCCAATATTCTCGCCTTTTTCAAAATGTAAATCGAATTTCTGTCCGTCCCGAAACACGGTTACATCCATATACTCCGACGAATATTGTGTGGCGCACGATCCAAGACCGTTTAAGCCAAGACTATATTCGTAATTTTCGCCTTCATTATTTCTGTACTTTCCCCCAGCATATAACTCACAAAAAACAAGTTCCCAATTATACCGGTCTTCTTTCACGTTGAAATCCAATGGAATACCACGACCGTAGTCGCGAATCATAATTGATTGGTCCTTGCAACGCGTAATCTCAATTAAATTACCATGTCCCTCTTTGGCCTCATCGATTGAATTCGATAGGATTTCAAAAACGGAGTGTTCACAACCTTCGAGTCCATCAGACCCAAATATGACGCCGGGACGTTTCCGAACTCGATCCGCGCCTTTTAATGAAGAAATACTTTCGTTGTCGTACGCCTCTTTTTTCCTTGGTTTTCTCGCATCCACCATTTTATCCGCCTCTTTCTTCACCGCCAAAATCGAGCTGAGCGGTCATTGTCTTGATGAACTCCGCGCATAGCGGATCCTTCATCAGTATTTCAAACACCTTCTGAACTTTCTGTATAAACTCTGTGGTCACCCCTTCTTCTAATCCCACGTAAGCGAGTGGGCAAACATGAACCGCACGTGGGTCCACACGGACCTCTATCGTGTTATCCTCAGTCGAAAATCCTAAAAGAGGAAAGATGCGACACGCCAGCGGTCTCTCATCTCTGCTGCACGCTGCATGACACAGTAGTAATTTTACTACAAATCCGCTCGCAAGAACATACTCTGTTTCAATTATTTCAAACCCTTCTCGATTGAGAAAAAGAGTTTCTTCTCCAGGAAACAAAAGCATGCCGGCATCTTCTTCACCTTTACAACAAGCACTCTCACACAATTGCCCGCAATCAACGGGCAACGGTGTGCAAGTGCTTAATATTTTATAGGTTTTCTCAAAAACTTTTGTCATCATGTTGTGATTATATCAGACATGATTCCGTAATTCAACAGTATTCGAACATTCGTTCTAATTTAATTAGTCGGCTTCCGTGAACGTAATAGTACCTTGCGAATCTTCCGCAATCGCTACAGAAAGCACGACTGAAAGTTTCTTTGCTGGAAGCTGTAATGTGTAGGCCTTCCCCTCCGGGGTAGACCATTCTGTCTTCGTAAATCCTAATGCCTCCAGTGTTGCAACATAGGTATCCATTTCAGCGATTGTCACATTCTTAATGCTCATCAGTTGATACTTTGCAGTTGTCATAAAATTAGTGACATTGTTTGCAAGAAATGTCGGTGCAGGAATTGCATTGTCGGTAATAAACTTTGCGTCTTGTCCCCAAGTAAAAGCAACTGTTTTGACATCATCCCTAGGGCTTGTTGACTCTGCCGGCGCGCCAGTAGCATTTGGATCGGTGGTAACATTTGGATCAGTGGTAGCCGTGGTGTCCGTCGTTGCCTGAGGTGCTGACGTAGGCAATGGAGGAAGTTTGACTTGCGTGTTGCATCCAACAAGTCCAACCAGTAATACGAATGTGAATGCAAGTAATAAAAACATCTTTCTCATAATAATCACTCCTTCTAAATTTTCGTTCTGTTAATCTATA
>JBAXOJ010000080.1:0-10018 GCA_037133315.1 Clostridia bacterium
CCCATCTATGCCGATTAGACTTGTAACTGGGGGCTTTTTCCTTGTGCTTCGACATAAAATATGATAAAATTACATCTAAATTATCAATTTGAACTTGTTCGCTGTTTCGGCGCGCGCAATAGAATTGAGAAGCAAATTTTTAGAATTTTCCTGTGCGTTTCTTGCAGGAGAAATGGCGTAGCACGGCCAGGCTGAGTCAATCGGAAGTCGGGTGCAGAGGGAGATGTTTTTTTGTTAGAAACAAGCGAAGAAAGCATCAAGATTAGTTACATTTATAACGACGTGATCAAACGCATAGTAGATTTCGTCATCGCGCTCGTTCTTTTTATTGTGTTGTCCCCGTTCATGTTGGTGATTGCAATCTTCGTAAAATGTGATTCGAAAGGGACAGTCTTTTATAAACCAATGCGAGGCGGGTATCATGACAAGCCGTTTCGCATCTATAAATTCCGCACCATGGTGTCGGATGCGGACCGCATTGGCGGCGCCACGACTGCGTTGCGCGATGCGCGCATCACAAAGGTTGGAACGGTTTTGAGAAAAGCCAAACTGGATGAAATTCCACAGCTCATCAACGTCCTAAGGGGCGAAATGAGTTTTATCGGACCGCGGCCAGAGGTGTTGCAATACACAGAAAAATACTCCCCTCTGGAGAAGCGCATTTTGGACGTGCGCCCAGGGATTACGGACATCTCGTCTTTGAAGTTTATTGCGCTGGATGAGGCCGTCGGCGCGGAGAACGCGGATGAAAACTACGAAAAATACGTCCTCGCGCATAAAAATGAGTTGCGGTTGGAATATGTAAGAAACCAGAGCATCGGACTCGACATCAAGTTGTTTTTCGCGACGGTTTGGGGTACTATAAAAAAGATTTTACATTTGAATAAGGCAGGGAACTGATTTGGAAAAAGTGATGCTGAAAAATTCAGAGTTGGAAGTGACGCGCCTATGTGTCGGGGGTTGCCCTTTGGGCGGTCATGGCTGGGGGAAGACGGAGCGCGCGGAGCTTTTGAAATCCGTCGAAACCGCCTTTGAATTGGGGATTAATTTTTTTGATACGGCAGACGTCTATGGTAAAGGGGAAAGCGAACGCATCCTTGGCGAAGCGTTTCAGGGAAAACGCGACAAAGTGATTTTGGCTTCCAAATTTGGCGTCGTGTTGCCGCAGGCTGGATGCAACGAAAAGACCTGCTATAGCAATGCGCCAGCGCACATTGAAAGTTCGATTGTGGGTACGCTCAAAAGGCTGCAGACGGACTATTTAGATCTTTATCAACTGCATTACCGGGACGATTGTACGAGCATCGCCACGATTGTGGAAATACTTGAAAAGCTTAAGGAAAAAGGCTACATCCGATATTTTGGACTCTCCAACGTGAAGCGCGAGGAGATTGCGGAGTTAAAAGGCGTGCAACATAAATTCGTATCCTTTCAGAACGAATTCAGTCTCGCTGCACGTCGACATGAGGACGAAATCACGGAAATCGCGACGCAACTCGAGTTGACGCCGATGACCTGGGGGAGCTTGGGGCAAGGTGTTTTGACCGGGAAGTATGATGAGAGTACAAAGTTTGAAGCGGATGACAGAAGGTCACGCGATGTGTATTCGAATTTCTATGGTGCGCGGCTTGCGAAAAATCTGCGCATTGTGCAAGTTATGAAAGAGATTTCAGGACGCACAGGAAAAACAATCTCCGCGATTGCAATCCGATGGATTCTGGATCACCTCAAAGAGTCGGTCGTCATCGCGGGAATAAAAAATGTAACACAAATCCAAGACAATTTCCAAGGGCTGATGTGGTCGTTATCAGATGAAGATCTGCATGCACTGGATGTTGTTTCGAAAGAATAGGGGCGATTTGATGAATAGTTTAGAATTGGCTTGGAAAATACGAAGACATGGCGTCGAAATGACCCACTTGTCGGGCGGTGGACACATTGGTTCCATCCTTTCTGTCGCAGACATTGTAGCGGTCTTGTACAATGACATTGCCCATGTCAACCCGAACGAACCGCGCATGCGCACACGCGATCGGATTATTCTGAGTAAAGGGCATGCAGGTGCAGCGATCTATGCGGCGTTGGCGGAAAAAGGGTTTTTCTCTGTGGAAGAATTGAAGACGCATTATGCGGATGGGAGCCGGTTGTCCGGACACGTATCGCACAAGGGCATCCCTGGGGTGGAGTTTTCCACTGGGTCTTTAGGGCATGGGTTGTCGGTTGGGCTCGGCATGGCAATGGCAGCGAAAAAAGATGACAAGCAGCATCACGTGTTTGTGATATTGGGAGATGGCGAATGTGACGAAGGATCTGTGTGGGAGGCGGCGTTGGTCGCAAACCATTTCAAAGTCCACAATTTAGTCGCCATCATTGATCATAATAAAATGCAAAGCCTCGACTTTGTCGAAAACACCATCACGCTTTCCCCGTTTCCAGATAAATGGAGGGCATTCGGATGGAATGTGCTCGATGTGGACGGACACGATCACTTGGCGTTGCGCGATGCGATGATGACTGCAAAAACTTCGTCGGATAAGCCGACGGTAATCATAGCAAATACAGTCAAAGGGAAAGGCATTCCTTTCATGGAAAACGACATTCTCTGGCACTACCGTTTCCCGCATGAGGGAGAAGAATACGATTCGGCGCTTGCAGCTTTGCAGGAAAACAAGCCACAAGGACTGATTGATGGCTATGAATCAAAAAAAGATGAGGTGAAACCAAGATGAGAGACGCTTTTGTGAATGCCTTGTTAGAAATCGCGAAAAAGGAACGCAATGTAATTCTTGTGACGGGGGACCTCGGATTTGGAGTGTTGAAGCCGTTTTGGGAACAGCTGCCGGACCAAATCATCAATGTCGGGATTGCCGAACAAAACATGACCAGTCTGGCCGCGGGAATGGCGCTTGAGGGCAAGACGATTTTCACCTATTCGATTGGGAACTTTCCGACGTTGCGGTGTATCGAGCAAATTCGAAACGACTGCGCATATCATCGAGCCAATGTAAAAATTGTCTGTATCGGCGGGGGATTTGTGTACGGCTCGCTAGGGATGAGTCACCATGCGACAGAAGATATCGCGATGATGCGCGCGCTCCCAGACGTTCTGGTTGTATGTCCAGGAGATTTGGTGGAAGCGGAAAAAGCGACGCAGGCGATTGCTGCATATGATGGTACCTGCTATTTGCGTCTCGGACGCGGTGGCGAAAAGAAGGTGCACGACCACATTGATGATTTTGCGCTTGGCAAGGCCGTCAAAGTCAGGGACTGCAAAGCAGCACAGAACCGCGTTGCGCTCTTCTCGACCGGCGCGATTTTAGACGCCGCAACCGACGCATGCGATCAGCTGGAGGCGGACGGCTTTGGCGTGGAACAGTACAGTTTTCATACCGTAAAACCAATTGATGCCGCTGTGATTGCAGATTGCGCGCAACGATTTGACTACATCTTTACCGTTGAGGAACACAACATCGTCGGCGGCTTTGGTAGCGCAGTTGCAGAGGTTTTGTCCGCGCAAGGGACGGCCACCAAACTCATCCGAATTGGAATCAATGACTTATATTCCAGCATCGTGGGAAGTCAGGCCTATCTGCGCGATCATTATGGTATGAGCGCACAAAAAATTGTGGAGAGAGTGAAGTCGCTTTCATGAAAATCTTGATTCTAGTCAATCATTACAACACATTACGCATCTTCCGTAAGGAACTGCTCCTCGCACTCCATCAACAAGGGCATGATTTGGTTGTCTCCATGCCGCCGTGTGATGAAGAAAATCTCAACCTCATCCGATCCTACGGTTGCCGCGTCATCCTCACGAAAGAGATGGAGCGCCGAAGTGTCAATCCCATTACAGACGTGTTTCTTTTGAAGCGCTATTTGCGCATTTTGAAGGACGAGCAACCAGACAAAGTCATTACCTATACCATTAAACCAAATATTTACGGCGCAATGGCGTGCAAGATACGTCGGATTCCGCACTTCGTGAACGTCACAGGATTAGGATCTGCCTACCAGGCCCAAGGTGGGCTCATGCGTCGCCTCGTGTCGTTTCTGTATCGGATTTCTTTAAACAAGGCGGATCGAATCTTCTTCGAAAACGTCGGAAACCGGGACACTTTGGTGCAAGAAAAAATCGTGAAGAAAGCCCAAACCATTGTGATGCCAGGGGCTGGCGTGAACTTGGACGAATTCACTGCCACGTTGTATCCTGACGCGCAGGACGGCATCCGCTATTTGTTTGTCGGACGGATTATGAAAGAGAAGGGTGTCGACGAGTTATTCACCGCCATCAAAAGACTGAAGGCGATCTATCAAGAGACATCCTTTGATTTTATCGGATGGTATGAAGATGATTACAAGGCGACCGTGGAGGCACTTGAACGCGATGGGGTGATCCGGTTCCATGGATTTCAACTCGAAGTCAGACCGTTTATCGCGCAAGCACACTGCGTCATCCTGCCATCCTGGCACGAAGGGATGTCCAATACTTTGCTGGAAAGTGCGGCGATGTGCCGGCCAGTCATTACCAACGCCATTCATGGGTGTATGGAAGCCGTGTTGGACGGCAGGACCGGGTATCTCACCAAGTTGCAAGACGCGGATGATTTGTTTTTGAAGATGAAACAGTTCGTGGAATTGCCGCAAGAAAAGCGTCGCCAAATGGGGGTTGCAGGCAGAGCGCACATGGCGCAAGTCTTTGATAAAAAACTTGTCGTGGCGCGCACCATCGAGGCATTGCGTGTGAAACGTGGTTCCCTCGTGATTTCACTTGATTTTGAGCTGTTTTGGGGCATGCACGACATTGACGGGATTTTGCAGTCCTATGCCAAGAATTTTGAAGGCGTCAGGGTGGCCATTCCAAAGATGCTTGCGGCGTTTCGCCAACACAACATCCACGTCACGTGGGCCATGGTGGGCTTTTTGATGGCGCAGTCCAAAGCGGAAATCCTGGGAAATATGCCGGAAGAAGCGTTGTGGCCACAATACGCCAATCTCGCGATGTCTAGTTATCGCTGGCTCGACACGATTCCGGAAACCGAGAGAGAAGGCCCGTACTATTATGCGAAATCGTTGCTTGCACAGATTCAAAGCGTGCCAGAGCAAGTGATTGCCTCGCATACTTTTTCGCATTACTATTGCAATGAAGCAGGGCAGACGGTTGCGTCGTTTGACGCAGATCTCAAAGCGGCCAATCGCATTGCAAGTCAGAATGGGCTCACACTCAAAGCGCTTGTGTTGCCGCGAAACCAGCATCGCATAGACTACGAGGTTGCCATCAAGGCGAACGGGTTTGTCGTGTTTCGGGGAGAAGAAGAGAACTGGATTTATCGGATTAAAAACGATTTTTTAAAGAAGAGTTTACGATTTTTGGATACCTATCTTCCACTTTCGGGGCATAATTGCTATGATATTGAGGCGGGAGACTTGACCAATTTAAGGGGGTCAAGATTTCTGAGGCCATATGTTCAAAAGATGTCTTTTTTAGAGCCGCTCAAATTGTTGCGGGTGAAACGGCAGATGAAGCATGCAGCGAAGCATCGGCAGGTGTTTCATTTGTGGTGGCATCCTCATAACTTCGGCGCAAACACGGATAAAAATATGGCGAATTTAGAACACATTCTGCGTTATTTTGAAAAAATGCGCCAGAAATACCAGATGCAAAGTTGTCACATGGAGGAAGTACTAGAAAGACAGGGGAGTCAGGAGTAACCATGGTTCAATACTATTATGCAGACGAAAAACAAAAGCAAGCGCCATTTGTGACGACAAAGTCGGTTCATGACGTGTTTCGCATTGATCAAATTCGTGTGAGTTTGTGGGAAGAACACTGCCTTGAGTGCGCGGCACCGGCGTGTTTTCACAACTGTGCGCATTATAGTCCACGACAAGACGGCCGTTGCAAACGCATGGACAACAGCATCTTACAACAACCGCAAGCGAATGCGGTGGGTGGGGTTGGCGTGCGTGTGAAATTCCGTATGTGGGGAAATCTCATGACCGTCTTATATCCTCAGTATTACAAGCAATCGGAATTGGTGTTGCTCCAAAAAAAACAAAAGCGCCTAGGCGATTTCCTGCAGAAAGTCGTGCGATGGAGGGTGCCGGCACGCGTGAAATGGTCTTTGATTCGACCCGCTGAGTTTTTGTTTCGACGTGCGTTGAAGAAACCACAAGCGGGAGCGCCGCTTCAGGCGGATGCCTTTGTGTTGCACGCAGTGAGTCATCATCCAGACCCCTTTGCGCTGGTGTTGGAAATCTATGACGGCGCGTCCTCGGTATATAAGAAATCATTTCGTCTTGAGACGGGAGAAAACTTGTTTGTGGTGCCGAAAGAAGAACTCAATGAGGCATGCAATCATCCAGGAAATACAATCAAACTCTTCCCAGAAAACGACCTTGCCGCAGACATCGAACTACTCTGGTTCGATTTTGTGACGGGCACACGCGTGCAACAAACGTCTCCAGCACCCAAGGTCAAATGTGTCGTCTGGGATTTGGACAACACAATCTGGGACGGCATCTTAATTGAGACGGAAGATTTGAGTCAGTTGCAGTTGCGTGCCGGCGTGCTGGAGACAATCCAAGCACTGGACCAGCGCGGCATCCTCCAGTCCATTGCGAGTAAGAATGACGAAGCACCGGCCCTAGCGCATCTCCGCGCGTTGGGCATTGCGGATTATTTCTTGGTTCCGCAAATTAGCTGGAATCCGAAGAGCGAAGCAATTGGCGCCATTGCGCAAGAACTCAACATCAATGTTGACACCTTTGCGCTGGTAGACGATACCGCATTTGAGCGTGGCGAAGTCCATGCGGCGTTACCACAGGTGCGCGTGTTCGACGAAAAAAACATCACGGCGTTGCTCAAAGAAGATTGCTTTGATGTGTTGGTTACAGAAGAAAGCAAAAAGAGGCGGTTGATGTACCAGGCGGAAGAGAGACGAACGCAAATTAAACGCGAGAAAAGCAGCGATATCGAGGGATTTATTGCATCTTGCGAAATTGTAGTCACATTGTTTACGCCGACTTCGGAAGAAGAAAAACTGCGCTGCTACGAACTTATATTGCGCACGAATCAGTTAAATGCATCGGGAAATAAGTATTCGAAAGAGGCGTTTGAACAAATGTTACAACGAGAAGATGCGCAAGTATTTTCTTTTTCCTGCAAAGATATCTATGGAGAATACGGTATCGTCGGGTTTGGGCAAGTTCAAATGAAAAACAATCGCCTTCATGTGATTGAGTTTGCCATGTCCTGCCGCGTTGCCGGAAAGTTTTTGGAGAGTGCGTTGTTTCACCATTTACTGGTGCAAAACAAGCTGGAAGCCGGAACGTTCACGGTAGTGAAGACAGCCAAAAATGGCTTGCTCCGCAAAACCCTCGAAGAGATAGGTATGATTTGCGCGGAAGAGGCGCACGGTACGGTGCAATATGAATTTGGGCAACATTTGAAAAATGATACACTGATTACGGTTCAAGAAAGGGCATCCGAATGAGCGGGAAAATTTCAGTCATTATGGCAACTTATAATTGTGAGGAAACGGTTGCAGAAAGCATTCAATCGATTATCAACCAAACGTACGGGAACTGGGAATTCATCGTCTGTGACGACGGTTCCACGGATGGGACGTTTGCGATTTTAAAAGAGTTTCAGGGGAAAATGCCAGAACAGTTTGTGCTCATCAAAAACGAGAAGAATCAAATGCTCCCGTATTCCTTGAATCGCTGTCTCGAGAAAGTGACAGGGCAGTATGTTGCGCGCATGGATGCGGATGATTTGTCGGCGCCGACGCGGTTTGAGAAACAAGTTGCCTTTTTGCAGAGTCACCCAGACGTCGACATGGTCGGCACGGGCATTGAAGTTTCGGACGGAACTAAAATTGTCGGCACCATTGTGAAGCCACCTCGTCCGACAAAATTCGACATGATCCACGCCTCTTGCTTTTCCCATGCCACGATTATGACGTATCCCTTTGTCTACGAGAAATTGAACGGATACTCGTTGGATCCGTCGGTCATTCGGGTGGAGGATATGGATTTATGGTTTCGGTTCTTCGCCGCGGGATTTCAGGGAGATAATATCCCCGATTTGTTGTATACTGTCTTAGAAGATACCAATACGATGAAACGACGCGGTTTACAAGACCGTATCAATGGTGCGAAGACGAAGCTACGCGGGTTTAAACTGGTTGGGATTCCTAAGAAATACTACATTTATCCTTTGATTAAGGTGATTGGTGGGTTTGTGCCAAGACGCATTTATCAATGGATTCATTTTAAAAGACTGCAGTGAGAGGAGCATATGAATGGTCGTTTATAGTATCGTCATCCTATTCGTTGCAATGATTAGTTTATTCCTCGTGAATAGACAAAATGCAACTGCTTACATCAATGGACACGAAGAAAACAATCAGGTCAATTTCAGTCTGTTCGGATTGTTTTTAATCATGGTAGCGTTTGTTTTTGTGACTGGATTTCGAGAAGAAGTTGGCACGGATTACTGGACTTACAAAAGCATATATGAAATGACGAAATATAATCCGCTGGACAATATTTTGAATTTTGACGAACCAGGCATTAATTTCATTATCTGGATTAGTTACATCATCTTTGATTCTCCAGTTACGATGTTTGTCATTTCCTCTTTAATCACGACAGTCTTAGTGCTATATGGAGCGACCATCAAAAAAGACAATTTCTTTTTGATTATGATGCTCTATATCTTCATGGGAAACTGGTTGAATTCGTTCAACGCGGTGCGTCAATGTCTCGCAGTTGCGGTGATTTTTGCGGGTCATGCGCTGGCCAAAAAACACTGGATCATTAAATATGTCATTGTCGTTTTCATTGCCATGTTGTTTCATCAATCCGCAATTGTCATGTTGCCAATTTTGTTTGTCGTACAGCGGAAAATTGATGCCAAACAAATCGCAATCCTCATCATCGGGGCAGTGGTTGTCAGTGTCCTCTATCAAAACATCTTTGTTTGGCTCGGCGCAACGGATAATAACGTAGAATATTTTACACGGCAGATTAATCCAATTCGTGTCATAGTGAACTTTATCCCATTTTTCTTTTGTCTGTTTGTACGGAATCGCGAAGCGTTTTTTGAAGAAAACAAGTTTTATATTAATATGGCCCTCATCAACGGGATTTTAGTCATCATCACGATGTATAGTGCTTATCTGAATCGCATCACCTTGTTCACCAGTATTTTTGCAATTTTGCTCTTGCCGAAGGCAATTGCAACGCTAGATGTGAAAAATCGAAATCTAATCACGGTCATCATGTTACTTTTGTATTTTATCTTTTGGTACGTTGAAATTAATACGAGTGGCAATTTGTTACCGTACAATTTCATTTTTTAGGAGGCACTCGACATGATTCCGAAAATCATTCATTATTGCTGGTTTGGAAAAACACCGTTACCGAAGAAGGCAGTGAAATGCCTGAATTCTTGGAAAAAGTATTTTCCTGACTATGAAATCAAAGAATGGAATGAGTCCAATTTTGATGTCGATTGCATTCCTTATACTAAGCAAGCATACGCGGCGAAAAAATATGCGTTTGTCAGTGACTATGCAAGATTTCAAATTCTATACCAGCATGGCGGCGTTTATTTTGATACCGATGTAGAAGTCATCCAATCGATGACAGACATTCTCGCGACAGGTGCCTTTATGGGCTGTGAAGTAGATGGCACTCCGGTACACGCGATCGAGGTTGCACCAGGGCTTGGGCTTGCAGTTGCGCCTGGTCATGCAATCTATCAAGAGTTGATCCAAACTTATGCAGATTTGACGTTTTGCAATGCAGATGGCACTTTGAATACCAAAACGGTTGTGAAATATACGACGGAACTTTTACTTTTGCATGGATTGGAAAATATGACGGGGACGCAACAAATCGAAGGCATTACGATTTATCCAAAAGAGTTTTTCAATCCACTCGATGACAGCACCGGCGTGTTGCACAAAACCAAAAACACCTACGCGATTCATTGGTACGCGAAGAGTTGGAT
>JBAXOJ010000081.1:0-9959 GCA_037133315.1 Clostridia bacterium
ATTCCTCATCTAAAAACCGCACGCGGATTTCCTCGTACCCCAGCAGACTGTTGCTGGAGAACTCAATTTCGCGCGCAAAGTGACGTTTGATGACGGTGCCAAGCTCGCATCCCCGCGCATTAATTACCGCGGCGATGGATGGGTGGAGTTCCACTTTCACTTTTTGTTGGCCAGCCGGACCCGGCGTGGCAGGGATTTGGGTGTGTTTGTTAAGCCCGAGTAGGCGCTCCAGATCGGCCTCCACGCGTCTGACCACGACGTATGGCGACGTGATTTTGCCGGTGCCGCCGCAGTAGAGGCAGTCCGCGCCGAGAAAGGTGTTGACTTCTTGCTTGACTTTTTTGCGCGTGATTTCAATGAGTCCGAGTCCCGTCATGCCGATGACCGTGGCCTTTGTCTTGTCGCGCCGGATTTCCTGTTTCAAGAGGTCCAGCACTTCCGCCTGGTTTTCGTCCGTCTTCATGTCGATGAAATCCACGACAATGATGCCGCCGATGTCGCGCAGGCGCAGTTGGTAGGGAATTTCTTTCGCCGCCTCCATGTTTGTCTTGAAGACTGTCTCCTCCAGACTGTGGGAGCCCGTGAACTTCCCGGTGTTGACGTCGATGACCGTCAAGGCCTCCGTCTTGTCGATGACAAGGTAGCCGCCGCTTTTCAGCCAGACTTTGCGCTCGCGAATCGAGTCCAGAGCCGCGCTGACGCCGTAGAACTCAAAGAGATTGTAACTTTTATTGTAAAGTTGAATTTTATGTTTCATTTCGGGCGCGACGGTTTCGGCAAATTCCAAGATGCGCTCGTACTCGTTGACGTCGTTGATGATCACCCGTGCCACATCGTCGGTCAAAATGTCGCGAATTGCGCGCTCCACCAAGTCCGAGTCCTTATGGATGCACGGCGCAACCTTCGCCGCCTTCATTTTCTTTTCGACCGCGTCGCTCAAACGCTTCAGCAGAACGAGTTCGTGTTTCATTTCCTCTTCCGAAAGCCCCTCGGCGACCGTCCGCATGATGAGCCCAAACCCCTTCGGGAGGTTGGCTTTGGCGAGTTCCTTCAGGCGCAAGCGTTCGTCCTCGTCAGAAATCCGCCGCGAGACGCCGATATGTTCGGAATTCTGCAGGAGCACGACATAACGCCCCGGCAGAGAAATGTTTGTGGTGACACGCGGGCCCTTCGTCCCCATGGGTTCTTTAATGACCTGCACCGCTATCTCCTGCCCCGCTTTGAGGACCGTTTCAATTCTGAAATCTTTGAGTATATCCGTCTCGCTCTCCATATGATCCTGCTCGAAATCGAGGCGCGACACCACATCCCCTGCATAAAGGAAGGCGTTTTTGTCCATCCCGATGTCCACGAAGGCCGCTTGCATGCCCGGGAGCACGGTGTTTACGATGCCACGGTAAATGTTGCCGACGAGGCGCTCTGGAAACGGTCGCTCAATTTGGATTTCAATCGCTTCCCCATCTTCGACAATCGCTAGGCGTTTTTCGCACACAGAAACATCAATCAAAATATCATAGTTCAACTCAAGTCCCTCCTTATTTCAAGGCCTCTGGATCCATCGGATTCCAAAGTTTGCCGTCCTTCTCCACCGAAATCGCCGTCCGGTGCACCGTCACGTATTCCTTTGGCAACGGGCCCACGACCCGTTCCATCTCTTGACGCAGTGCCTCCACAAAAAGTTCGGGGCTCAGGCTCGAGTGGCTGCCCGCATCACAGCGCAGTGCGACGATGTCGTCCGCAACCATCTGCGCGTCGCGGATTTTTGACCTTATTTCAATCATCGACTTGCCTTTTTTTGTCGTCTTCTCGACGAAAATTTCGCTCTTTTCGAGCATGCGGTGGAGCGCATCTAATCGTTGCGTTGCGTCTCCTGGGGCTTCAAAACGAATCAAACACTTCAGCTCATCGACCTTTCCCATGATGTTGTCTTTGTTGTTTTTGTAGGTCGCGGAGAGTACTCTTAACCCGTCGGGTAGCTTTGCGTTGAGCGCAGCGACAAAGGAGTCGATTGGGACTTTGGTGTCCATGCCCAGGTCCGCGTACTCGGCCTCGCTGGTGGTGCCCACGCCAAGTGGCATCCCAATAACGAATTCGGGATGTGGGTTGAAGCCCTGCGAATAGGCAATGGGCGTCTTGGCTCGCATAAACGCGCGTTGGAACGTCCGCAGCATGTCCAGGTGGCCCGTGAATCTGAGGCGGCCGGTGCGTTCGAAATGAAAACGGATGGTGAAATTGCTCGAAGCCTTGGTTGCACCGCTCATGCCAGCACCTCCTGACACACGCAGTTGGCATCCGCCAGGCGATTCGCCCCGCAAGCCGTGCACGTCTGACGACAATGTGGTGTGGTATGCTCGAGCAGTGCGAGTTTGGCCTCGTTGATGAGGTATTTCTTGTGCACGCCGACGTCGATGTGGTCCCACGGCAGAATTTCCGCGAAGTCCCTGACGCGATGCGCATAAAATGACAGGTCCACGCCCAGCGCCGCAAAGGCCTCGAGCCAGACGGAGTTTTTGAAGTGTTCGTCCCAGCTGTCAAACTTGCAACCGTTGCGCCACGCCAGTTCCAGGACATCCGCCAGACGCCGGTCCCCGCGCGCAAACACCGCCTCCAGCAAGCTGATATTCGAATCGTGATATTTGAACGAGATTTTCTTGTCTCTCATTTGATCCTTCAGGTGGAATTGTTTTTCCTTCATGACTGCAATCGTGTCCTGCGCCACCCACTGAAACGGGGTAAACGGCTTTGGCACAAAGGCCGCCGCGCTGACCGAAATGGAAATCGATTTCTTGCGCAACTCCTTCGGAACCGCGTGCCACACGCGCAACACGCCCTGCGCCAGTGCCGCGATGCCGTCCACATCCGCCATCGTCTCGGTTGGGAGTCCCAGCATGAAATACAGTTTCACACTCGTCCACCCACCTTCAAACGCCATTTTCGCAGAGCGAAACAGATCCTCTTCGGTGACGCCTTTGTTGATGACGTCTCTGAGGCGTTGCGTCCCTGCCTCGGGCGCAAACGTCAAACCGCTTTTGCGCACCTTCTGCGCCTTTTGCATGAGTTCCATGGAAAACGAATCGATGCGCAGCGAAGGCAGCGAAAAGCTCACCTTTTGCTGTTCCATTTCTTCGAGCAACGGCAACGCCAGCGCTTCAAGCCCCGTGTAATCACTGGTACTCAGGGAGAGGAGGCCGATTTCTTCGTACCCCGTGTTTGCAATCAGGTTGCGCGCGATTTCCGTCAGCTTTTCAGGTGACTTTTCGCGCACCGGCCGATAAATGAAACCGGCCTGGCAAAAGCGGCACCCGCGGATACACCCGCGAAACAGCTCGAGCATCACGCGGTCGTGCACGATATCGATGAACGGCACAACCACTTTGTCTGGATAGCTGACTTGGTCCAGGTCTTTGATGATGCGTTTGCGAATGATGGCTGGCACGCCCGCCTCGTTCGGCTGAAACGACTGGATTGTGCCGTCTTCCTGATACGTCACATCATAAAACAGCGGGACGTAGACGCCTTCTACTTGCGTCAATTTTTTAAGAAACGCCTTCCTCGGCGTCCCCGAATCTTTCCATTCTAGGTATGCGTCCATGACCTCGAGGATGACTTCCTCGCCCTCGCCAATCATGAAAAAATCCACAAACGGCGCCAACGGCTCGGGATTCACAGCACACGGCCCGCCCGCACAGACGAACGGAAATGCGCGCTCGGGACGCTCGGAGCGCTCGAGGCGTTCTGCGGTACGCAGCGGAACCCCCGCCAAATCAAGCATGTTGAGGATATTGGTGAAACTCATCTCGTACTGGAGCGTGAAGCCGATGAAGTCGAATGTCTCGATAGGTTCCTGCGACTCCAGCCCAAACAACGGCACTTTGAGCGCACGCATCTGCGCTTCCATATCGATCCACGGCGCAAAAACGCGTTCGCACCATATATCCTTGCGCTCATTCAGGATATGGTAAAGAATTTTCATGCCAAGGTGCGACATTCCAATTTCATAGGAATCCGGAAAACAAAACGCAAAGCGGATGTCGACCTCGCTTGCGTTTTTCATGATGCTGTTCAGTTCCCCGCCTGTGTATCTTGCTGGCTTTTCGACTTGCGCCAGCACGCTATCTGCCATCATTAAGTTGTTCAAAATCTAGTCTCCTCCAAGGAATTTCGTCTACGCACTCATTTTAACTCAGATTCGGGGTTCGCACAACTAAAACTTTGCGGGCGAGGTGAAGTGTGCGGTGACTGGTAGGATTTTTGGCGAGCAAGTCCCTACGCGGGACTTGCTCGCCCAGAACCCTACCAACGGCGGGACTTGGTCGCAAATTTCCCTACCAGCGACGCCGTGCTCAATCAAAATCGTGAGATTTTGCTCCTTCCAATCGCCCTTTTACGCAAAAAGGATGTATTATCCAAAACACAAAGGCAAAAGGTAAAGGCAATTGTCTAAAATGCCACTTTTGGAGACGTTGAAAACCGATTCTTGGTAGGGTTTTTCGCTGGCAAGTCCCGCGCAGGGACTTGCTCGCCAAGAACCCTACCAAGCGCTAAACTTTCTTCGTTTTCTTGTAATTCTTAAACCCGCCCGACAGGTTGTAGACGCGCTTGAACCCGCTATGAAGAAGGATGTTTTGGGCGGCGTTGCCTGTGACGCCCTTGTTGCAGTAGGTGACCGTAATCGCCTCCTTGTCAAGGATGGTCGCGGGTGCGGGCGTAGAGTCGGAGGTGGGAGCGGGCGGCGCCGCCGCTGCGGCACGCAGGTTTTCGAGCGGGATGCTTTCCGCGCCGCGGATGTGTTCCTTGGCGTACTGGGTTGCGACGCGCGCGTCAATCAGGTTGACTGCCTCCCCCGCTTCGATGAGTGTGGCGAGCGTGGACGCAGTCATCAAAGGGCGTCCGCGGTGGAGGACGTTTTCGAGAATCATGCCTGTGTACATGACGGGATCCTTGGTCGTCGAAAACGGCGGCGCATACGCCAAGTCCAGATGCGCGAGCGCCCCGGCGGTCGCCCCAAAGGTGATGGCGGTCACAAACACATCGATGCGTTTGTCGACGCCATCCTCGCCGATGATTTGCGCGCCAAGCAGCCGTCCAGAACCCTGCTCGGCGACGGCCTTGATCACCATCTCTTTTCCGCCCATGTATTCGGGTTTGCTGGGTTTGATGTTGATGCAAGTCACAACGTCAAACCCTTGTGCGGTTGCTTCGCGCTCCGTTAGGCCCGTTTGCGCGACAGCCAATCCGAAAATTCGAAAGATCCCCGTCCCCAGGACGCCCTGGAATGTAAGGTCTCCACCGGTCATGCTGTCACCGGCAATTCTGCCGGTTTTGTTCGCGGTGGAACCGAGCGGCCGGTAGATCGGCGCGCCAGTCGTCGATTGAAACTGTTCGATGCAATCGCCGCATGCGTAAATGTCCGGAAAATTCGTCTTCATTTCCGCATCCACCTTGATGGCGCCTGTCGCGCCGAGTGTGATGCCGGCCGCTTTCGCGAGCGAAACCTCCGGGCGGACCCCAGTCGCCATGATGACCAGCTCCGCGGAAAGCCGCGTGCCGTCCGCTAAAGAGACTTGTGCGGACGCAATTTCTACAATCTCTGCGGACGTGATGACGCGGGTGCCGTGTTTTTCTATGTGCGCCTGCACATACGATGCCACCTCTGAGTCGAGTCCTGGCGCCACTTGTGGCAACTTTTCCACCAGGGTGGTTGAAATTCCACGGGCGACGAGGCTTTCGCACACTTCAAGGCCGATGAAGCCCGTACCGATGATGACCGCGTTTTGCGGTTGCGCGCGCGCAATAAAGTCAGAGATTTTGATCATATCGTTGATGTTGCGCAAGGCGAAAACGTTTGCGCCAGCAGACCCTTTGATTGGGGGGATGATTGACGTTGCGCCAGTCGCGACGACCAGTTTGTCATAACTGTCTTCGAAGACCTCCCCCGTCTCCATATTCTTGACGGTAAGAAACTTTTTTGAGGGGTTGATGTCCGTGACTTCGTGCCGCGTGAGGATGTCGACGTTGTATTTCTCCTTGAAAAACGCCGGATCGCGCGGGGTGAGATCCTCCACCTGCGCCACCTGCCCTCCAAGAAAATAGGGCATGCCACAGCCCGAATAGGAAATGAACTGGTCCTTCTCATAAATCTTGATTTCCGCTTCCTCGCTGTTGCGACGGGCTTTTGCAGCGGCTGACGTACCTGCGGCGACTGCGCCAATGATTAAAATCTTCATTTCTTCCACCTCTTTCTAAAGAATAGCGCTGCGTTGACGAGTGCGATCATGACGGGGACTTCCACCAACGGTCCGATGACCGCCGCGAAGGCCACATCCGAGGCAATGCCAAACACAGCAACTGCGACCGCAATGGCAAGCTCAAAATTGTTACTTGCCGCCGTGAATGCGAGCGTTACCGTTTTCTCGTAAGAGAATCCTGCTCGATAAGACATGTAAAAACTCACAAAAAACATGATTGCAAAATAAATGAGGAGCGGAATCGCAATGCGGACGACGTCAAGCGGGTTGTTGATGATTTGCTCGCCTTTTGACACAAACATAATCACAATAGTATAAAGCAACGCAAGGAGCGCCAGCGGTGAGATTTTCGGGATGAAGACGTTGTCGTACCACTCTTTCGTCTTCATGCGGATCAAGGTAAATCGTGTGAGAAAGCCAGCCGCAAACGGAATGCCCAGATAAATCAGCACACTTTTCGCGACTTCCCATATGGAAACATCCACCGCTTGCCCGCCCCAGGCGAGTCCGAGCAGTTTTGGCAACACAGTCACAAAAATGAAAATGTACGCTGCATAAAGCAGAATTTGAAAAATCGAATTCAACGCGACCAACGCCGCCGCATATTCGCTATCCCCACGCGCGAGCGAATTCCAGACGATGACCATCGCAATGCAGCGCGCCAGCCCGATGATGACAAGCCCGATAGCGAATTCCGGTTTGTCGCTCAGGAATAGAATCGCGAGCCCAAACATCAGAATCGGCCCGATGATCCAGTTTTGAATGAGCGAAAATGCGAAGACTTTTTTGTCGCGCACGACCTGCCCAATTTCCTCGTACTTGACCTTCGCCAACGGCGGGTACATCATCACAATGAGCCCAATCGCGATTGGCCAGGATATGGTCCCACTGGAAAGTGTGCTGAGCGACTGCGCAACCTGCGGAAACAGGAAGCCGCCAAGCACGCCGATGCCCATGGCGAGGAAGATCCAGAGCGTTAGAAACCGGTCCAAAAAAGATAGCCTTGCTTGCTTTGTGTTTTCCATGAAAATTACCCCTTTGCCTCCATGATATACTTTTTGATCTCGTCCTTGCTTGGAATTCTGCCAAACGCCTTGACCTTCTCATCGATGACGATGGCTGGCGTCCGCATGACCCCGTAGCCGATGATGGACTTCATGTCCTCGACCTTTTCCACCTCCGCCGTCACGCCCAACTCCTGCAACACGCCCTCTGTCAGCGCTTGCAGCTTCTTGCAACTGGCACAACCCGAACCTAAAATTTTGATGTTCATGTCCTCAAATCCTCTCTTTTTATCGAATCACAAAATTAAATATATACCCGATGATGACAATACTCACTGCCATAACTCCCACAAACACAGCCAAAAGCCTTGGTTTGAGCACGCGTCGCAACAAAATCAGCTCCGGTAAACTCAGCGCCGTCACCGACATCATAAACGCCAACGCCGTTCCAATCGGCATCCCCAGCCGCGTCAATTCGCTCACAATTGGAATCGTACCCGCCGCGTTTGAGTAGAGCGGAATCCCAATCAGCACGGCAACAAACACCGCAAACGGATTGTCCCGCCCCGCATACTGCGCCAAGATGCCCGCGGGCGCCCAACCGTGCATGACCGCGCCAATCGCAATCCCCACGAGCACGTAAATCCAGATCTTTTTTAGGATTTCTAAAACATAACGCCACGCATCTTTGAGGCGCTCCTGCCATGTGGGCTTTTCAATCTCGAGGGAACCCATTTTCATTTCGTATACATATCCTTCGACGAAGCGTTCCATCTTGAGTTTGCCAATCAACAACCCCGCAAAAATCGCAATCAGAAGTCCCGTCGCGATATAGAGCAGTGTGATTTCCCACCCAAACAAGCCCCATAGCATGATGATTGCAACTTCGTTGACCATCGGGGACGCAATGAGAAAGGAAAAGGTCACACCCAACGGCACCCCCGCCTCCACGAAGCCGATGAATACCGGCACCGCCGAACACGAGCAAAACGGCGTCACCACGCCCAGCAACGAAGCTGCGATGTTGCCGAGAAAGCCGCGCCGTTTGCCTTCCCCAAGTAACCGCTTGGTCCTTTCGGGCGGGAAAAAGCTCCGAATGATCGACACGATGAAGATGATGACGATCAACATCAGGAAAATCTTCATCGTATCATAAAAGAAAAACTGGATGGAACCCGCGAATTCTTTCGAATTCACGAATGACGCGTCCCAATGCAGCAGCCCTGCGACCCCTTGGATCGCGGCCGTCAGCCCGGCGCTCAGCACATTTGTGATGGTCCCTAGCAACCAGTCAAGCGCATCAAACATCAGCGCCACACTCCATCTTCAGGCTGCTCTGGCCCGCACTGGGCGCGATGCCTCTGTCGTCTGGGGCGATGCCACAATCGTCGGGCGCGAGCGTGCCGCCGCAGGCGTCGGGGGCGCATCCGCCTGCATCCTGGCCACTGTCGCCAACCGCACTCTGGATTTCGGTCACGAACACTTTTAATCCTTCCATTGTCTCTTCATTCAATGAATAATGCATCCAGTTTCCCTGTCGCGCGCCAGTCACAACACCTGCCGTGATGAGCACCTTCATGTGCTGCGACAATGCTGGCTGTGAAAACGCAAAACTTTCTAGAATTTTGCAGGCGCACAGCGTGCCTTGCGACAAGAGTTGCACTATTTTAAGCCGATTCTCGTCGGCAAGGGCTTTAAACACTTGAGTCATAGTAGTTGTTCCATTCATTTCATTTCTCCTCCTAGTTTAAGTGCTTATATGGCGCGCGTTGCATAAGTGCGCGCTTATAGTATAAGCATTTACTTATATTATAGGAGGAGAAATGGCAGGTGTCAAGCCTAAATCACCTGCCAAAACCTCAATAAAGTCAAGGGTGTGTTAAAATCGGGGCCTCTAAGCCTATCTCCGCGGCAGAGGCCTGATTTTTAACACAAAAAAATCCTTAGAGTTTGGTTTTTTAACACACCCTCCTAAATAATTCCATATACAAGCACAGAAATTATGAAAATACGCCAAAAACGACCTCGCAATTCGGCTTAAAAACAAGAAGGTAAAGGCAATGTGTTAAAAACACAGGTTCTAGGGAGAAAAATGTGTTAAAAAAAGGTCCTCTGCCGCGGAAACAGGAACAGAGGGCCGCTTTTTAACACACTCGTCTTTTTGCGGCGCGTGTCAGCGCAAAATGCGACGCGCGAAGCCAGTTGCACTTACATTCAAATGACTTTTGCAGAGATCTTAACGTCGATGTTGCCTTTGGTCGCATTCGAATACGGGCAGACCGTGTGGGCTTCGGCGGCGATTTTGTCGGCCAGCTTTTGGTCTACGCCTTTGAAGTCGACAACGATGTCCACGGCTAAAGAGAAACCGCCGAGTAGATTGCGGCCAATCCCAACCGTGTTGTGGACCGTCGGCACAGGAATGTCAAGTTTGTGCGCTTTGATGACGTGTTGGAGCGCACTTCCAAAGCAGGCTGCATAGCCTGCCGCGAAGAGTTGCTCAGGGTTCGCGCCAAATTCTTTTTTTCCTTCAAGCTCTGGGGGAAGTGCCATCTCGAATACCAGTGGGCTGTTTTCCACATGCACTTGCCCGTCTCTGCCTCCCGTACTCACTGCGGTCGTACTGTACAAAATCTTCATTATCAGACCCTCCTTATGGTTTTTGAGCCAATTGCACTTACATTTTATAAGTCTTTGCGTATTCCGCCGC
>JBAXOJ010000082.1:0-9952 GCA_037133315.1 Clostridia bacterium
TTAGAAATGCCTTTAAAATTGCTGATTTACGTAGGAAACTTTTATTCACTATTTTTATGTTATTAGTGTTTCGCTTTGGTTCACATATTCCGATTCCAGGGATTAATGCCGCGGAATTTCAGAAAGCATTCAACAATTTAGGGTCTTTATTCGGTATGGTTGATATTATTTCTGGTGGATCTTTGAAAGCTGCTACGATTTTTGCGATGAGTATTACACCTTACATCAATTCTTCGATCATCATGCAACTACTTACGGTTGCGATTCCTCGTCTTGAAAGACTTCAAAAAGAGGGCGAAGAGGGCAGAAAGAAAATTCAACAGTACGTGCGATATGGTACCGTTATTCTTGGATTTTTTCAGGCGAGTGTCATGTTCATTTCCATGAAAAACATGAATTCACTGACAAATCCAAATCCTGGATTCATTGAATACTTGACCATAGCACTTTCACTTACTGCGGGAACTGCGTTCCTGATGTGGCTTGGTGAGCAAATCACTGAAAAAGGCGTTGGGAACGGTATTTCTCTATTGATTTTTGCGGGTATTGTTTCCCGTGCACCAATGGGAATGTATTCACTTTATGAAAATGCAATTGGTGGAAAGTTTGGACCTGGTATCTTAGGTATCCTAGGACTCGCTGTTATTCTAGTTGTTTTCCTCGCTGTGATTGCAGCCGTTATTTGGGTCAATCAGGCAGAGCGGCGACTTCCAGTTCAATATGCAAAGCGGGTTGTTGGCCGGAAGATGTATGGTGGTCAAAGCACGCACATTCCAATTAAGGTAAATCTCGCCGGCGTTATTCCAATTATTTTTGCGATGTCAATCATGATGTTCCCATCAACGATTATTGGACTGTTTGGCGGAGATACTTCATCTGGTATCGTTGCATTTTTCACGAGACCGGATACAGGATGGGGTGCAGTTGGTTATTCCGTGGTTTATTCGATCCTCATTATCTTCTTTACTTTCTTTTATGCGGTCATCCAATTCAATCCGATTGAGATTGCAAATAATTTAAAGAAAAATGGTGGTATTATTCCAAGTGTTAGACCTGGAAAACCTACGTCTGATTACATTTCAAAAGTACTTGGTCGCATTACATGGTTTGGTGGTTTCTTCTTGGCCATTGTTACTGTCTTCCCAATCATTATTGGTTCAGTGACTGGAATACAAGGAATCTGGTTTGGGGGTACCGCAGTTTTGATCTTAGTCGGCGTTGCGCTTGAAACAGTGAAACAAATCGAATCTATGATGTTAATGAGACATTACAAAGGGTTTCTTGAATAAGGATTAGTTGTAATTGCAGTAAAATAATCAATTATTTTTTTCGGCGGGATTTACCATCTCGCCGAAAACCTATTGGAAGTGAAATTATGAAAATAGTCTTATTAGGTGCTCCTGGTGCAGGTAAAGGGACACTCGCAGCAATGATTACAGAGAAGTATAAGATTCCACACATCTCTACTGGTGATATTTTTCGTGATAATATTAGAGAATTAACGCCACTTGGCATTATTGCAAAATCGTATATTGATAAAGGCGAATTATGTCCCGATGATGTGACGATCGATTTAGTGCGAGATGCACTTGTCAAACCAGAATATGAGTCAGGATTCATTCTAGACGGCTTTCCAAGAACATTGCTTCAGGCAAAGGCACTTGATAAAATGTTGAAGAGTCATGGTTTGAAATTAGCTCTGGCCTTGAATATTTATGCTTCTGATGACAGTATTATTCTTCGCATTTCAGGCAGACGTGTTTGTCCACATTGTGGGGCGTCTTATCACATCGTTTATATTCAACCGAAAGTAGAAAACATCTGTGACGTTTGCTCGACGCAACTGATTCATCGTGACGATGATAATCCGGAAACAATCAAAAAAAGATTGGATACGTATCATAAAAAAAGTGAACCATTAGTCGAATACTATCGAAACCAGGGTTTATTAGTGGAAATTGAAAGTACTCATGGTGTCAGTGAAAGTTGGAACAAACTCCAAACCGTTTTGGAAAGTTTGGAATAACGGAGGTCCCTATGGTAAGTATTAAAAGTAAATCTGAAATTGAAATCATGAAAAAATCTGGCGCAATCCTCATTGCCGTGTTGAAGAAACTGGAAGAATCGATTCGCCCTGGAATGACTACAAAACAACTTGATGAGATTGCAGAAAAACTAATACTATCTAGAGGCGCCATCCCTTCTTTCAAAGGCTATCAAATGTCAGGTGTGATTGATTTTCCAGCATCAATATGCACTTCAGTGAATGAACAGGTGGTTCATGGAATTCCAGATCAAACGCAATTACAAGACGGTGATATCATAAGTGTTGATGTTGGTGTATATTATGAGGGCTTTCATACGGATGCGGCTCGGACCTGGGGTGTTGGCGAGATTTCTGCACAAGCGAAGCAGATCATGGCTGTTGCTGAGGCTAGTTTTTTCGAAGGAATCAAACAAGCGGTTCCAGACCACAGAATTGATGACATTTCGGGTGCGATTGAAGATTATGTGCACAAAAACGGGTTTTCTATTGTAACCGATTTAACGGGTCATGGCATTGGGAAAAAACTGCATGAAGACCCTAGTATTCCAAATTTCAGATCAAAATACAAAGGGCCAAGATTAAGGGCTGGTATGGCTTTGGCAATTGAGCCAATGATTAACGCGGGGACTTCGCGTGTGAAAACAAAGCAAAATGGATGGACAGTAGTTACAAATGATGGTAAACTTTCATCACATTATGAAAATACAATTATCGTCATGGATGGAGCACCATTGATTGTTACATTAGAGGAGTCATAAAAAATGGAAGAGTTGATTGGAAGGCTAGTGAAATCAAAAGCTGGCAGAGACAAAGGCAGACTTTTTCTGATCCTGCAAATCATAGATGAGCACTATGTTTTCATTGCTGACGGGGATCTGAGAAAAATCGAGACCCCAAAGAAAAAGAAAATGAAGCATTTGCAGCTCACGAACACCGTTTTCACTGAATTCATGCAAAAAAAAGCACTTGGCGCGCCAAACTTAAATGCAGAATTAAGAAAAATGATTTTAAGTGTTGCAAATGAAAATGAATGATAGTATAATAGTCTGCGTCGTGAAATTTAGAACGACGCAAGGAGGTAGACCTGATTGTCAAAAGAAGATGTCATTGAAGTAACAGGGAAAGTCCTTGAAGCACTGCCCAATGCTATGTTTTTGGTTGAACTTGAGAATGAGCATAAAGTACTTGCACATATTTCAGGTAAACTTAGAATGAACTATATCAAAATTTTACCTGGGGACAAGGTCAACTTGGAACTATCACCGTATGACTTGACTAGAGGTAGAATTACTTGGAGAGGCAAATAATGCCTATTTTACTTAGGAGGATAAGAAAATGAAAGTAAAACCATCAGTAAAAGTGATTTGTGAGAAATGTAAAATTATCAAGAGAAACGGAAGAGTTATGGTCATTTGTGAAAACCCGAAGCATAAGCAAAAGCAAGGGTGATTTTGACTGTTTGTGATGAAATAAACGTTTCGAGAGCGGCTGCATGCCGACGTACCAATCCACGTAAGGCGTGTCTCGTAGTGTTTAAATAAATTTTTGATGTTGAAAAGACACACAGGGTTGGTGTTGGAATCAGCAACGTAAGGTTCGGATACTATATTGGATGATTGAACATTTTGGAGGTGTTTCAAAGCATGGCTCGTATAGCTGGCGTTGATTTGCCAAGAGAAAAGAGAGTTGAAATCGGACTCACCTATATCTTTGGCATAGGTAGGACAAGATCGAATCAAATACTATCGAAAACCGGTGTGAATCCTGACACGAGAGTGAAAGATTTGACTGACGAAGAGATTAGTAAATTGAGAGAAAACATTGATAATGACCAAAAGGTTGAAGGAGATTTAAGGAGAGAAATTGCCTTGAATATCAAACGACTCATTGAAATTGGTTGTTACAGAGGCAGAAGGCATAGACTTGGTTTGCCTGTTCGTGGACAGAGAACAAAGACGAATGCGAGGACAAGAAAAGGTCCTGGCAAGACGGTCGCAAATAAAAAGAAATAGTGGAGGTGGAGTTGCGTAATGGCTAAGGTAGCTACAGGAAGAAGAACGACTAGAAAAAAGAAAGTCAATAAACACATTGAACGAGGGCAAGCACATATTCGTTCAAGTTTTAATAACACAATAGTAACTCTTACTGACACCCAAGGGAATGCACTGGCATGGGCGAGCGCAGGTGGCCTTGGATTTAGAGGTTCGAGAAAAAGCACTCCGTTTGCTGCACAAATGGCAGCAGAAACGGCTGCAAAGGCAGCGATGGAGCATGGTCTAAAGGCAGTAGAAGTTTTTGTAAAGGGTCCTGGGGCTGGAAGAGAAGCTGCAATTAGGGCATTGCAAGGTGCTGGACTTGAAGTGAGTCTGATTAAAGATGTCACTCCAATCCCACACAACGGCTGTAGACCACCGAAGAGAAGAAGAGTTTAACAGTTGTTGAAGAAAAATTTTGGAGGTGTAATTCATAATGGCAAGATATACTGATGCATCGTGCAGACTTTGCCGCAGAGAGGGACTTAAACTTTTTCTAAAAGGTACGAAATGTTACACTGGTAAGTGTGCGATAGAAAAAAGAAATTATGCGCCTGGGCAGCACGGACAGCAAAGAAAGAAATCATCTGAGTATGGTATTCAGTTGAGAGAAAAGCAAAAAGTGAGAAGATATTACGGGGTTCTTGAATCTCAGTTTAGAAAGTATTTCGAAATGGCTTCAAGAAAAAAAGGCATCACTGGCGAAAACTTACTCACATTATTAGAAACTAGATTTGATAATACGGTATACAGGTTAGGTCTGGCAACATCAAGAGCGGAGGCAAGACAACTCGTTAACCACGCACATTTCACGGTCAACGGTAAGAAGGTCAATATTCCTTCCTATTTGTTGAAATCGGGCGATGTGATTGCGATTCGTGAGAAGAGCAAAGGAAGTGACAAGTTCGCTGCAATTCAAGAAGCGGTTGGCGGAAATCCAATTCCAAAGTGGCTTGAAATTGATCCAGAGAACCTAGTGGGAAAAGTTATTGCAATGCCGACGAGAGAAGACATCGATCTTGATATCTCAGAGCATCTTATCGTCGAGCTCTACTCCAAGTAATAGTTTGATAGATTAGCAAGCCCAAAATATTATTCGAAAATCTGGGGAGGGTTATGAATGATTGGAATTGAAAAACCAATAATTGAATGTGTTGATATGAGTGAAGATAAGTCCTATGGTAGATTTGTCATTGAGCCATTAGAAAGAGGCTACGGCATTACATTAGGCAATTCGATGAGAAGAATTCTTTTATCATCGTTACCTGGTGCAGCAGTGACAGGAATTAAAATCGACGGCGTGCTTCATGAATTTTCTACGATACCTGGCGTTGTTGAAGATGTAACAGAGATTATCCTGAACATCAAAGGATTATCAATTAAAATGTTTGGCGATGAGCCTAAGACGATTTATATTGATGTTTCCGATCAAAGGGCAATCACTGGAAAAGACATTATTGTAGACAGCGATGTTGAGATTCTGAATCCGGACCATCACATTGCAACTTCAAATGGACAGCAAAAAGTATACATTGAAATGTCAATTGATTCTGGCAGAGGGTATGTTGCGGCAGACAAAAACAAGCAGCCACATCAACCAATTGGGTATATTCCGATTGATTCGATTTTTACACCAGTTGTAAAGGTGAATTATTCTGTTGAAAACACCAGAGTTGGACAGTCCATTGAATTTGACAAGCTGGCTATTGATGTATGGACGAATGGCACGATTGCACCAGATGAAGCGTTGAGTCTTGGGGCTAAAGTGCTGAATGAACACTTGAATTTGTTTATCGATTTGTCTGAAAGTGCGCGCTCTACTGAGGTTCTCGTTCAAAAAGAGGAATCAAAGAATGATCGTGCAAATGAAATGACGATTGAAGAACTTGAGCTTTCCGTCCGCGCTTACAACAGTCTGAAGAGAGCGGGCATCAATACGGTGACCGAGTTGTTAAACAGATCAGAGGATGAGATGGCAAAAGTTCGAAATCTTGGACGTAAGTCGCTCGAAGAAGTAATCAATAAGTTAGATTCGCTGGGTTATACGTTCCAAGCGAAAGATGAATCATAATGAAACGAAGTTTTATTTAAGGAGGGATACAAAATGCCTATACAAAGGAAACTCGGCAGGGCAACTGACCAGAGAAAAGCTTTGCTGAAAAATCTTGTAACAGCGTTTTTGGAAAACGGAAAGATTATCACGACTGAGGCGAGAGCAAAGGAAGTAAAAAACATTGCAGAGCAATTGATTTCAATGGCTGCGAAAGAGGTTGGCAACGTGACTTCAAAGTCTGTTACGATCACTAAGGCGAAACTTGATTCAAAGGGCAACAAAGTGACCGTGAGCAAGACTTCCAAAAATGGACGCAAATATTTAGTGGTGGATAGAGAGACCAAGACCGAGATGGTTGCGGTGGACATGCCTTCTAGATTGCATGCAAGAAGAAAAGCGATTCAATGGGTTTTCAAGAAATCCGATAAGAATGGCAAGAAGATTGTGGACAAATTGTTTGACGACATTGCGCCAAAGTATGTTGAGCGGAATGGCGGATACACAAGAATCTACAAGCTCGGGCCAAGAAGAGGCGATGCAGCGGAAGTTGTGAGTCTTGAGCTAGTATAATCTTTACATTGTTAATAGGGATTTGGACAACTCCAAGTCCCTATTTGTGTTATTATAAGGTTATGAACGAAGAAGCAGGGGTGATCGTTTGGAAATTGTACAATTTGATGATGTGAATTATAAATATAATCAAGAGGAGATTCCCTGGATTATTGATGGAATCAGCGTGACGTTTGAAAAAGGGAGTTTTGTTGCTGTGCTTGGGCGCAATGGTTCTGGAAAATCAACGTTTGCGCGATTGATGAATGCATTATTACACCCTCAAAATGGCAAGGTCACAATTGATGGACACGATACTGCGGATCCGAATTGTCTGTGGGAAATCCGACGCAAAGCTGGCATGGTATTTCAAAACCCTGACAACCAGATTGTTTGCACCATTGTCGAAGAAGATGTCGCATTTGGCCCTGAAAATATAGGCATCGAATCTGCAAAAATCCGTTTACGCGTTGCAGAAGCGTTGGAGACAGTCGGGTTGACTGAGTTCAAGAACTTTATGCCGCATATGCTTTCAGGTGGTCAAAAGCAGCGGGTTGCCATTGCCGGCTTACTCGCCATGCGACCAGAGTGCATCATCCTGGACGAAGCAACAGCGATGCTTGACCCTGTTGGCAGACAAGAGATGCTCGATGTCGTGCATAAATTGAACCGCGAAGAAAACTTAACCGTGATTTTGATTACCCATCATATGAATGAGGTGTTGGATGCGGATCGCGTCCTCGTCTTTGATGAAGGAAAGATTGTGATTGACGGGGTGCCAGGAGAAGTATTTTCTCACGTAGAACAAATTCGCGAAATCGGGCTCGATGTGCCGCAAATTGTAGAGTTATTTTATGAATTGAACAAAGAAGGAATTGGTTTGCCATTGCACGTCAAAAGTCTTTCTGAGGCCGTTGAGAAGCTTAGCGAGAAGTTTTGATGCTCTTATAGACGCGGATGCCGCCACCTTTTTCGACGTCTTCGGCGTTGCCGAAACATTCCGCCATGATTTTCTTCAGTGTGGAACCGCCTTTGTTGTGGAAGGCGACAAGCCAAAACGCACCGCCGTCCGCAAGATGTTCGAAGGATTCGTGAATGAGCCGAACGAGGAAGGGTTTGCCCATGGCAATTGGCGGGTTTGACAAAATATCTGTGAATTTCGCATTTGGTAAAGCTGCGAAAAGGTCGCTTGTAACGATATTGACGGCGAGATTGTTGAGCAGCGCGTTTTTGCGCGCATAGTCCACTGCGCGGGTATTGATATCAGAAAGTGTGATGTTCACGGTAGGGAACAAAAGTTTGGCTGACAGGCCGACGGCACCAAAGCCACACCCTAGGTCGAGAAATTCGTTTCCTGTAGGATGGAAGGCATGAATCAGCATCTGTGTCGCCTTGTCCACATAGTGCGAGAAGCCGAACACCCCGCTGACGGAGACGAGTGAAAGGGAATGACCTCCAATCGGAAAAATCATTTGTTTTTCTACTACCTCTGAAGTCGGATTTGGAGTATAATAGTGCTCGTGGGACATTTTGACCATCCTTCGAAATTGTATTTACTGCAAGATATTATAGCACAATTGGAGAGAATTTGATGTCGGTAAAGTTTGAAAAAGTCACCTATATTTATGACAATGGCACCTCGAACAGCTTTCGCGCCCTCAAGGAGATTTCGCTATCGATTAAGACGGGGGAATTTTTTGCGATCATCGGGCATTCTGGCTCGGGCAAATCGACGCTCATTCAGTTGATTAATGGGCTTCTCAAACCGACGATGGGAAAAGTGTTTGTCAATGGATTGGATACTTCGGCAAAGGATTTAAAGGCACTTAGGAAGACGGTAGGCATGGTGTTTCAGTATCCTGAACACCAGCTTTTTGATGAGACAGTTTATGATGACATTGCATTTGGGGTCAGGAAGATGGGACTTCACGAAGTGGATGTCAAGGAACGCGTCTACGCGACAATCAAATTGCTCGGCATCCCCGAAAGTCTTTTGACACATTCGCCGTTTGAAATATCGGGCGGGCAGAAACGCCGCGTCGCGATGGCGGGGGTCATTGTCATGAATCCCGACATCCTGGTGTTGGACGAGCCGGCAGCAGGGCTTGACCCAAGCGGGAAAAAAGAGATGTTTAAACTCATTCAAAAACTCAACAAACAAATGGGGCTCACCATCGTCATGGTCTCCCACAACATGGAGGACGTTGCCTTAGTCGCGGACCGCATCGCGGTTCTTGTGGAAGGCGAAATCATCCTATCTGGTGCGCCAGCTGAAGTTTATAGCGACCAAGAACGCCTCCGCAAAATACATCTAGACGTCCCTGAAATCACCTCCTTCATGAACCTGGTGATGGAACGAACAGGGCAGCCGAACCATACGTTCCTCAGTGTCGCGGAAGCGAAGCAGGCAATCGTCGATCGGCTGAAGCCACCCGCAAGCGAGAGCGAGAGCGGGGGTGAGATGCCATGATGAAAATCAACATCGGCCAATATGTGGTTGGCGACTCGGTGATGCATAAATCCGACCCGCGCACGAAGATCATTTTGACGTTTGTCTTTTTGGCAGTCGTTTTGTTGATTGACTCCTTCATTGGGTTCGGGATTTGTCTCGCGTTTGTGGCGTTTACAGTCATCAATTCGGGCATTAGCATCCGTTCCGCACTGCGCGGCATGAAACCAATCTTTTTTCTCCTACTCATCACGGTGACGCTAAACTTGTTCACCATTCCAGGGAAATCGTTGATCTCCTTCTGGGTCTTCAATATCACAGACCAGGGAGTCATCGTTTCGTTGAAAACGGCGCTGCGCTTGCTTCTTCTTGTGTCAGGGGCATCGATTCTGACGTTCGTCACAACACCAACCGTCTTGACAGACGGCATTGAGACGCTGATGAGCCCTTTGAAGCGCATCAAAGTCCCCGTGCATGAGTTCGCCATGATGATGACCATTGCGTTGCGATTTATTCCGACACTTCTTGAAGAGTCTGACAAAATCATCAAAGCGCAGTCTGCTCGTGGTGCTGACTTTGATACGGGCAATCTTTTTAAGCGCGTGAAGGCGTATGTGCCAATCATTATTCCACTGCTCTTCGGTTCGTTTATGCGTGCCAATGAACTCGCGACAGCGATGGAAGCACGATGCTACAAAGGTGGGGAAGGGCGCACGCGGATGAAGGTCTTGGCATTCTCGAAAAATGATGTGATTGTGGTCTTCGCTTTTTTGATTTTAGTGGCAGTAGAAATAGTACTACGGGTTTACGGGAAGGCTTTA
>JBAXOJ010000083.1:0-9901 GCA_037133315.1 Clostridia bacterium
CTGAAACGTTCGAAAGAAGATCCTCAATTTGGAGAAGGCATCCACGGTGCGTTTGCGCAACTGATTAAAGTCGAAAAACGTTACGAGAGTGCAATCGAAATGGCACTTGGGAATGCTTTGCAAAACATCGTGACGACGAAGGATTCCGACGCGAAACGTGCCATTGAATATATCAAAGAGAAAAAACTCGGTCGAGCAACATTTCTGCCTATTGACGCAGTAAAGGGGAGACGTTTTGATTCGAAGATTCTCGATAAAATGCAGAAAATGCCTGGATTTATTGGGGTTGCTGCTGATTTAATGGAATGTGCGCAGACCTATCACGAGATTGCGGAAAGTCTTTTAGGGCGTGTTGGCGTCGTAGATACATTTGAGAATGCGCGTCTCGTCGCAAAAGAATTCCAAAACAATGTGAAGTTGGCTACGCTCGATGGAGTGATTTTCAATTCAGGGGGGTCGATTACTGGCGGGCATAACGAGTCTGGAGAAGTCGGACTTGTCTCACGAAATCGAGAAATCCCACAACTTGAAACTGAAATTGCGGCTTTACTTGTCACGCGAAGTGAGATTGAGAAAGAAATGCGAGAACTCAACAAGCAGTTAGAGGAAGTCAAACGTGAGATTGAAAAGGATACAGTGCAAGTAAAGAATTGCGATTTGATTGTCGTACGAGATCAAACTCACCTCACGCAGGTGCAATCTGTCATTGCGAAGTTAACTGCCAAAAACGAACAACTGCTCGCAGAATCAGCGCAACTTGAGATTAGCATGGTTGAGGAACAACATTCTTCTGCACAATATGCAAATGAAATCACCTCGATTGAGCTTGAAATCGAAGCGATTAAGGCTGATATTGAAGAAAAGAGCAAACAGCTCAAAGAAAAGACTGCCCAACGCCAAGTGTTCTATGAAGACATCACGAATATCAAGTTGTCGTTGCAATCCATCACAGATAGCATCCAAACCGTCAAAGAAGCGGAAACTCAGTCACAACTTGAAAGAGAAAAGGTGATGCAGACAGTTCAGAAGAAAAATGATGATATCAAGTCATTGCATCTTGAAATTGGAAAATTAAATGCCAAGAATGAGACCATCACATTGGCGATTTCTGGAAATTTGAAAAAAAAGAATGAATTAGAAGAACAGATTGCTGCTTCTCTTGCACAAAAAAAGTCGAATGAAGAAGAAATGTATGGTATTATTGAGGTCATCAACGAAAAGAACCACAATATTCAGCTGTTACAGGAAGATTTGAGCAAAATTGAGATCAAGAAAGCAAAGTTAGAAGCGGAGCTGGAAGTCACTTTGGATAAACTTTGGACCGAGTATGAGTTGACTACAATTACAGCAGAGTCTCTTCGAAAAGAAATCCCATCCATTTCTGCGGCGCAGAAACGTGTCAATGAAATTAAAGCGGCGATGCGTGAATTGGGACCCATCAACATTTCTGCCATTGAAGATTTCGTGAAAACGAAAGAACGGTTTGAATTCATGTCGAAGCAACGCGCTGACCTGGAAGCAGGCAAGGAAAAATTGCTAAAAGTCATTCAAGAAATGGTTCTCATCATGCGGAAGCGTTTTACGGAACAATTCAGAATCATTAACAAACACTTTGGGGAAGTCTTCCGCGAACTGTTCAATGGGGGTAGTGCCGAACTTGTGATTGCAGATGCGAACAACATTTTGGAAAGTGGGATTGAGATTATTGTACAACCGCCAGGCAAAAAGTTGCAAAATATGATGTTGCTTTCTGGGGGAGAAAAAGCATTGACAGCGATTTCATTGCTCTTTGCAATTTTAAAAATGAAGCCTACGCCGTTCTGTATCTTAGATGAAATTGAATCCGCGTTGGACGAAGCAAATGTCAGTCGATTTGGTAGTTACTTAAAGGATTTTGCGAAAAACACACAGTTTATTATTGTGACGCATCGCAAAGGCACCATGGAAATTTCCAATTCATTGTATGGTGTGACCATGCAAGAACATGGTATTTCGAAGTTGGTTTCTCTGAAATTGAATGAAGTGCAAGGCAGATAAGAATCATTACAACAATATGAGACGAGGGTGATGGTATGGGATTATTTGAAAGATTGAAACAGGGATTGAAGAAAACGAGGGACGGCATCGGGAATTCGATTGATCGGACATTGAGTTCTTTTGGGATTGTTGACGATGATTTATTCGAGGAACTCGAAGAAACCTTAATCATTGCTGATGTTGGCGTTGACACGACGGCGCAAATTATTGAAGGCCTTCGCAAACGTGTGGCGCAAAACAAAGTCATTGATCCAAAAGAAATTAAAATGCATCTCAAACAAGAAATTGTTGAGAAAATCAATCTTGAAACGACATCGGTATATGATGTGCAGACAATCCCTAAAGTTATCATGATTATCGGTGTTAACGGAGCAGGGAAAACGACGACCATTGGAAAAATGGCGAAGAATTTCGAGCGCATGGGAAAATCTGTCGTGGTTGCGGCAGCCGATACGTTCCGCGCAGCGGCAATCGACCAGCTTGAAGTATGGTGTAAACGGGCCAATGCTTCCTTAGTACGTCATGGGCAAGGGTCGGACCCAGCCGCAGTTATATTTGATGCCATTCGTTCTGCAAAAGGGAAAAATACAGACGTGTTGATTTGTGATACGGCAGGTCGGTTGCACAACAAAAAGAACCTGATGGATGAATTATCGAAGATGTTTCGGGTCATCAACCGTGAACTTCCTACCTCTCAATTGGAAGTGCTGCTCGTATTAGATGCAACGACCGGTCAAAACGCCGTCGTCCAAGCAAAAAGCTTCAGCGAAATTGCGGCTATTACGGGGATTGTACTCACGAAACTAGATGGAACCGCCAAAGGTGGTATCGTGGTTTCAATCAGTCATGAATTGAAAATACCTGTCAAGTTAATTGGAATTGGAGAAGGCATTGACGATTTGCAGGAATTTGATGCGAATTCCTTTGCTTCCGCAATGATAGATTAGAAATAATGAAGGAGGACGAAACATGAATAATGATAACAACGGGTTTGAATCGATTGATTTAGAAAGTATCATGTCTCGGTTTAGAAATTCATCTAAGAAAACGACTGAATCAGGCGGAGACACGGATTGGGATTCCATTTTTTCGAAAATTAAGAAATACGGGATTTGGATTCTTGCAGTGATTATTTTGTTCACATTAGTTGGTACTGGAGCAAAAATATTTTATAAAGTCACCCAATTGAATGAGATGGGGGACTACGCAAAAGTGTTTTATACAAATTTGTTTTACATGGTTTGCACCGCAGCAGCATGTGGTTTGCTGACATTCATCGGTGTCCTTGTGTCTAATATTTTCGCGAAACACGGCATCAAAAAAATCATGAAAGCGCAATCATTTATCGATGTGGAAGGGAAGGCAGTTAAGAAACTTCCGAATTTTTCAATCGCCTGCATCGGCGCATTTTTCACCGTATTGATTACACAGACGTCATTTTATAAAGACATTCAATACTTTTTGAATAGCACATCCTTTGATGTGGCGACGCCGATCACAAACGCGGATGTCGGTTATTATGTGTTTCAAAGACCATTTTTAATGGATATCAACAATTATTTGATCACATTTTTTGTCTTACTGGGTCTATACACGATCGCATATTTTTTGATTTCCTACTTTTCCATTTTCAAACAAGACATCGCGGCGGTATTAAAAGCACCCTCGTTTTTGAGACAAATTTCGGTGATCGGAGCACTTTTGCTCTTATCCATTGCGACCACTTTTAAATTTCAACTGGATGGTCAGGTTTATGGCGATTTTGTGGGTGTCACAGGTATGGGATATGTGCAAGATGTCTTATGGAAGCCGTTTTATACCGTAATGCCATTTGTGCTCATTGCAATTGTTGTTTTGGCAATGATTTTTGTTTGGCGTCATAAGTTCAAGAATGCCGTCGTGACAGTCGTGATTTTCCCGGTTTTATTTATCTTAGTTGGGATTTTATCATCGATTATTCAAGGCTTTATTGTAAAACCTAACGAGCCAGGCTATGAAAATAAATATCTAAAGAACAACATGGCGATGACGCGACTTGCGTTTGATTTTGAAAATCTAAAGGTTTCTGATTTTTCGAAGACGAATCCAGTGACGCCAGCCATAATTAAAAACAATACGAATACTTATAACAACATCAGAATTGTTGATTATGCATCTACGTTGAAAAATGATGCGCAATTAGAAACAATCAGAAATTTTTACACCTTTTTAAATGGTGATATCATTAACTACGATATTAATGGAAAAGAAACACCTGTGTTTATCACCGCTCGCGAGATTAATAAAGACAACGTACTAGGGAATAATCCTTATGTCGGGAAGGTCTTTCAGTATACCCATGGATATGGCGTGGTTGTCAATCCAATCAATCAAATCACCAGTATTGGTCAGTCAAAGCCATTACTCGGCGATTTGACAATGAACAACAACGGGATTCCTAGCCTGAAGGTGACGCAACCAAGGATTTATTATGGTGAAAATACGAATGACTATGCTATCGTCAATCCTGGGAAGAATGATAAAATCAAAGAAACTGATTTTAATGGGGACCCTACTGATTATAGTTACGATGGAAAAGGTGGCATTCCTCTGACATTTTTCAACAAAGTGATGTATGCATTCATGTATGGAGATTTCAATATGTTCATTTCATCGAATGTAGATGATAATTCAATGCTTTTACTCAATAGGAACATCGTGAAACGCGCACAAATGGCCCTGCCTTTCATTTCGATTGACGAGGACCCTTACATTGTCATTGATGAAAATGGCGGATTAAAATGGATTCTCGACGGTTATACTTCAACTGATCTATATCCTTACGCCAATTCATTTTCTGGTGTCAATTATATTCGAAATTCCGTTAAGGTTGTCATTGATGCTTATGATGGAAAAGTACAAGCTTATGCGATCGATCGTAAGGATCCGATTCTCAAGACATTAATGAAAATTTATCCGAATGTATTTGAGGAAAAGCCGTTACCGACCTTTGTCACCAAGCACATGAGGTTCCCGGAATACCTCTTCAAACTGCAAACCGAGGCAATCAAGAAATATCATTTGGATCCAAAAATCGAGACAGATGTGAATGCATTCTATCAGAAGCAAGACATTTGGGATATCGCAAAGTATTCAAAGGCACAAGGGACAGCATCAAGTGATATTGAGCCATATTATAATATGATTCAATTACCGAAGGGAATCGGCAAGACAGAGGAACTTATTTTAATGAGACCGTTTACGCCGTCCTCCGTTGACGAATCAAGGCATAATATGACTGCCTGGATGGCCGCAAGAAATTCGATTGAAAACTATGGAGAGTTGGTGCTCTTTAAGTTCTCGAAGAGCTCAAACGTTCTGGGACCAGACCAGATTGCTGTGAATATCAGCCAAATCAAAGAGATTTCAAACAATATGACATTATGGAATCAGAAGAGTTCACGAGCCTTCATGGGCGATCTTTTAGTCGTGCCGATTGAAGATACAATACTGTATGTGCAGTCTATGTATCTCGAGTCAGATAGTGCTTCTTCTATCCCTCAGGTCAAGACTATCATTGTAGGGTATCAAAAAGGAAACGATTTTGTTTCAGGAATTGGAAATACCCTTGATATCGCTTTGAAAGATTTGTTCAACAACACAAATCAGATAGTTGATCCAGGTGTTACGCCAGCGCCAACCAACGATCCAAACGCCACCCCAGCACCAAGCTCTGCGCCAAACACGCAGACAGACAAAGAATTGATTGCAAAGTATAAGGCAGAAATTCAAAAACGTCTCGATGAAATCCAAGCATTGCTCAATAAATTCCCACAATAACGGAATCAAAAAAAGACCTTGTCAAATTGGCAGGGTCTTTTTATTAACATTGAATCCTATTCTTGCACTTGCTTGCTTTCTTTTTTCATTCTCTTATAGTATTTCACGAATTTATAAACAATGAATCCGAAAATTAAAACACAAACAGCGACGACGATATAACTAAATTGGTGCATCCACGGTTTCACGACCGTTTCGTATTTTTCTCCAAACACGAAACCTAGGTAAATGAGCATGAAGTTCCATGGTACCATACCAAGTACGGAAAACAAGATGAACTTCCACACATTCATTTTAGCAATCCCTGCAGGTAACGAAATGAAAGTGCGGATGATTGGTAGCAATCTGCCTACAAATACGGTTGCAGAGCCATATTTCTTAAAACTGTTATCCGCTTTTTCAAAATGTTCCATTGTGATGAAAACATATTTCCCAAACTTATTAATGATTTTTAAGACGAGTGGTCTGCCCCCAAAATAGCCGATGTAATATGCAAGAAGGGAACCGAGAATGCTTCCCACACCGACAGCTACATTTGCCCAAAGCATTGTATATTCCTGTGGAAACTTTGCGACGAGATTACCCGCGATGGGAAGAATGACTTCACTTGGTAAAGGAATACAACAACTTTCAATAAACATGCCTAATCCCATACCGAAATAACCTAAACTTGCAAAAAAAGCTTCTAAAGTGCGATAAATGCTATCAATGATTTCTACCATGGTAATCCTCCTAAATGAATGTGAATTTTATGTTGGCGCTGGTGGTGCATCAGTTGGTTCTGGCGTATTTGGCGGCGCCGTAGGAGGGGACGTCGTATGTTCTGTTGGTGCAGCTGTAGGATTAGGCGAAGCGGTTGGTTTTGGCTTAGGTGTCACGACTGGTTTCGAAGTATGAACTGGGGTTGCCCTTGGTTTTGGCGTATTATTCGGTATTTTTGTAGGTTTTGGTGTATTTCTTATGGGTCGGAAGCCTGCAAGTATTTGCGAGTGAAAGGCCGCTGCATCAGAAAGTGTTGCTTTTGAAAGAAGTCCCGTTGAACCAAACTCAGAGAGGAGCAACGCATTGGTTTCAGCAACCGTCAATGATTTGTCATGGGTATTATCATGCAGAGTTCCGGAATAAATCGAATTAATAGAATCAATCGAATACGTCGTCAACTTATCAACGCTGATTTGCGTTTTATTATAGAGCAAACGAATAATTGTATTGAACTTTATGTCAGTTTCCATGTTTTCATAGACGATTTTCGTAATGGAAGCAATTTTGTTGAAATATTCAGGTTTCGCTTTCTGTTTGATCATTGCGGACAAGAAATTTTGTTGCGTCTTCGCTCTTTGCACATCGTTCGTGACATAGATTTCGCAATCTTTGTAAGCATTTGGAACACCCAGATCGGGGTGGCGGAAGCGCAATAACTGTACAACTTTTGCACCGTTAATGAGCTGTGGGCCTTTCTGCAGGTCAATCCAGGTAGAATATTTCATGCGACATGGTACATCAAACCAAACACCACCTAAATCGTCAACAATACTACGAATCATACCGCCACTAAAATAGACAAAATAATCAATATTTATTCCCAACAACTTTGATACAACAGCTGATGTTTCTGAAGGACCACCTGATTGATAAACTGAGTTGATTTTTCTGCGATAACCTGAAACAACCTCTGTATCTCTCAATACTGAGATGATTTTTATCTGGCAAGTGACAGGATCAAAATGAACTACCATCATGGTATCAGTCAATTTTACACCATCACCGCGAATCGCAGCAGCCATCAATAAAATATTTACAGGGGTTTTGATTGGAGAAATGGATTTCGTGAAAATCTGACCAATCGTCGGATGATCAGGATCATCCGACGGGATGTCGTTTGACGCAACATATAACAAGTAGGAACCGAAAATTGCAATCCCAATAAAGACAAACAAAGAGAAGAAAAATAGGATTCTAGAAATTATTGTTTTCATATACTTTGATACCATCCTTTAGTTAGTCGGGATAGGGGAAGGTGTAATCACCTCTAACCCGAAATATTTTTGAATCACCTTTTTTGCATCATACACTTTTTTTGTCGTATTATTGATGAGTGTCTGATCGTAAACAAAGTACCAAAATCCTGGTTCGTCTATGCCGTTGAGACGGAATGCATTGAGTTTGCTTTTTGAGAGCCCGGAAGCACTTTTTGCATATTTAATCAAGTCCGAAAACCTAAGATTTGTCTCGCTGTTATCAATTGTAATTTGTAAAAGCTTTGTCACTTTACGTACGTCAAGCAAAATTTCTTTTTTTGCTTTCTGTTTGATGAATTCCGCTAGAAAGTTTTGCAGTGTTCTGACCCTTTGTGTGCCATCTAAGTAGATTTCACAGTCAGCAAGTCGGTACTGGTCTTCATCTGGCAGGAGATGCCCTGGTGCAGCGTCAGGCTTTCTAAATCTCAACAGTTGAACGACTTTGCTTCCGTTTAATTTTTGTTCTCCTTTTTTCAAATTAATCCAGGTCGAGTATTTCATACGACAAGGAACATTGTACCAAACCCCGTCAAGTTCATCAACAATTTTTTTAATACAACCGATTTTTAGAACAGCATAATAATCAATATGCACATCGACTAGTTGATGAATACAATCTTTCAATAATGCAATCCCGTCGTCTGGACGTGTTCTGTGTGCGTAAACGGAATTGATTTTATGGTATTCGCCATCTAGCATGACTCTTGTATCTCTTGGAATCGATAGCATACTGATTTGTGAAGTTGCAGGCTTATAATTCAAAATCATGATAGAGTCCGTTAATTCTCCGGAACGATCATCAACCTTATCAGAGACTAGAATAAGAACATTAATCGGTTTTGGTACATAAATTGGACCATCAGGAGATGCAATGATAGAAGGCCCTAAAATGTTTAAGTTGTTTAACCCAAAAGCAAAAAGCAATATCAAAGCAATCAGTGTGATTCTAAATGTTATCATTCTCACGGTTCATTTTACCTTTCATTTTTTCATTCGTAAAAGTCTAATTTCAAATTAAAGTATAACGATTTCTATAGGTTATGTCAAACAAATCGCGTATTGGCAAACGTGGATTCAAGAATCCTTTTTAAAGTCAGCAAGCGGATTGCTTGCAACGGCCTCTTTCAGTTGCGTGCTATCCACATGCGTATAGATTTCAGTAGTAGAGATGCTTTCATGTCCTAAAATCTCCTGCAACGAACGGATATCTACTTTTCCGTGTTGATACATTAAAGTTGCAGCAGTATGCCTTAACTTATGTGTGGAATATCGCTCTGGATCCAACCCTGATGCAGTGATGAATTTCTTCACTATACTTTGAACCATTTCTCGGCTGATTCTCGTCTTACGTTTGCTAAGAAACAGTGCTTGCTTGTCCTTTACGCCATCGTGCGGTCTAACCTTCAAATAGTTTTCAATAGCCTCAATACAAGAGTGATTTAAGTAGATGGTGCGTTCTTTGTTACCTTTGCCCAGCACGGTTAACGTATCTTTTCGTATTCTGTTGATGTTAATTCCAACGAGCTCAGATAGGCGCATGCCGCAGTTTAAGAATAGAATGATAATCGCATAGTTTCTTTCTGCATAATCTCCATCGATTGCGTTTAAAAGTCTACCGCTTTCTTCTATATTGAGATATTTAGGCAGCTTTTTTTGTAATTTAGGCGATTCTAGCTCATGTGCTGGGTTGTAATCCATTAGGTTCGCCTTGTCGGTGAGATACTTGAAGAAGGAGCGAATACTTGCGACTTTTCGCGCGCGGGAAGGGGGAGCATTGCCTTTTTCGCGCGTCAACCAAGACATATAGGAGTATAAATCACTGAGCGTGACTTCACGCAACGTATCCATCGTGATGTCCTCAATTGATGCGTCCTCGTTTACTTTTTGAGACTTTGAAATCTTGATCGATTTCAAAAATCTTAAAAAAGTTCTAAGATCGTAAAAGTATTCCTTTACCGTATGGGAAGATTTTCCTTTTACTGTTTCCATATAATTCAAGAAGTCATTTAAATAGGGGGGTGCAGGGA
>JBAXOJ010000084.1:0-9894 GCA_037133315.1 Clostridia bacterium
GAAGCCAAATCGGTACCACTGCGCGCCAGTCGGCGCCTGAGCCGATGCCTGAGCCGGTGCCACGCCAAGTCCGCCAGCGGCATGCACTTACCTTATTGAACTTTCGCGCGAAAAAGTGTAAAATAGATTCGCTCCTGCATATTGTATACGCACACAGCGTTTGCATTGCTGGGTTAAAAACTTTACTGGAGGATTTTCGATATGAGTATGATGAACAAAAAGAGCATTAAGGACATTGATTTCAAAGGGAAAAGAGTCATCGTCAGAGTTGATTTTAACGTGCCGTTGGATGACGCGGGCAATATCACAGATGATAATAGAATCGTTGGAGCATTACCGACCATTAAGTATTTAATTGATGGCGGCGTGAAGGTGATCCTGGTTTCGCATCTAGGAAGACCAAAAGATGGGTTTGAGGCGAAGTTTAGCATGGCGCCTGCTGCGAAGAGATTGAGCGAGTTGCTAGGACAGCCAGTTGAATTAGCGAAGGATGTCATTGGCGAAGATGCCAAAGCGAAAGCGCAAGCGCTTCAAGTGGGGCAAGTCATGATGCTCGAAAACGTGCGTTTCCATAAAGAAGAGACGAAAAATGATCCTGCGTTTGCGAAAGAACTCGCGAGCATGGCGGACATTTTTGTGAATGATGCGTTCGGCACTGCGCATAGAGCGCATGCGTCGACGACAGGCCTGGCGGATTATTTGCCGGCGGTTTGTGGATTTTTGATTCAAAAGGAATTGGAGTTCTTGGGCAAGGCCATTACCGATCCGGACAGACCTTTTGTTGCGATTTTGGGCGGGTCCAAGGTGTCTGATAAAATTGGAGTCATCAACAATCTGATTGATAAAGCGGATGCCATCATTATTGGTGGAGGCATGGCGTATACATTCTACAAGGCGGAGGGCCTCGAGGTGGGCACGTCGATTTGTGAGATGGATAAGTTGGATTTGGCAAATGAACTCGTTGCGAAAGCAAAGGCGAAGGGCATTCAATTGCTATTGCCCGTGGACACGGTGGTTGCACCAAAGTTCGCAGCAGATGCGGAAGCGACGATTGTTTCGTCAGAGCATATTCCAGCAGATCAAATGGGCCTCGATATTGGACCAAAGTCGATCGCGTTGTTTGCGGATGTCATCAAGAGTGCGAAAACGGTAATTTGGAACGGGCCGATGGGCGTATTTGAGTTTGACAAGTTCGCGGTCGGCACGCAAGGTGTTGCGCAAGCAATTGCGGATTCGGATTCCATTTCCATCATTGGCGGCGGGGACAGTGCGGCTGCGGTTGAAAAACTTGGATTTGCGGACAAAGTGTCGCATATTTCGACGGGTGGCGGTGCTTCGCTTGAGTTCATCGAAGGCTTGGAGTTGCCTGGCATCGCGTGTTTACAGGACAAATAAAGTACCAATTGAGACTTTTAATTTTAGGAGGATATGAGAATGAGTAGAAGAATTATTGCAGCAGGAAATTGGAAGATGAATAAGACGGCAGCGGAGGCGGTTGCCTTTGTGGATGGCTTGAAGCCGTTGGTTGCTGGCGCAAACACTGAGGTTGTCGTGGGCGTGCCATTTGTGTGCCTTTCGGATGTGTTGAAGGCAGTGGCGGGCTCGGACATCAAAGTCGCCGCCCAAAACATGCACTGGGAAGAAAAAGGCGCGTTTACGGGAGAGATTTCTGGGCAGATGCTCAAGTCGCTTGGCGTGGACTATGTCATCATCGGGCATTCAGAAAGAAGACAGTATTTTAATGAAACGGACGAAACCGTGAATAAAAAAGTCCATGCGTGTTTTGCAAACGGCATGAAGCCAATCGTGTGTGTGGGCGAGTCGTTGACACAGAGAGAGCAAGGCGTGATGCCTGACCTCGTGCGTTATCAGACAAAAATCGCATTGCTTGGGTTGACGGCTGCGCAAATAGCAGAAACCGTGATTGCCTATGAGCCGATTTGGGCAATTGGCACGGGGAAAGTGGCAACGAGCGAGCAGGCTCAAGAGGTTTGTGGCATCATCCGAGCATGTGTTGCGGAGTTGTTTGGCGCGGCAGCTGCTGAGGCGGTGCGCATTCAATACGGCGGCAGCGTGACGGGTGCGACGGCGGCGGAGTTGTTTGGCATGAAAGACATCGACGGCGGACTTGTTGGCGGCGCCAGCTTGAAGTTGGATGAATTTGAGAAAATCGCAAAGTTCGATCAATAGAATAAATGAGGTTACAGGATGAAGGGTAATAAATTAGTCGTACTCTGTATTCTCGATGGATATGGAATCAACACGCACCACGACGGCAACGCGATTTATAGCGCGGCGAAGCCGAATTTGGATCGCCTCATGCAGGAATACCCAAGCACGCTGATTCACACAAGCGGCATGGATGTTGGCTTGCCAGGCGGCCAGATGGGCAATTCTGAGGTGGGGCACACGAATATTGGCGCGGGCCGCATCGTGTATCAGGAACTGACTAGAATCACGAAATCGATTCTGGATGGTGATTTTTTCGAAAAGCAGGAGTTTCTCGACGCCGTGCGCAACGCAAAGGACAACGGCAAAGCACTGCATCTGTTTGGCCTTGTGTCAGATGGCGGTGTGCACAGCCACAACACACACCTTTACGCGCTGCTGGAGTTGGCAAAACGCCAAGGCCTCAAAGACGTATTCGTCCATTGTTTTCTAGATGGCAGAGATGTGCCGCCCAATAGCGGAAAAGGGTTTGTACAGGAATTGCAAGATAAAATCGATGCACTAGGCGTAGGGCAAATTGCTACGGTCATGGGGCGTTATTATGCGATGGATCGCGACAACCGCTGGGAGCGTGTGCAACTGGCATACGAAGCGATGGTCAATGGCGTGGGACTCCAGGCGCACGATGGTGTTGCCGCGGTTGAAGCATCTTATGCGCGCAATGAACTGGATGAATTCGTCAAACCGACCGTCATCGAAAAGGATGGCAAGCCAGTCGGTAAAATCGGCGCAGGTGACTCTGTGATTTTCTTTAATTTCAGACCGGACCGCGCGCGTGAGATTACGCGGGTGTTTGTGGATCCAGCCTTTGATGGCTTTCCAAAGCCGTTTTTCGAGACAAAATTCATTTGCATGACACAATATGATGAAACCATGCCAGACGTCGAGGTTGCGTTTAAGCCGACGGCGCTGGTAAATACGTTTGGTGAATACATCAGCAGACTCGGCTATACGCAGTTGCGCATTGCCGAGACGGAAAAATACGCGCACGTCACCTTCTTTTTCAACGGTGGTGTCGAAGAAGAGTTCCCTGGCGAAGACCGGGCGTTGATCGCCTCGCCACATGTGCCAACTTATGACATGAAGCCTGAGATGAGTGCGTTTCTGGTTGCGGATGAAGTGGTCAAACGAATCAATTCGAAAAAATACGATGTCATTGTGCTGAACTTTGCAAACGCAGACATGGTGGGGCATACCGGCGTGTTTGAAGCAGCGAAGACGGCAATCGAAGACATCGACAAGTGCGTGGGAGAAGTGAGTGCTGCAGTGGAAGCGCAAGGTGGCGTGATGTTGATTACAGCCGACCACGGCAACGCCGAGCAGATGGTCGATGAGACCACGCACGGTGCATTTACCGCGCACACGACGAATGTGGTACCTTTGATTGGCGTCGGACTCAAGGGAATGGTGCTCAACGAAGGACGTTTGGCGGATATTACGCCAACCATTTTAGACATTATGGGGCTGCCAAAGCCAGAAGAAATGACTGGACATTCACTCATTAAACAAAAATAGGAGACGCATGATGAAAATGAAATTTCGGATTATATTGGTCGTATTGCTCGTGCTTTTAGCTGCAGGTGCCAGTGTATATTATTTCATGTCAACGAACGGGATTCAAACAGGAAAAACCTCGGAAAAAGTAACAGAAACAAAGGTTCCTGAATTAAGTAACGTGACCATTCATGTTCCCCAAGGTGCAAAATTGTACATTGATGAGACATTGATTGCTCGCTCGCTTATCAAGAAAACAGAACCTAGAACATCGAACAGTTATGATATTTCTGAGTTTTCCAAGTTTAAGAATGAAGTATATGTTTTACCTTCTGTTGCAGTTGGAAAGACTTTGAAATGTGTATTGCTTGGTGGGGAATCTATGACCCAATTATCAGCAAATTGTTCATTTTTTAATGTTTTTTTGAAGGATACATCAAGAGATTATAAGAACTTCAAAGATTATATCACTTCATTCGCTAAAAAGTATTATGAATTCCAAATCGGTAAAGCGACCAAGCAAGACGTTTCGACATTTACTGTTCCGAACTCCTCCGCTTACGTCGCTTCTCAAGGAATGGAGTATCTTGGATTTTTTGGTCAGGCAGAAAAAGTTTCACTTGAAACGTATAATGCATTTGGTGTTGAAGCAATTGATGGTTCCCATGCAAATGTAAGTATTGAAGCAAATTTTTTATTGTCTGGACCTGGAAATCGAAAAATTCCGACTTCACTTACAGGTAGTTTTGAGTTGATAAAAATAAACGGGAAATGGAAAATTTATACGTCTGCTTTCAGAGGAGGGTGATTTTATGAAACAGTTTATCACGATCGAACACGTACACGCACGAGAGATTCTAGATTCTAGAGGAAATCCAACCATTGAGGTGGATGTCATTGTGGAGGGGGATTATCTTGGCCGGGCGTCTGTCCCGTCAGGTGCCTCTACTGGGGCATTTGAGGCAGTTGAACTGCGCGATGGCGACCCAAAACGCTACGGCGGACTTGGCGTTCTGAAAGCGGTAGACAATGTCAATCAAATCATCGCACCTGCAATTATTGGGATGAATGCGACCGATCAAAAATCAATCGATACGACCATGCTCCGTCTCGACGGCACACAAAACAAAGGCAAACTTGGGGCGAACGCGATTCTTGGGGTTTCGCTCGCTGTCGCGAAGGCTGCTGCGGATGCGCTTGGACTTAGTTTGTTCCGTTATATTGGTGGCACGAATGCGTGTGTGCTGCCTGTCCCGATGATGAATGTCATCAACGGCGGAAAACACGCCGACAACAGCCTCAACGTGCAGGAATTTATGATTATGCCAGTTGGCGCGAGCTCCTTCAAACAAGCCTTGCAGTGGTGCACCGAGGTGTTTCATGCGTTGAAAAAGGTATTGAAAGCCAAAGGCTATAGCACGGCTGTTGGAGATGAGGGCGGATTTGCACCGGATCTCGCAAACGACGAGGACGCCATTCAAGAAATCATGGAAGCCATCGCCAAAGCAGGGTTTGAGGCGGGTAAGGACTTCAAAATTGCCATTGATGCCGCTGCGACAGAAATGTACGATGAAGCAAAAAAACGCGGACGAGAAGGCGACTATTACTTCTGGAAGTCCGATATCTGGATGACAAAAGAACAGATGGTTGATTACTGGAAGATGATTTGCGACAAGTACCCGATTGCTTCTTTGGAAGACTGCGTTGGCGAGGAAGACTGGGCGGCTTGGAAATTGCTGACGCAGACACTCGGAGACCGCATTCAACTCGTCGGAGACGATTTGTTCGTTACGAATACGGAACGCCTGAAAAAAGGAATTGAACTGGGTGTGGCAAACTCGATTCTGATTAAAGTGAACCAGATTGGGACGTTGACGGAGACGCTGGAAGCCATTGAAATGGCCAATCGTGCAGGTTATACCGCCGTCACTTCACACCGTTCTGGAGAGACAGAAGACACAACCATTGCGGATATTGCGGTCGCGGTCAATAGCGGGCAAATCAAGACAGGCGCACCGTCGAGAACCGACCGTGTCGCAAAATACAATCAACTGCTACGGATTGAGGAAGAACTTGGCGCAAGTGCTATCTTTCCAACCTTATAACGTTAGATAATCGGAAGGAGTGTTGCACGTGGAGGTCAGTGACAAACTCAAACCATTTGTGTTTGAACCCCAGGAATGGGAAGTGACAGAGCATTGCTACGACTGGAAGGTCCATAGAAGAAATGAAACTGTGTTTTCCATCGGAAACGGCTATCTTGGCATTCGTGGCTCGTATGAGGAAGGTTTTTTTGAAGAGGATCAGTGGCACACCGAGCCAAATACATGTATCAACGGCACATATGAGTATCAAAAAGACGAAAAAGGCGGACATCGTTACAAGGGCTACCCAACCAAAAAGCATGGTATGCCGGCATTGCCAAACGGGTTCAAATTCAGTATATACATTGATGGCGAGCACTTTCATTTGGCGCACGGCACGTCAACGGACTACAAAAGAGTGCTGGACATGAAACACGGCATGTTGACGCGTGCATTGACGTGGGAAAGTCCGAACGGAAAGATTGTGCGGTTGACGTTTGAACGGTTCACATCCATGGCAAATAATCATATCGTCGGCACGAAAATTACGGTGACCCCGTTGAATTTTTCTGGCGAAATCAAGATTGTTTCGGAGCTGGGCGGTCCTGTGAAAAACACGCAATACGACGAGATCCAACCCGATGGCACCTTGATTGCATGCTTGGAGACCCAAAGGATTGGATTTGTGGGGGATTTCGCGTTGTTGCGCAGGATGTTGCGCGCAAGCAAAATTCAGGTTTGTGTTGTCACAAATACCGCGTTTTCAGGTGCGTCCGGCGGACCCGCCACCAAAACAGTGGAGGGCGACCAAATGCGCGAAGCGTTTGTTGCGCTTGCGGAAAAAGGAAAAACAATCACGGCGGAAAAACTTGCGTGCTACTATACAAGTAAGGATTGCGCGGTGGAAGAGATGGACGCAGAAGCAATTGCGACGCTCGAGAGTGCGGTGGGCGCAGGATTTGACGCGGCAGTTGCGGCGCATCAGCGGGCGTGGGCGCAGGTTTGGGATGTGACGGACATTTCGATCGATGGGGATTTGGGCTTGCAGCAGGCGATTCGGTTCAGTTTGTTTCACACGATTCAGTCCACGGGGCGGCAGGGTTGGAACAACATCGGGGCGAACGGCATGTCTGGCATCAGCAAGTATCAGGGGCATTATTTCTGGGATACGGAGATTTATGTGCTGCCGTTTTATACGTATACCTTTCAGCAGGATGCGAAAAATCTGCTGATGTATCGCTACTCAATTTTGGACAAGGCGCGGGAACAGGCGGCCATCATGGACGACACGGGGGCGCATTTTTCGTGGAACTCCATCAGCGGCGAAGAGTGCGGGGTCGTGTACGAGGCGTCTCATGCACAATATCACATCAATAACGCAGTGGCGTACGGGATTTTCAGGTATTTTGAAGCGACGGGGGACAAGGACTTTTTGTACCAGTATGGTGCAGAGGTGTTGTTTGAAACGGCGCGTTGTATGGCGCATCGTGGCAGCTTTATCGAGGCGTTGGACGGGCAGTTTTGCATCAATGTGGTGTGTGGCCCGGATGAGTATAATCCGTTGGTCAACAACAACTGTTACACCAATATGCTGACGAAGTTCCATCTGGAATTTGCCTTGAAGGTGCTGGGGATGCTGCAAAACGAAGTGCCTGAGAAGTACAAGGAACTCGTGGAAAAGTGCGCATTGACGGCGGCGGAGCTGACTTTATGGAAACAGGCGGCGGAAAAGATGTACATTCCATACAATGAAAAACTTGGGCTTTATATGCAGGATGATTCGTTTTTGTATAAGGATCCCGTGGATTTTGTGCACATGACGAAAAACGAAGTGATGAAAAAGTACACCGACACACATCCACTCAACACGTGGCGTTTTCAGTTTATCAAACAGGCGGACACGGTGCTGTTGACGTATTTGCTCAATGATCATTTTACGTTGGAAGAAAAGAAGAAAATTTACGACTATTATGAACCGAAAACCATCCATGCGTCCTCGTTATCGCCGAGCATTCATAGCATCATCGCGAGTGAAATCGGCTATCGAGAAGATGCGTACAACTATTTTATGAAGAGTGCGCGGATGGATATCGATGATTACTCGGGGTCGACGTTCTTTGGAAACCACGCGGCGTGTATGGCTGCGAGCTGGATGGTCATGGTCAACGGCTTCGCCGGGTTCCGCATCGTGGGCGGGCAGATGCATTTCAATCCATGGATGCCAGAGCATTGGAATCGTGTAAAATTCAAAATCGTATTCCAGGGGCATACCATCGAGGTGTCGCTGACGAAATCGGTCGACCTGTCAAATCCGACCAATTGCGAGGCGCAGTTTGCGTTGTTGACGAAGGGTGCGGTTTCTGTGTTTTGCAGAGGCGAAGAAATAAAATTAACTTGTGAAGGATAAGATGAGATGCTTAAAGGAGTCATTTTTGATTTGGATGGTGTGATTGTGGACACTGCAAAATATCACTATCTTGCATGGGCGCGGCTTGCGGAGACGCTTGGCTTTGTGTTTACCGAGGCGGATAATGAACGGCTCAAAGGGGTCAGTCGGATGCAATCATTGGAGTTTTTGTTGCAGACGGGCGGTTTGGCTGTGCCAGAACACGAGAAGGAAGCCCTTGCTGAAAAGAAAAATGAATGGTATGTCGCGTACATTAACGAGCTCAGAGAAGATGAGATTTTGCCGGGGGTGAAACTATTCCTTTACGCACTGCGTGCAAACGGCATCAAAATATCCCTGGGCTCTGCCAGCAAAAATGCGCCGATCATTTTGGAGCGCCTCAAGATTGCGGAGTTGTTTGACGCGGTGGTTGACGGGCGCGACACAAGCCGTGGAAAGCCGGATCCACAGGTGTTTCAGCTTGCGGCGCAGAAATTGGGGCTCGCTTGTGAGGCGTGCGTCGTGTTTGAAGATGCCGAAGCTGGGGTTGAGGCAGCGCATACTGCGGGCATTAAAGCGATCGGCATTGGCTCGGAAGAGAACCTGCCAGAGGCGGATTACTGGGTCGCCGATTTAAGTGAAATGAATTTGGATTTATTAAATAAGATATATTCCGGCAAAAACGTGGTATAATAGTTTCATACGTATTGAGGATTTGGAATAAGGCTGTGATTCATATGAAAACGAGAGTTTGGAAAAAGGTGTTCGCAATCATCCTTTCTTTTGCTGTCGTCTTTTCTTTTTCGCTTGCGGACGCACGCGTCTTTGCAGCACCCGATGCCAACGGCTTTGACATTGTCGACGGTGTGTTGATTGCATACTCCGGCACGGACCCAGTTGTAACGGTGCCCGCAGGGGTTACGAAGATAGGGGAGTACGCCTTTTACGATAAAACAGCCATCACAACGATTATTTTGCCGCTAGGGATCACTGAAATTGGGGATTTTGCATTTTTAAGTTGCAACAGTCTGACCTCTCTAAATGTTCCTGACAACATTTCCAAAATTGGAATGCAAGCTTTTTCAAAAACACTGCTACCGAATCCGATCTACTCGCGCAACGGATTGACATTGCATTATGTGCCCAAAAACGTTCCGAACTTTGCGATTCCTGATAATGTAGAAATCATTGGTTCATTTGCATTTGATGGCTGTAAGTTAATGACAAGTGTCGTGATTCCAAGTAGCGTGAAAATCATCGAAAATGGTGCTTTTTACGATTGCTGGGTGCTCAATAACGTCACACTTCCCGACACGATTACAGAGATTTCTGACTCTGCGTTTTTGCGATGCAAGGAATTGACCTCGATTACCATCCCCCTCAGCATAAGACACATCGGCGCGTCGGTTTTTGCGTATTGTTCAAAACTATCTACTGTAGTATTGCCGAAGTATTTGCTGTCCATCGGGACGAAGGCATTTTTAAATTGTGTTGCGTTGACTTCGATTTCGATTCCTATCAGTATGACAGCACTCGATATTTGGGTGTTCGAAGGTTGCGCAAATTTGGTATCCATCGCAATTCCGCCAGGCGTTACGAGCATCGATGATTCGACCTTTGAGTACTGCACGAAGTTGGCGGAAATCATTTGCGCGACGGGTTCGTATGCCGAAAGTTACGCGAATATCCACAAAATAACAC
>JBAXOJ010000085.1:0-9804 GCA_037133315.1 Clostridia bacterium
GGGGTGGTTACTCCCGCTAAGTGTAAGATTTGCGGGTAGTTACTCCCGCCGACTCCAAAACCGCAATTCCCGTGCGCCAGTGGCATGCTCTTACCATCTCGCGATGCCCGCCGTTAGGCACCGCCAGTCGCCTTCGGGATGACGACCGCCAGAAACTCGCAGGGCGAACCGTTCACGGCAATCATGCCGTGCGGGATGGACGAGTCGTAGAAAATCGAGTCGCCTTCCTCTAAGACTGTGATGTGGCCGTTGAGATCGATTTTCAGGCTGCCACTCAGGACGAAGTCGAGCTCTTGGCCATCGTGGGTGGAGTGTTTGATTGGCTTAGCCTGCTCAGCCTCGATATATGGAGCCGTGACCACGAATGGTTCGACCAGTTTCCCTTTGAATAAATGGGCTTTGTGCAGGTATTCAAAGCCTGCGCGGCGTTGCAATGCCAAGCCCTCGCCATTTCGGGCGACCGTAAACATCGAAAGCTTCGGATCCGTGCCGGAGAGCAATTCCACGATGTCGATGCCGAATTTTTGAGAACATTTCAAAAGAAATGTAAAGGAAAAATCACATTCGCCATTTTCACAAGCAATATACTCTGCGGAAGTCGTGTCTGTGGCTTTTGCCATGTCTTCCGCTGAGATTTTCAATATTTCCCGCATACCTCTAATTCGTTCCGATACTTTTTTAACATCCATCTCCATACCAATCTCCTCCTCGTATTTTCTTTATATGCTGTCTCTGCCGCGCTTTACGTAGTGCGTGTGCAGGAGTTCGTGCGACTTGTGACCGTTTGGGGTGCCCAAAAAGTCTTTGTAAATTGAAATGACGTACGGGTTCTCGTGCGACTTGCGAAGCGTCTTGGACTCGTCCTCGGCATAGATGGCGTTGAGGCGCTTCGTGCGGATGTCCGCGTCATCCGAACGTGGCTGTCCGCCGCCAGTGATGCAGCCGCCCGGGCATCCCATGACTTCGATAAAGTGGTATGGGGATGTGCCGGAGGCGACTTGCTCCATGAGTTTGTTTGCGCCAGCCAAGCCACTTGTGACCGCGACGCGAACCGTGACGCCATCCAGGAATTTGTAGGCGTCGACTGGATTTTCGATCAAAATTGCTGCCTCTTTGATTTGATCCAGTCCAACGAGCGGCGCGACGTGCAGCGCCTCAAACGGTAGCTCCTTGCCCATGACCAGTTCGTACACGGTGCGCAGGGCTGCCTCCATGACGCCGCCAGTGGCGCCAAAAATGTCTGCCGCGCCGGTCGACATGCCCAGAGGGTTGTCGAATGCTTCGTCTTCGAGGCCGACGAAGTCAATGCCTCCTTCTTTGATCATGGCAGCCAGTTCGCGGGTGGTGATGACTGCGTCGACGTTTTTATGACCGTCGTTTTTCATTTCTTCGCGCGAGATTTCGAACTTTTTCGCGGTGCATGGCATGACGGAGACGACGAACATGTCTGCCGGGTCGACACCAATTTTCTCCGCATAAAAGGATTTCGCAAGCGCGCCGAGCATGGTGTGAGGTGATTTGCAGGTTGAGAGGTGGTCCAGCTGCTCGGGGTACGTGTGTTCTACGTACTTGATCCAGCCAGGGCTACAACTGGTGATGAGGGGTAACGTTGCGGGCTTGCCCGTCAAAGCCTGTTTGACGCGCGTCAAAAACTCTGTGCCCTCCTCCAGAATTGTGAGGTCGGCAGTAAAATTGGTGTCAAACACATCGTCAAAATCCAGCGCATGCAACGCAGCAGCCAGTTTTCCCGTGACCGGCATACCAGGCGGGAGGCCGAACTCTTCGCCAATGGCAACCCGAACGGCTGGCGCGACCTGGACCACGACGCGTTTTGACTTGTCGTTGATGGCATTCCAGACTTCATTGATGGCACTGGTTTCTTTCAGGGCGCCTACTGGACACACGATGGTGCATTGGCCGCAATAGGAACAATTCACCGTGCCAAGCGGCAGGTCCATCGCTGGGCCGATTGTGGTGTTGAATCCGCGATTCTGCGCGTTGAGAATCCCGACGCCTTGAATTTCATTGCAGACGGTGACGCAGCGCCGGCAAAGCACGCATTTTGCCATGTCGCGGACGATGGAAACGGACGCATCCAGATGGTATTCTGAGCGCGCTCCGTCGAAACGGGTGGTGTCGATACCTATCGTTTTCCCGAGTTCCTGTAGCTCACAACTTTGATTGCGGTTGCAACTCAAGCAGTCTTTCGTATGGTCCGAGAGGAGCAGTTCGTACAGCACTTTGCGCACTTTGCGCACTTCCATCGAATTGGTCTTCACGACCATGCCCTCAAAGACCGTCGTCATGCACGAGGCCTGGAGCGCCTTGGCGCCCTCCACTTCGACCACACAAATCCGGCAAGAGCCAAACTTGTGGACGTGGTTTAGGTAGCACAGGTTTGGAATCGCGATGCTATGCTGTTTTGCCGCCTCAATGATGGTAGTTCCTTTTGGAACCGATATTTTTTTGTTGTTGATGGTAAGATTAATCATCAGTTTGCCCTCCTGTCACAGCGCAAGCAACGCATTGCTTCGGCCATCGCGTTGAGTTTGTGATAGCCTAGCACGACCTCGTCAAAGGAATCTTTGCGATTCTCAGGCGACAACATCTCGAGTGGGAATCGGTTCAACGCCACAACTTCGTCATCATCAAAATTCGTAGGAATGTCGATTTTTGGTCCTTTGTTCAGGACGCCTTTTCCGCCAAGGAATTGATCAATCGAGACGGCCGCTTTCTTGCCGTCCGCAATCGCCTGAATCACGGTGTCCGGCCCTCGTGTGACGTCGCCGCCCGCAAACACACCAGCCATGGTGGTCATCAGCGTGTCGTTTTCGACAACAAATGTGCCCCAGGAAGTGAAGCCAATCTCATCTTTGCTCAAGAACGGCAAATCTGCGTACTGACTCACTGCGGTAATGACCGTGTCCACGTCCATCATGTAATTGGATCCTTCGACTGGGACGGACTTTCTTCTCCCCGAGTTGTCAAAGGCGCCGAGTTGCATCTTGACCATTTCGATCTTTTCCACAGCCCCATTTTTGCCTTCAATGAATCGAACGGGTGCAACGAGTTCCACAATTTCCACGCCCTCTTCCATCGCCTCTTGAATTTCAATTTCATAGGCTGGCATGGCGTCTTTTGTTCTGCGGTACAGGATGATTACTTTCTTCGCGCCCAGGCGCAACGCTGTTCTCGCCGAGTCGATGGCCGTGTTGCCGCCGCCGATGATGGCGACCACTTTGCCGAGTTTAATGGATTTGTTGAACGTCGCCTCTTTCAAAAAGTTGATGCCATGCAACACGCCCTTCAGGTCTTCGCCGAGAATGTTCACTTTTTGCGGCATCTGCGTCCCCGTCGCCACGTAAACGGCGTCATACTTGGATTTGAGCTTTTTGAAGTCCAAATCCTTTCCGACCTCAGAGTTCAAATGAATCGTAACCCCAGCTTGCGCAATCAAATCAATTTCATGCGCGAGCACGTCTTCTGGCAACCGATACTCTGGAATGCCATAAGATAAGACGCCACCAGCGACCGCTTCCGTCTCAAACACATGCACATCATAGCCGATACGCGCGAGGTAATACCCGCAGGTCAAGCCCGATGCGCCAGCGCCAATGATGGCCACTTTCTTGTTATTCTTTGGAAATACCACGTCATTAGTAAATGGTTTTTCGTGCTTGTGCGCGTAGTCTGCGACAAAGCGTTTGATTTCACATATTGCGATCGCTTCATCGGTCGATGCGCGGCGGCATTTTGACTCGCATGGGCGAGTACAAATGCGGCCGCAGACTGCAGGGAATGGATTCTCCTGCAGGATGAGTCGATACGCATCCAGGAATCGACCCGCGGAGACCAATGCCAGGTACCCCGGCACGTTGACGTTTGCCGGGCAGGTGTTTTCGCATGGCGAAATGAACAAATCCGAGCACACGCCGGCGCGACAGTATTTGTCCTTGATGTGTTCTTCGTATTCGTTTCTGAAATAGCGAATGGTGCTCAGTACTGGATTCGGTGCCGTTTGGCCCAGGCCACACATGGCGGTTTTCTTGATCGTGTCGCCGAGTTCCTCCAGGAGTTCGATGTCTCCCACTTTTCCCTCGCCCTGGGTGATGCGTTCGAGAATCTCGAGCATGCGCTTGGTCCCGACGCGACACGCCACACATTTCCCGCACGACTCGTCCTGAATGAAGTCCATAAAGAACCGCGCGGTATCAACCATACAGGTGTCTTCATTCATCGCGATCAATCCACCCGAGCCCATAATCGCACCGAGTTTCGTGAGCTCCGCATAATCTGCAGTGGTGTTCAGGTTCTCTTGCGTAATGCAGCCACCCGACGGGCCGCCGATTTGCGCCGCCTTGAATTTCTTCTTATCTTGCATGCCCCCGCCAATTTTAAATAAAATATCGCCGAGCGAGGTGCCGATGGGCACTTCTAAAATCCCTGTGTTGACGACATCTCCCGCGAGCGCAAACACCTTCGTGCCCTTGCTGGTTTCGGTGCCGAATTTCGAATACCACTCGCCGCCTTTTAAAATAATGGGCGCAACGCTCGCGAAGGTCTCCACGTTGTTGATAATCGTTGGCTTACCAAACAAGCCTTTTTGGAATGGGAATGGTGGCTTCTGCCGTGGTTCGCCGCGTTCTCCTTCGATGGACGCCATGAGCGCGGTCTCTTCTCCACACACAAATGCGCCTGCGCCAATTCTGATTTCAAGGTCAAAGTCAAATCCGCTGTTGAAAACGTTTGTTCCTAGGATGCCACGTCTTCTAGCCTCCGCAATCGCGTCGCCCAAACGTTCCACCGCGATGGGATACTCGGCACGCACATAGACATAGCCCATGTTTGCGCCAATCGCGTAACCGCCAATCATCATGCCTTCAATCAAGGAATGCGGGTCCCCTTCAATGATGCTCCGATCCATAAACGCACCCGGGTCGCCTTCATCCGCGTTGCACACGATGTATTTGACATCGCTTTCCGCACTCAGGCCTGCGCCCCACTTGACGCCAGTGGAAAAGCCTGCGCCACCGCGCCCTTTCAGACCGCTTTTTTTGACTTCATCCACGACTTCGGCGCTAGTCTTTTCCAACAACGCCATGGCCGCAGCGAGATAGCCATCTTTCGCAATATATGCCTCGATATTCTTGTATTCCATAATCCCGCAGTTACGCAGCGCAATCTTCACTTGCGATTTGAAAAAATCAATGTCGTCAATTTTTGGGATGTGTTTGTTCAACGTGAGATCGTAAAAAGTGTTCTCCAAACTCACTTTCCCATGCAGAATGTGACTCTTGAAAATTTTACTCGCGCTTTCTGGCGTCAAATTTGTGTAAAACGTCCGTTCTGGAAGCACCAGCATCACGGGTCCTACCGCGCAAATGCCCATACAGCCAGTCTCATAGACAAGTACGCTATCCGCCAATCCGTGCTTCTCCACTTCTTGATCAATTGCGTCCTTGACGGCCACACAACTAGAGGAAATGCATCCCGCTCCGCTACAGACTAGGATTTGGTGTTTGTACTTTGTGACTGATTCTTTGTACCGATTTTTGATATGTTCTAGGTCGACAATGCCTTTGATTCGATTGCTGCTCATCATGATCCCCCCATTCAATACTTAGCCAATATTGAATTCAACTGATTCAAATTGACTTGCTTATAAACGGTGTTGTCAATCATCATTGCAGGCGCTAATCCACATGCGCCAATACAACGGGCAATTTCGAAGGTGAATTTCCCATCCTCCGTCGTTTCCCCGATATCAACGCCAAGAAGCTCGTGCAGTCGTTCGACCACGTTCTTCCCGCCTCGCACATAACAAGCGGTACCCAAACATACGCGGATGGTGTGTTTGCCGCGCGGCTTGGTAGAGAAGAAAGAGTAAAACGTGATCACGCCGGAAACCTCTGAGAGAGGTCGATTGAGTGAATTTGCAATGAATTTCTGCAATTCCAACGGCAAGTACCCATAAATTTCTTGCGCCAAATGAAGAATTTGAATGAGACTCCCTTCTCGATCTTTGTAAAGATCAATGATGTTGGCAATCTCCGCAAACTTTTCAGTTTCCCCTTTTGCACAATCGGCGCATTTTACTGAATTTTCACTCATAGCATCCACCTCTTCTTCTATTTAATTTTTATGTCGTTCCCATTTGCTGCTCGTTTAGTTCTTGATACGCATTCTGTAGAAGGATCTCCACACGAAAACCAGCGCGACCACAAAAAACACGCCCCCAATAAACGGTGCGACATCTCTGAACTTCTCAGAGATTGCAATTTCCATGGCGAGTAGACCAAACAACGTCGTGAACTTGATAATCGGATTTAATGCGACCGAGGAGGTATCTTTAAATGGGTCGCCTACGGTGTCGCCAATGACGGTTGCATCATGGAGTGGTGTGTTTTTTTCCTGCAAGTCAACTTCAACTACTTTCTTCGCATTGTCCCAGCATCCGCCTGCATTTGCCATAAACACGGCTTGGAATAAGCCAAAGACCGCGATGGAAATCAAATACGCAATGAAGAAACCAACCGACTGGTTGTCGCCTCTTGGTGCGGAAAAGAACGCAAAGGCCAGAGCAAAGGAGAAGATTGCAATAAAGATGTTGAACATTCCTTTTTGCGCATATTGTGTACAAATTTTTACAACCTCTTTGGATTTCTCAGTGGATGCTTTCAACACTGTCGTATCATCCAGTTGAATGTGTTGTTTGATGTATTCTACCGCGCGATAGGCCCCAGTTGAAACGGCCTGGGTGGAAGCACCAGTAAACCAATAAATCACGGCACCACCACAGATGAAGCCAAATAAAGAATACGGATTTAACAAATTCAGAATTGAAATTGGATCCACACCCAGTGTTTGTTTGATGACTAGAATCAATGAGAAAATCATCGTCGTAGCACCGACTACCGCAGTGCCGATGAGCACAGGCTTGGCCGTCGCTTTAAACGTATTGCCTGCGCCGTCATTTGCTTCGAGATAATGCTTTGCTTTATCAAAGTCAGGTTTAAACCCAAAGTCTTTTTCAATCTCTTGTTCGATATTCGGAATCGTTTCAATCAAAGACAATTCATATATGGACTGCGCATTGTCAGTGACTGGGCCGTAACTGTCCACCGCAATGGTAACCGGTCCCATTCCAAGCAACCCGAACGCGACCAAGCCAAATGCAAAGACCGCTGGATAAATCATAATTTGCCCAAGACCAAAGGTACTTGCCAGATATGCAACAAACATAAGGACCACGAAGAGCATCCCAATCCAGAATGCGCTAAAGTTTCCTGCGATTAGGCCAGATAGAACGTTGAGCGAAGCGCCACCCTCTCTGGATGCCGTCACGGTCTCTTGTACGTGTTTTGATTTGCCGCTTGTGAATATTTTCGTAAATTCTGGAATAATGGCTCCACCAAATGTGCCACAACTAATAATAATGGAAAGAATAATCCAGAGATTCGGTACAAGGTCTGGCGCCATGTTGCCAACGATTTTTGCCACCTCAGAGTCAGGCCCAATCATAAAGAAGCTGACCGCAAAAGTTACTAGGATGGAAAGAATCGACGTAATCCAAACAAGATTGGTCAACGGTTGTTCAAAATCGATATCATCCAGATAACTGTATTTAAATTTGCTAATCGCCTTGTTAATATAAAAGGCAACGACCGACGTGATGACCATCAGAATACGCATCGCAAAAATCCATGTCAACAAACCTGCTTGAATCAAGACGCGCTGCTCTGGTGGGAATAGCATGCCAACCGCCAGCACGATAAAGGAAATGATGGCAACGCCCGTGACGCCATAAGTTTCAAATCCGTCCGCTGTAGGGCCCACGCTATCGCCCGCATTGTCGCCTGTACAGTCCGCAATAACGCCAGGATTTCTCGGATCATCTTCTTTGATCTTGAATGCAATTTTCATAAGGTCCGAACCAATGTCGGCAATCTTTGTGAAAATTCCGCCGGCAATACGCAACGCACTGGCCCCGAGTGATTCGCCGATAGCAAACCCGATAAAGCTCGCGCCTGCTAGATCTCGCGGCACAAAAATGAGGATGATCAGCATCATAAAGAGCTCGATGGAAATCAACAATACGCCGATGCTCATTCCCGCATCCAGTGGAATATTTAATAAATCTAAGGGTTTTCTTTTAAGGGATGCGAAGGCCATGCGGCTATTCGCGAGAGTGTTCATGCGAATTCCATACCACGCTACACCGTAGGAACCGAGGATTCCTAATAGCATCCATACGATAATAATCAAAACACCACCAACTGCGGTGGCCTGTAAAAAGCCAAAATAGAAGGTAACGATACTGCCGATAATCAAGAATAAAATCGCGATGAATTTCCCTTGCTGAATCAGATACGTTTTGCAGGTTTCAAAGATGGTCTTCGAAACATCAAGCATCGATTGATGCGCTTTAATCTTGCGGACGCGTAAAAACTGATACAACCCAAATGCCATTCCAAGCAGGCAAATGAGTACACCAATCAATAATATGTTGTTTTGCGTCGGTGACATGTCCGGAATTATAAGATTTGCCTCACTTGCATAGGATGTGACCGGTGCGAAAAAAACCAACAGAATCATACTCAGAATTGCCACTTTAAAAATCTTACCCAGTTTCAAAAATCTCATTTCAACTACCCCTTTATGTCTATTTTTTTATTTTTTCAAAGTCCTAATCTACATCTTCGATTAAAGAATCGTAAAACTCCGTAAAATCGATGTTGTCCGGGTTCTTCATAGCCTTGATCGCGGGTTGTGGATGGCGGTTCAACTGACCAGTCAACATATACGGAATATCAAAACCCCACGAATGGTTCTTCATGAACGGTAGGAAGTTCTCGGTGATGCATTGCAGCAATGGCCGCACATGGTATTTGGGATTTTTCAAAAAGCCGAGGAGCAATTCTGTGTTACAGTTGCCCGCACCGCGGCCAAGGCCATAAATAGACGAATCCAAGTAATTGGCGCCCAAAGTTAAGGCTTCGATTGTGTTTGCGAAAGCAAGCTGCTGGTTGTTGTGCGCGTGAATGCCGATTTGTTTGTGATGCGGCTTCGTGATGGCAAGATACTTGTACATTAATGCTCTAATGTTCTCGGTATAAAGCGAGCCAAAACTGTCGACGACGTAAATGATATCCACTTCGGATTCGGCTAAGATTGTAATTGCTTCAATTAACTCATTCTCGCCGACTGTAGAGGCAGCCATTAAGTTGATTGTCGTCTCGTACCCTTTGTCATGTGCATCTTTGATCATGTCGAGAGCCGTTGGGATTTGGTTAACATAAGTCGCTACGCGGACCAGATCGATGACGCTTTGGGATTTCGGCAGAATATCTTCGTGATAGTCAGTTCGCTCTGCATCCGCCATGACGGAGATTTTAATTTTCGCGTCGTTGTCTCCGACAATTCTTCGAATATCTTCTTCATCGCAGAATTTCCAAGTACCGTATTCCGCAGTGGATAGAATCTTTTTTGATGTCTTGTATCCTACTTCCATGTAATCCACACCCGACGCTTCGAGTCCCAAATAAACGGCTTTCACAAAATCATCTTCAAACATCGACCTATTGACCAGTCCACCATCACGAATGGTACAGTCGACCACTTTAATGTCTGGGCGGAAGGTCAACATCGTACCAACCTTTTCTAATGTCTCTAGTTTATTCTCATTACTCAACGCAATGTCGTTCTTTTTGCTACTCATTCAAAAAACCTCCAAATATTTTGATGCAACCTGGTCGGAATGACAGGACTTGAACCTGCGACCTCTTGCACCCCAAGCAAGCACTC
>JBAXOJ010000086.1:0-9712 GCA_037133315.1 Clostridia bacterium
ACGTTCACAAGATATAAATACCGCTCGGTCACACGCTTTCCAGTAATCTGAGAAAGCGCGCGCGCATAGTATTCAATTTGTGCTAGGTATCGACTAGTCAGTTCTCCCAGATCGGCCGCGCGGTCCGACTTGTAATCAATCAGAACGATTTCGTCGTTTTCCGTGACAAAGAACAAGTCAATCACGCCCTGTACGATGGTGTCATTCGCTTCGTCAAGACGAAACAAAAAGCTACGCTCCTTGAAATAGCGCCCTGAACTACGAATCCTGTCGCCCATTTCTGAATTCGCAAACGCGAGGATTTTCGAGGCGTCCATATGAGCAAATTCTGCTTCTGAGATTAGTAGTTTCGCACGCATCGATTCGAGCTGACTTTCTACCTCTTCGATGGTAAGACGCTGCGAAAAATCAAGAATAAAAAACACCTTATGATACGCAGTACCAATATCCGCACCCGACAAATCCGAAGCGCTTTTTGTAAACGCAGGTTGATTGAAATTTGTGTTCACCTGCTTGTGCAGTGGCTGCGCGTTCTCATCGAAACGCCCCGATTCTTCCATTTTCTTGAGTTCTGTGACTGTAATTTTTGCTGGAATACGCAATTCCTCAGAGGCCGCAGGAACCCAGGAAAGGTCTTTTGAGATTGTGTCGAAAAGCTGCTCGTCCTTGGTTTCCAACCATTTGTCGATTTTTACCATTGCCTTTACCGCTGGCTCTTGCCCTTGTTCAAGCGTTGCCTGGGGCACATCAACCGCAAATACCGAATGATGCCAAAAGTTAATTAAAGGGCCTTCGTGTTTTGCGAGAGCAGAAACAACCCACTTGATGAAAGAAGGTGACTTCATCAGATACACTGGATGCAGTTTCTCCGCTCCAGCGAAAGTTGCTTCGGTCTTAATTTTTTCAATCGCATCTTCTGCGTTCTTGAGACTTGCGACCAGAATCAGTTTTTCTTTGGCGCGCGTCAGACCGACGTAGAGAATCCGCATTTCCTCGGATATATTGTCGCGCTCCGTGATGACTTTGAGTGCACGTTTTGCGACAGAGTGGTATTTCAGGTTGCGGTCATAGCGGATGAGATCAGGTCCAAAACCCTCTTTTTGGTGCACTAGGACACTCGTCGACACGTCCATTTTGTTAAAACTCTTGCCAAGCCCAGCCAAGAACACAATCGGGAACTCGAGGCCCTTACTCTTATGAATGCTCATGATCCGAACGACGTTGTCTTCCTCGCCGATGAGCCGCGCCTCTCCCATGTCGCCAGAATTTCCGAAGACATTTTCGAGATAATCAATCAGGTTGAACAATCCAACCATTCCCGCGCGTTCGAAATTTCGGATGTATTCGAAAAGCAGTTTCAGGTTGTTTTGGCGCTTACGGCCGTCTGGCAACCCGCCCACAAACGTAAAGTACCCCGTGTCACTCAGAATCCCCCACACCAATTCGCTGATTGGGATGACGCCTGCGCGCATCCGCCAGTCTGTGAACGTCTCCATAAACGCGCAAGTATGCGGTGCCGTGGATGCCTGAACTGCGTCAAAGAAACGGCTCGTGCGTGAAGCAATGCGGATATCTGCGAGTTCATTATTTGTAAAGCCGAAGAAATTGGAACGCAGTAGCGAAATCAGACTGATGTCTTCGAGCGGATTGTTGAGTGCTTTGAGCAGGCTCATTACGCTCATGACTTCAATGGTCTCAAAGAGGCTGGTACTCACATCCGAAAACACCGGAATGCCTGCCAAATTGAATTGCTCCTCGAAGTCAGGCGCCCAGGCGTTTGCGGCACGCATGAGAAGTGTAAAATCGCTAAATCTTGGTTTGCGATAGTCCTTCGTTTCTTTGTCGATAATTTGAAAATTCGAGTCCGCTGACATCAGCTCCTGGATGCGTGAAATCACAAAACGCGCCTCCGCGACGGCGTTTTTCTTCACGTCTAAATCCTTATCCTCGTCTTTTGTCTCGACTTCGATTTCTCCATCGTCCAATTCTGCCATGTCAATGAGGTTGATTTCCAAAGGCGCATCGTTGGTTTCGAGCATGGGATAAGTTGCTCCGGGATTCAAAAATTCATCTGCGCCGTACTCCACATCGCCAAGTTTCTCCGTCATGATTGAAGCAAAAATAAAATTGATTTTCTCCAACAATTCTCCACGACTTCTGAAATTCTTCCCGAGAATGACCTTTCGTTCCATTGCGGTCGCGTCGTTTTTGAATTTTTTGGACTTTTTCATAAATAACTCAGGCTTTGCATGCCGAAAGCGATAAATGCTTTGTTTCACATCGCCTACCATGAATAAATTCGAATCCTCACCCGCACGTGAAACGGCCTGCAAAATCGTCTCTTGAATGTCATTCGTGTCCTGATACTCATCAATCAGCACTTCAACAAACTTCTCCCGCAACGCTTTGGCCAAATCCGTAGGCTCTTTGCTTTCAGAATCGATCAAAAGTTCAAGTGCAAAGTGTTCGAAATCGGTAAAATCCAAAACCTTCGCAGCGGTTTTGCTTTCTGCAAATTTTTTCTTTGCAAGTTTGATATACGCGCACAAGGCCGAAAACTGACGATGCAACACCTCAAAATCTGACCTGCACTCCACCTCATCCAGCGCAAAATCAAGCGTCTGCATTGCCTTAATCTCTGACTTATATTCATCACGAAGATTTTTTGTGAGTTCCTTAAGTCCCTCATCGGCGCCCTTTTTCGCTGCGCTCATTCGGTCGAATTCGAATTTGTCGAATTCAGTAATCATGGCATCCCAGTCTTTGTCCAACGCACCAAGCATGCTTTGCAAAATCACGAGATCCGTCGATAGCGTGTCAACATAACCCACAAGTTCCTGGGTCTCTCTTATGAAACTCAAGTTGGCATGAATTCTTTCTATATAATATCCGATTTTATCTCGGGCATGTTCAATCAGTTTACTCCCGTAAAACGTCTGTGCCATCGGCCCCTGCGAGGCTTCTTCAAATTTTTCGACGCTCTCATCAAGCCAAACTTCAGGCCAAGGATTGCTCTGAATGGTTGCAAACACCTTTTTGCCAAGTTCTAGGATGCCCTTGCCGCTTTTCCCTCCAAACGCTTTCAATAATTCGATAAAGTTTTGATCCCTTGCAACCACCATTTCGTGAAAGGCCTCTTCAAACGCGTCATTCAAAAGCAGTTTCATCTCGTCCGTGTCCCCAACTGAAAATGCAGGATCCAGAGATAGAAAGTGATAATTTTCTTTAATCAAGTTTAAGCAAAACGAATGCATTGTCATGATGCTGGCTTTCCCAAGCAACATGTATTGCTTTTGAAGCGCTGTGTTTTCGGGTGCTTCCTCTAACTTCTCTAATAAGGCTTTCGCCAAACGTTCGCGCATCTCCGATGCGGCGGCGTTCGTGAACGTCATCACCAGCAGGCGATCCACATCGACCGGATTTTCAGGTCGCGTGATTTGCTCGATGATACGTTGAATCAAAACTGCAGTTTTGCCCGAACCCGCGGCAGCAGAAACCAGAAGATTGCAGTCATGATAAGAAATCGCATTTTGCTGTGCCTCAGTCCATTTTGTCGACATCTGCGCCCTCCTGCCTGATGATTTCGGTCCAAATCTCATCGTCTTTTAGTTTTGTCAATTTCTTATACCGGCAACCAGTAAACCGTCCGTTGAACAAACAAATCTTCTTATAATCGCACCAGTCGCAGGCGGTGGATTGCCCATCTTTGATCGGCGCGACGCCAGTGTTTCCTGTCGCCATCTGTTTGCCGAATTCCGTTAATTTTTTGAGTGCGTGTTTTTGCAACGCCTCCACTTTGATATAATCCGCAAGGTGTTTGCCACTTGGCACCCCATCTTTATATTTGATTCGGATCGCCTTCGATACAGGATCATCGGAATTATCGAGCGCAAGCAACACACTCGTGTCGTTCGCGATGAGCCCGGATGGCTTCAAGTTTTCGCGCACTGCGTCAGCAATGGTTTCTTCCGAGGCGCCAGGCAGCGCGTCAATCATAGGATTCTTCACTTCCTGATAGAACACCGCTCCCGGCAAGCAAGTCGCACCGACCAATGCCCCGAGCCCATCCTTCAATACGATTAAATAAGAAATCAATTGCAGTTGCAATCCCTGATATACTTCATTCAGTTTGAATTCCTTTTGCCCCGTCTTATAGTCGACTACTTTTAAAAAGCAGGTTTCCCCTTCTTGATACACGTCAACTCGGTCGATAAAGCCCGTAAACGTCATCTTGCAGTTGCCCAAATCCAGTTCAATCGGCTTTAAATCAGTGTTTTTACCAAATTTCAATTCAAAATATTCTGGTACAAATTTCCCGACCGAAAGGTTCAGCGCATTGACCCATGCTGAGGTTTTCAAGGTGTCCCGAATCCGTGCGAGCATGAAGAGATATTTGCCGTTTTCCGCAAACGATTTGTTGACCTTGGCAGAACCCAGGATCTCGTCCATGATTTTGTTTACGAGTGCGTCAGAATCGACTCTTTCCATGGTTTTCAGATCAATTTTCGAAGTGTTGATCTCCTTAAAATATTTTTCAAGAATCTCATGACTTAGCGTTCCCTCATCTTTCGGTTCAAAGTCAAACTGTTGGCGCAACTTCGCCTTCAAACCGTATTGCACAAAAAAGGAAAACGGACACTGTGCAAATTTCTCCATTTTGCTGACACTAGAAAAAATCTCATCCCCATAGAGTGCGATCGCCTTCACAGCAGAGATATTGTCCACTGAACCATCATAGTCAAGGCTTTCAACCAATTTCTGCAGTTGAGTCCCTTGCTCGTCATGCGCCAAAAACCAGCGAAACGCTTCTCGCACCGATGCCTCCTCCGCCGGACCTTCGACAATCTCACGCATTTCGGAAACCACGCTTTGAAACGCAGCATTTCGAGATTCAAAGTTGAGGTTTTTTGAAGAATCTGAAAGTTGAGATTCCACCTTCAACGCAGGAAAAATCCGTCTGATGCGCGCAATCATCGACGAAGGACGAAGCCCTTTTCCATGGCCATCGGCCAACGGATAGGACACAAATAGTCGTTTTGTGGGCGTTGTAAGAGTCGCGTACGCCAAAATCTGATCGTCAAACAACGTCTGCTTAACCGTTGGCGCCAAGCCGAAATCGAGCCCTGATTCTCTTAATTTCTCACGGTCCTGATCGGATAGAAGTCCTTCCGGCTTTGCTGCTGCAGGAAACACGCCTTCATTGACGCCAACCAAAAACATCACCTTGATATCTTGCGTCCGAGATCTTGCAATATCTCCGACAAAGATGCGATTGAGATTGAGTGGCACGCTCCCAATGTTGGAACCGTTTGCAGCAACTTGAAAAAGCTCTAACAACTGAGCTGAAGTCAGTTTTTCATCACCAAACGCCTCTTCGATCTGATCAATCACCTCGATGATGAGATTCCATGTCTGAACATATTCATTTGCTTTTTCTTCAAGCTGTTGCGCGATGAGTTGCTCCTGCCGGGCAATAATTTTCTCCTGCATTTCACTTTCCTGAAGAAAGGCAAACACAGCACGGACCATTTCGCTTGCTGGCTTCCCGTAAATCGTCGCATCCTTAAGCCCTTGAAGTGGTTTTGCGATTGCCCTACGCGTGGCATCCACCATCTGCATTTCTTCTAGTTCGCTTTGCGTCGGTTCATCAGAAAAGTAGCCGTTAATTCGAAACGCCCAGTTGTCCTCAGACAACCACATATTGCCGTGAATGTTGTTTGCAATCACATACTCTTCCAGTACATCAATCTTCGACTCTTCGATGCCTGTCATTCCAGTCCGGAGATAGGAAAACACGTCTCGATACTTCCACCCGTCGGCAAGAATCTGCAACGCAGAAACCACAAAGCGCACCAGCGGATTCAGCGAAATCACAGGCTTTTCATCCATAAAAAACGGCAACGCATAGGCCTTAAATACTGCAGAAATCAGCCCGTTATAGGCCTCATGAGCGCCAGAAACAATAGCAATGTCTTGAAACGCAAGCCCGTCATCCTTCACGAGCGATACAATCGTTTGCGCAACAAGTTCAATTTCCGAGAAGATATTCGCCGATTTTGTAATCGAGATTTCTTTGGGTTCGCCTTCAAATTTTTCCGGTTTGATTGCAAAAAGTTCACGTTCTAAATGAAATAATGCCGGCGTCTCAGTCTCCGTGTTGCGTGGCTCTAAATGAACGAGCTCTGGACTGATTTCATGGGCTCTACACAAACTGGATAGTTGAAAGTATGCTCGTTTCGTCGGTGCGAACAGGTCGATTTCATCCAGTTCCTTTGTCGGCATTTCATCCATACAAAGCGAAATGGTCACTTGCCGCGCATGCAACATGAGTTGACTTATGATGTTCATTTCTTGTTTTGTGAATCCGAAAAACTCATCAATCCACACGGAGCAGTTTTTGATGTATGCGGAGTGCGGGATGTTTTGCGCGAGCAAATCAAGCATGTCCTCTGTGTCATATACTTTCTGCTCAAGCCGCGCCTGATAAAGCGAATACAGAAACGAAAGTTCTTGCAACTTCTTTTTCAGCAAAGAGTCATCGAGCTTTTCGGTGACTGTTGCGAGTTGTTCTGGTGTGTGGTTATAACGCTTGAATTCGGCAATCAAATCCGCCACGACCGTCACAAATCCTGGTTTATCCGCTGCAAGTTTGAAGACCTCAAATTGATCTTTATTCTGCATGAATGTGCGATAAAGGAGCATCGCCTTTCCATTTTGGGTCAGTTTTCTGCGCGCTCGGCCAGAGACTTCTCCCGCAATTTTATGAGCAAGCCGTGTGAAGCTAAGTACTTCCGCATCAAGGATTCCTTTTTGTCGCGCATCTTCAACGAGTCCGTGCTCGGCCATGTAGCCAAATTGCTCAGGCACAATAAGCAGTCCTTCGCCACAATCTCCTGAGAAGTCATTTTCGCATATTTGCGAAAGAATTTCCTCTTTGCATCGGAAACTCTTCCCACTGCCAGCGCGCCCATAAATCAATCGAACCTTCAAATCTTAACTCCTAACCGCATTTAGAAAACCCACAGCTGCGACAAATCACGCAACCGCCTTCATGTTCGAGTTTTTTAGCGCACTCGGGACACGTCGACGACCGAGAAAGTTCAAACACATCTAGTTCCTCATATTCGATTGTCATTGGTCTTTGATTTTGAATCTCAGTGCTCACAGCAACCGCCATTTTCGTCGCGGTCGTTGCGGCTGACTTCGCAACAATGGTCTCTGACGCTAAGATTTCTAATCCATTCGAATTAGACGTCCCATTCGCCTGAATTTGTGCCACTTTCTCGACCAAACGCCCGATCGCATCAGGACAGGACATGACTTTCATCCCCTTTTGACGAATCGTCGATGGGCAACGAATGCCTTTGAGTTGCTCCACGATTGATTTCGCATCCATGCCAGAACGTAGCGCAATCGACACAAGGCGGCTTGTAGCCTCAGACTGAGACGGACAGCCTCCTGCACGTCCTAGGTTAGAAAACACCTCACAGATGCCTTTCTCGTCGTAATTCACGGTAATATAAAGGTTGCCGCATCCTATGCGCACCTTTTCAGTGAAACCTGTCGTAATATCGGGGCGCGCGCGTGGTGAAATGGCAACATCCTCCTCCGCCATCGTACACGCACTGCACGTCGCACAATCTGCCAAGGTCTTGCTTTCCTCTTCGCTTGCAGTTTTCTCGACTTCCTTTCCCTTGACTGCGCCAATATTCAGCACTTGCATGTCGCGGCTGCCGTCGCGATACAACGTCACACCCTTGCAACCCGTCTCGTAGGCCTGCAAAAACACATCGCGCACATCTTCTAGCGTTGCGTCATGCGACAAATTGACGGTCTTTGATACGGCATTGTCCGTGTGCTTCTGAAAAATCGCCTGCATTTTCACGTGATATTCTGGCGAAACGTCATGCGCTGTCGCAAACACCTGTCTCACCCGCAGTGGAATCTCTAAAAACGCACGAATCGTGCCTTCTTTCGCAATTTGCAACATCAGTTCTTCAGAATAGAATCCCTCTTTGATCGCCATTTCTTTAAAGATCGGATTCACTTCCACCATTTCATGATTGTCCATCACGTTTCGAATGTAGGAAATCGCAAAAATTGGTTCGATTCCACTTGAAACCCCCGCAATGATACTTAATGTGCCAGTAGGCGCAATGGTCGTGACCGTCGCGTTGCGAATCGCCAACTTCTGCTTTTTGAAAATACTCTTATTATAGTATGGGAAAACGCCTTTCTTCTTCGCGATGCCAATGGAAGCCTGCTTCGCTTCCGCATTGATAAAGCCCATCACCTCATCCGCAAGCGCAATCGCTTCATCCGAATCATATGGAATGCCAAGGATGCAGAGCATATCCGCCCAACCCATGACGCCAAGCCCAATCTTTCTCGTACCGCGCGTCATCTCATCAATTTTAGTGAGAGGATATTTATTTGCATCAATGACATTATCAAGAAAGTGTACTGCCTTTTTCACGACTGCACGTAGTTTATCATAATCAACCTTTGGACGCGACGTCGAATAATCAATCATCATTTTCAAATTGATTGACCCCAAATTACACGCTTCATACGGCAATAGCGGCTGTTCCCCACAAGGATTTGTACTCTCAATCTCGCCAAGCATAGGCGTTACATTCTCTTTATTCAAACGGTCCAGAAAAATGATCCCCGGCTCCCCATTGTTCCATGACATTTCTACCATTAGGTCAAACATCTTTTTCGCACTGAGTTTCCCAACGCTTTCCTTCGTAAACGGGTCAATGAGATCGTAATCTTTGTCCGCCTGCACCGCCTTCATGAATTTCTCCGTAATTCCGACACTAATATTGAAATTCGTAATATCCGCATTATTCTGCTTCGCCGTGATGAACTCAAGAATATCAGGATGATCCACACGCAAAATGCCCATATTTGCACCACGCCGCGTCCCACCCTGCTTCACAGCCTCGGTTGCCGCATTAAACACCTTCATAAAGCTCACCGGCCCGCTCGCTACGCCGCCCGTCGAATTGACCGTCGCACCTTTCGGTCTGAGTCTTGAAAAACTAAAACCCGTACCACCACCACTCTTGTGAATCAATGCAGCGTTTTTGATCGTGTCAAAAATCCCTTCCATCGTATCCTCAATCGGCAACACAAAGCACGCGCTCAGCTGTCCCAATGGTCGTCCAGCATTCATCAGCGTCGGCGAATTTGGCAAAAACTCCAAATCCGTCATCATTTGATAGAACTGATTTTCGATTTTTTTCAATTCCTTCACGGACACAAAGTCTTTATCTGGCTCCGCAACACATTTCGCGACCCTTCTAAATAACCCTTCCACCGTCTCCGTCGGAACACCCTTGTCATCCCTCGTCAGATACCTTTTCTCCAGTACTTTAATAGCGTTTTCATTTAACTTCATTTCAAACATCTCTCTTTCATTTGTAATTTGATTTTACCACTTTTCTTTGACACATTGCGACTTATTTTTATTTTAAAAATCAGATTCTATTCCAACAGAATACACGTCCATAGCAGATCTTTCTTCCTGCAATACAACATTTAGTATTTCATTTAAGAGTAAAGCCATTATATTGCACAAGATGTAGAATGTCAACTAAATATTGAGAGAATCAAAAAAACCGACTCACAATGAAGTGAATCGGTTTTCTCGTCTGGCTCCTCAAGTTGGACTCGAACCAACGACCCTGCGGTTAACAGCCGCATG
>JBAXOJ010000087.1:0-9641 GCA_037133315.1 Clostridia bacterium
CAATTCTCACAATACTCACATTTCCTTTTCTTTCGAGTTTCCAAAAGCACTCTTTAGTTGATCCCTGATTTCGATTAGCAAATCAACTTCGGACTGTTGTACTGCAACGACTTCCTCAACGGCGTCTTCTTTTTCCTTTTTTGCAATTTCCTCTAATTTTTTTCTTGTGTTGTTGATAAGTTTAACAAACAAGAAAATTGAGAGTGCGATCAATACAAAATCAATTATGGTTTGCAAAAAAGCCCCATACTTAATTTGCGCCGCACCTACCTGAACATACATGGCAGAAAATGAAACCTGCCCCGAGAAAATCCCTAACAAAGGCATCAAAATATCATTGACTACCGATGTGACAATTTTCCCAAATGCAGCACCAATAATCACGCCGACCGCCAGGTCAACCACATTCCCCTTCATTGCAAAGTCTTTAAAATCTCCAAAAAACTTTTTCATCCCTTCCTCCTTTTCTAGCTGAACTTATAATCAGCTACGCGAAACAATATCTGCTGTAATACAACACAAAATACACTTGCCAAAACAAACTCAACAAGCACGACCAAGAAGAATGTCATATTTAGTTGCAACATCACATACCCAGCAAGACCTAAGATCCCAACCACAAGCAATCCAGTCAACATACCAAACACAACATTAATATTTTGCTTGATGGCCTCCTGTGGATTGGTCCAGTCTAGTTTTGGTCTCATCACATCAACGAGCAGTCCACTCATTGCCATCGGATAAGAAATCAAACTTGCGCACAATATGGAAAGCACGCCGATAGCGAGATCAATTCTGAATAAAACAATCAATGCCGTACCCGCGATGACGATTGCACCAATTGAAATGAACGTATCAAACAATAATTTCCCCGACACAAAGGTGCGCGGTAAAATTGGCAGACTCTTGAGTAACCAGAAGCCACTTCCTTCACGTGAAATCGCAGATGAGGGTGCTGGGTTCACCATTGCAAAAAAAGTGAGTACACCTGTCATGATTAAGAATACGAATGCCTGATTTTGACTTTGCATGGCATCGAGCATTCCTTTTACCTCAGGATCCTTGAGCGCACCTGTAAAAGATGGCATCAAGACGACGAGAGGTCCCATCACCCATCCCGCAAAGGAATTCAATGCGTAAATCGGCGTACGCAAAATCATATGAAACTCATTCTTACAGATTGAAATCACCGGAATTGAGGATTGAAAGGAAATTGCTTTTTTCGAACCCTCTTTGAGCGTCTCAAACTGTGACTGCACTCCCTTTTGATAAATGAATCGCGCAATCCATATGACGATGACAAACATCACCCCAGAGGAAACCAGTAATAAGGCGAGATTGCTCACTGCAATCCACACCTCTGCGGTTAGAACCCTCGTCATCCAAACAGATGGTGGGTACCCCTGTCCAACGATTGCAACCAAATCTTTAATTGTTTTTACAAAGTTTAACGCAAGATTCCCACTATCTTGCGCAACAAATTTCGTAATAAACAAATTATTCGCCAAGAAAATACCCACAAATGCAACAATCCCTGCAATTGAAATAAATAGACTCCTGCGCCGAAGGCGACTGACAATTCTCATTAATATCAATGAAATAAAAGCTGCAATCGCCAGCGGTATGATAGGTAAGAGCAGTCCGCAAAGAATCGCTAATAAATAATACCCAATGCCGCAATTCATATAGATGCCATAAATCAATACGGGTGGCGATAGCATCGCCAACACAAACGGGTACTCGCCCAGAAGAACCATAGCGAATTTTGAAGCAAAAATGGTTTGCTGTTTGACAGGAAGAACGGCCAAAAACTCTGAATCCTTTGCGAAAAATATGCCACTCAAGATGTAGACCGTGCCAAAGATGAGGATAAACATACCTGCCATCAAGATGCCAAACGTCAAAGTGATTTCTGGGATCCCCAATGTCTTTGACACAGAAAACACCTGCCACATCACAAAGGTATAGAGCCCAATCATTTCAGAAAAAGCGAACAGAATCACTAGGCTGAGCCCTATGATTTTCAAAGGCTTCCTGTTCTCGCTGAACAAGTTGCTCTTTAACAAGGAAATGCCGTATTGTGAGCGGAACTGAAATTTAAAAAGGGTCAAAAAATCCTTCATTCTCACACCCCTATTCTGTCAACTCGAGGAAGATGTTTTCGAGAGACTCCCCGCTCTTTTGGCGCAGTTCTTCCATAGAACCGATTGCAACAATCTTGCCTTCCTTAATAATCGCAAGCCGATCACAGATTTTTTCAGCTACATCCAGGACATGGGTTGAGAAAAAAACCGTGTTGCCCTTATCGCAGTGCGCACGCATCTCCTGTTTCAGCAAGTGTGCAGATTTCGGATCCAAACCAGTCATCGGTTCATCTAGAATCCAAAGTTTTGGCGCGTGCAATAAAGCACCCGCCAAAATCAGTTTTTGTTTCATGCCGTGCGAATAAGACTTAATCAAAGCCTGCGCCGCACTTTTAATTTCAAACATCTCAAGATATTTTTTGATGGCCTCTGTCCGTTCGGACTTGCCTACGTCGTAAATATCCGCGATAAAATTTAAATACTCAATTCCCGTCAAGCGATCGTAAATGTCGTTGGTATCCGGCACAAGCCCCAAAGATTGCTTGGCTTGAATCGGAGATTTCTCGATGTCAAATCCGTTCACCGAAATGGTGCCTTGATCAATTGGTAAAATTCCTGCAATCATTTTGATGGTCGTCGTCTTGCCAGCGCCGTTCGGTCCGAGAAATCCAAAAATCTCGCCATTTTCGACCTCAAGCGATACCGCGTCGACTGCTTTGACTGTGCCTTTTGAATAGGACTTAGAAACGTTTTTGATTGATATCATGAGCCAATTCACCTCGGCATCATTTTACCACTATGCGTTTACTTTTGGCAACATCTCAAGCGCTCTTTCCGATTCCTTCATTTCAAATTCGGTATCCACCATTTCGCCCGCAAAATACTTGTCGTACGCAAACATATCGAAATAGCCGTTCCCGGAAAGGGAGAATAAAATGACTTTTTCCTCTCCAGATTCCTTACATTCCAAAGCTTCCACAATTGCGTGCTTGATGGCATGGGCAGACTCCGGTGCCGGCACGATGTTTTCCGTTCTGGCAAACAGGACCGCTGCATCAAAGACTTCAAGTTGCCCATAAGCAGCCGCTTCGATGTGACCTTCGTTGTACAACTGACTGACCAACGCAGAATCCCCGTGATATCGCAACCCACCTGCGTGAATCCCAGACGGCGTAAAGTCGTGACCAAGTGTGTACATCTTCACGATTGGTGCCATCTTTGCCGTGTCACCATAATCAAAAGCATAAATGCCCTTCGTCAAAGTCGGACATGCCTTTGGTTCTACCGCTACGCAACGCACCTTCTTGCCAGCAAATTTGTCTTGCAAGAATGGAAACGCAATGCCCGCGAAGTTGGAGCCGCCGCCGCAACAAGCAATGACCACGTCAGGATACTCGTCAATCTGTTCCATCGCTTTCTTGGACTCAATACCGATTATGGATTGGTGCAAGCAGACATGATTCAACACGCTGCCCAACGAATAGTTGGTGTCGCCATGTGTAGCAGCATCTTCTACCGCCTCGCTGATTGCGATGCCGAGACTGCCTGTCGTGTCAGGATGCGCTGCCAAAATACCGCGACCCGCATTGGTTAATGTCGTCGGACTGGAGTAAACCGTCGCGCCATATGTGTTCATGATGGAGCGTCTATAAGGTTTTTGTTCATAACTCACCTTGACCATGTAAACGGTGCAATCCATTTCGAAATGGTTACAAGCAAGTGAAATCGCCGTGCCCCATTGTCCTGCGCCCGTCTCTGTTGCAATTCTCTTGATGCCTTCCGCTTTGTTGTAAAACGCCTGTGCAATGGATGTGTTGAGCTTGTGGCTTCCCGTTGCATTGCCACCCTCGTATTTGTAATAGATTCTCGCTGGTGTTCCCAGTGCCTTTTCCAGTCCTCTTGCTCTGTAAAGCGGAGAAGGTCTGAAGCTGGTATAAAAATCTCTGACTTCTTTTGGAATTTCAATGTAGCGCTCTCCCGAAACCTCCTGCATAATGAGTTCCATTGGGAAGATAGCTTGCATATCGGCTGGCGATAATGGTTCGTTTGTCATTGGATTAAAATACGGGGCTGGCTTGACTGGCATATCTGCCACAACATTGTACCAGAACTTCGGAATCTCCTGTTCGCCAAGTATGATCTTGGTCACGTTTTGTTTGTTAATCATGTTCAACTACTCCTTTCTCTTACTTTTCTTATATTTTTAACGAAACCTTTTGTCGCTTCGTCAAATTCAGAATAACAAAAAACCCTCATCCACTAAATGTAGGGACGAAGGTTATAATCTCCGCGGTACCACCCGACTTAAGCATTTCTGCCTCTCTTTTTCGATACGCCGCACATGGTGCTTGATATCTATCCGCTCTAACGCTTCGGTTGCGACATAGGATACTTGCAATGAATTGCGTTCCCCCTGCTTCTCCTGGATCCATTCGCTGTTACCAACATGTATCGACCTTTCACCGCCGTCGACTCGCTTTGGCACTGTATAACAGGTACTCGTTCCATTCACAGAATTTATATTGAACTACAATATTTATGATAATACAAATGGCGAAGGCTTGTCAAGCCTTTTTTTAGCGAATTCGTGCCGCACTGCGTCAAATGGCGCCCGCGCAGCCGTGCCGGGCCGACGTGTAGGCGGTACAGACTAGGCAAGCACTTTTTCTACACTTTTTGGACTAAAGGATCACTTTTACTACACTTTTTCCCCAATCACAGTCTCCAGTGTAGTAAAATGGCTCCTTCAGTCTGTACCACCAAATTATTTTTAGGGTTTTTCCAACTTATGGAAATTATTCGCAAAACTTGGCTAAGCGTGTCGCCGCAGCGTGCAGGCGGCGCGGGCGGTGCGTTTACTGGGAAAATATCTGCCTGTTCAGTCCGCGGCAAAGGACAGAGGCTCTGTTTTAATCTCAGTTGAGTGTCTGGCGTGTTAAAAAAGGCACGTCTGTTCCTGATCCCGCGGCAGAGGCCCCTATTTTAACACAGTTTCCTCCCTAGACCTGTCGTTTTTAGCACATTGCCTTTACCTTCTTGCTTTTGACGCCCTTTTCAAAGGGATTTTAGAGCCTAAATGAGTCGTGAAATCGAGGTTTCCACGACGATGTGTTAAAAAGCGAAGGTCTAAGGCATTTTTTGTGTTAAAAACTGGGGGTCTGCCGCGCAACTAGGAACAGAGGGTACAATTTTAACACACCCCTCCAAAGAGAGCGGTGGGCGCAACCGCAGGCGCGGACGCGAATGCAGACGCGAGCACAGACGCGGGGGCGACGCTAATAACTATAGGAAAGCAGCACGTTCATGGTGTCAAAGGACGTGACGACCGGCACGTTGAACTCAATCGTCGTACGGCGGAGCAGGAAGCCGAAGGTGCCCGGGACTTTTCCACGCGTCGGAGTGTTGAGTACGAGGTCAAAGATGTCGTCCTTGACCATGGCGAGTGCATCGTTGTGCAAGACCGTCGCGGTGCGGATGCCGTGTGTGTTGAGATATTTGGATGTTTCCGGCGTTGCAGAGAGTTTAAAGCCGAAGGTCTTCATCTTCTTCGCGATGCCGACGAGTTCTTCGAGGTTGTGTTCGGCAACGGAAAGCAATGCCATGCCGCCCTTGGGCACAAACATCCCCGCGCCTTTAAAGGCTTTTTTCATCGCCTCTTTGAAGTCGACATCAGTTCCCATGACTTCGCCCGTTGATTTCATTTCAGGGCCGAGGAATGTATCGACTTGTGCGAGTTTCGAGAACGAGAAGACCGGCGCTTTGACGGCAAAGATGCCGCTGTTTGGCGCAAGCCCAGGGGTCAGTCCCAACGATTGCAAGGTCGCGCCCATGATTAATTTGGAGGCGATTTTCACCATTGGGATGTAGGTCACTTTGCTCAGGATGGGCACCGTTCGCGATGCGCGCGGGTTGACTTCGATGACGTAGACCTTGCCCGCATGATCCAGTACGAACTGGATGTTGAAGAGGCCGATGATTTTGATGCTACTCGCCAACATGGTGGTGTATTTGATGATCGTGTCGCGTTGCGCATCCGTGATGGTAAACGCAGGATACACCGAAATGCTGTCGCCCGAATGGACACCCGCCCGCTCGATGTGTTCCATGATGCCTGGAATGAGAACCTCTTCCCCGTCGCTGATGCCGTCCACTTCAATTTCTTTCCCTTCGATGTATTTGTCGATGAGGATGGGCTGGCCGTTTGAGGTTTCGAGCGCCATGTTGATATATTGTGTGAGCGTGTTGAAGTTGTGGATGACTTCCATGCCACGTCCGCCAAGCACGTAGGACGGTCTGACGAGGACTGGGAATCCAAGTTTTCTTGCCACGCGCCATGCATCTTCTACATTAAATACGGTTGCACCAGGCGGGATTGGAATGCCTAGGCTTTCGAGCAGTTGTAGAAACCGCTCGCGGTTTTCAGCGAGGTCAATGCTTTCCACTGATGTGCCCAAAATTTTGACGCCGTACGCTTCGAGGTCGGCCGCCAAGTTAATCGCCGTCTGCCCACCGAATTGGGTGACCACGCCGAGTGGCTTCTCTTTTTCGCAGACATCCAGCACGTGTTCCAGTGTGAGCGGCTCAAAGTAGAGTTTGTCCGAGATGTCAAAGTCGGTGCTGACCGTCTCAGGGTTGTTGTTGATGATGATTGATTCAAAGCCCATTTCTCGGAGCGTTTTCACGGAGTGAACAGAGCAATAATCGAATTCAATGCCCTGCCCGATTCGGATTGGGCCAGACCCGAGGACGAGAACCTTGTCCCGTGTGCTTGCTTCCATGTCGTCCTGCTCTCCAAATGTCGAGTAGAAGTATGGCGTGGAGGCCTCGAACTCTCCAGCACAGGTGTCAACAAAGCGGAAGGAATTTTTCACCCCGAGTGCTTTGCGATAGGCAATCATTTGCGACAACTTGACGTCAAGTAGCGCAGAGATGTAGGTATCGCTAAAGCCAAGTTTCTTTGCAGTCAAGTAAACGTCAGAAGGCAAGGCATCGAAGGTGCATTGTTTGATTGCTATCGCGGCCTGCACGATGTTTTCTAATTTATAGATGAAGAATTTGTCGATTTCCGTAATCGCGATGATTTCCTCTGGTGTGACCCCTTTTTCGAGCGCCTTCGCAATGGCGTGGAGGCGTTGGTCGGTTGGGGTCGCGATCATTTCGGCCAATTCTTCCTTTGTCTTATCGTCAAACAGACGCGTGCACAAGTAATTGTTGCGCTTGATGTCAAGCGAATCGATGGCTTTGAGAATCGCTTCTTCAAAACTGCGCCCGATGGACATGACCTCGCCCGTTGCTTTCATTCTTGTACTAAGCGTGCGGTCCGCCGTCTCGAACTTATCAAACGGCCAACGCGGGATTTTCGCCACCACATAGTCGAGGGAAGGCTCAAAGCAGGCGAATGTGTTTCCCGTAATCGGGTTAATGATTTCATCGAGGTTCAAGCCGACCGCAATTTTAGCTGCGATGCGGGCAATCGGATACCCGGTCGCTTTCGACGCAAGCGCCGAAGAACGGCTCACGCGGGGATTCACCTCGATGACGATAAAGTCAAAGCTGTGGGGGTCTAGGGCAAACTGGATGTTGCAGCCTCCTTTGATATCAAGCGCGCGTATGATGTTGAGCGAAGCCGAACGAAGCATTTGGTACTCCACGTCAGACAGCGTCTGGGAAGGCGCCACAACGATGCTATCGCCTGTGTGCACGCCCACGGGATCGAAGTTTTCCATATTACATATAATGATGCAATTGTCGTTGTTGTCGCGCACGACCTCATATTCAAGTTCCTTCCAACCGGCCACGCTCTTCTCAAGGAGAAGCTGCGAAATCGGGCTCAATTTCAACCCCTGCCCGCAGATGGACTCGAGTTCGTCGAGGCTCTTGCAAATCCCGCCACCCGCGCCGCCCATGGTAAAGGCTGGTCGCACAATGACTGGGTATCCATTTTCATCCGCGAACCCACGCGCGTCTGTCAAATTATGTGCAATGGTGCTGTGCGCCACTTTTTCCCCAACCTGCATCATCGTCTCTTTAAACAGTTCACGATCCTCCGCTCGGTTAATCGATGTGAGTGAAGTCCCGAGCAACTTGATGCCAAGCTCGTCCAAAATCCCGTCATCCGCCAGCTCAATCGCCATGTTGAGGCCAGTCTGGCCGCCAATCGAGGCAAGAATCCCTTCCGGGCGCTCTTTGTGCAAAATCGCTTTCACAAATTCTAAAGTAATTGGCTCAATGTAAACATGGTCGGCCGTCTCTTTATCCGTCATGATGGTCGCAGGGTTGCTGTTGATGAGCACCACTTCGAGCCCCTCTTCGCGCAACGCCTGACACGCCTGCGAACCCGAGTAGTCAAACTCCGCCGCCTGCCCGATTACAATCGGTCCTGATCCTATGACAAGTACTTTTTTAATCGACTTATTGACTGGCATTGTAATCCTCCAACATCTGTACAAAATCATCAAACACATAATCTGAATCGCGCGGTCCTGGGCAAGCTTCCGGGTGGTACTGCACGCTGAAAATCTGCATTTCCTTGTGCCGCAACCCCTCGACTGTGCCGTCGTTGAGGTTCAAGTGCGTGATTTCTATCTGGTCTTCCATGCCCACAAACGAATCAGGCATCACCGCGTAGTTGTGGTTCTGCGAGGTAATGTGACATTTCCCGTCGCGCAAATCTTTCACCGGCTGGTTTCCGCCATGATGTCCAAACGCGAGTTTCCCGGTCTTTCCGCCCAGCGCGAGCCCAAGCAACTGATGCCCCAGGCATATGCCAAACACCGGCAATTTCCCAAAACACTGCTGAATCACTGGTATCACCTCCGGCAAATCGGTCGGGTCCCCAGGCCCGTTTGACAAGAAGATGCCATCCGGCTTGATTTCCATCAACTCTTCGAAGGTTGCGTTACTCGGAAACACGTGCACTTCAAAACCACGCCGCGCCATCGAACGCAGGATGTTTTGCTTAATGCCGAAATCCATGGCCGCGATGCGTTTCCCCTTGCCGTCCTGACGGATTTTTGCTTTCGCCAACAGATTCGCCGACGGATCATCAAACACGCCGTCGAATATATATTTTACTTTCGTCGTCACTTCCTCGACTAACTTCCTTTTTGTCTTTTTGCTTTCCTCAAGTTGTGCTTTTAATGTGTCAAGATCTTCCGTCTCCGTGGAAATAATGCCGAGCATACTCCCCTTTGTGCGGATGAGCTTTGTCAGGCTGCGCGTGTCCACGCCCTGCACGCCCATGACCCGGTGGTCAAAAAAATAAGCCTCCGCATCTGACGCACATCGCCAATTGCTAGGAAGCTTACACAATTCTTTGACTATCATGCCTTCGGCATGGGGTTGGTAGGATTCAACGTCGAACTGATTGATGCCGTAATTCCCAATGAGCGGATATGTCATAACGACAATTTGTCCTTTGTATGACGGATCTGTCAGAATCTCTTGATACCCCGTCATGCAAGTGTTGAATACAAATTCGCCGGTAATCGTTCCCTTCTTACCGATTGCTTGTCCCTTAAAGACTGAGCCGTCTTCTAATAAAATGATTGCAGACAT
>JBAXOJ010000088.1:0-9632 GCA_037133315.1 Clostridia bacterium
TACCCCATCCTTTATTTCCATATTATGGCCCATCTGAAGAGCAAAATGAGTCGTGAAATTGAGTAAAAACGGTTCATTTTATGACGATGTGTTAAAAATGTTACTTCTAGGGAGAATTTCGTGTTAAAAAACGGGGGTCTGCCGCGCAGACAAGATCAGAGGTGCCTTTTTTAACACACCTACCTCTGTTACTATCATTTTCAAAATTTTTACTTGCATTATGAAAATATCTATTATACAATGAAAAAAATTTAAATTTTAGAGGAGTGATCGTATGGAAACAGCAATGGGCAAGATGAGTTACAACAGATGGATTCCAGTCTTTGCGGGTATTGCAATTCAGTTGTGCCTCGGCACAGCATACATTTGGGGAGTATTCCAAAAAGGAATCGCAACCTACCTGTTTAATGGAAGCAACGCAGACGCAAGCTTAGCCTTTTCGATTTTGCTTGGTGTATTGACATTTGGTAGCACGATTGGTGGTATGTTGCAAGATAAGTACGGACCAAAGATGATTGTTATGGCGGGCGGAATTATTTTGGCAATTGGATTCTTCCTCGCATCATTGTCAACCCCTGGTAACGGTTGGATGGTTTGGATTACCTACGGTGTCATTGGCGGATTCGGAATGGGAATGACCTATTCCACGACGATTGCATGCGCACAAAAATGGTTTCCAGACAAAAGAGGCTTAATCACAGGCATCATCGTCGCAGCTTTAGGCTTTGGCGGCGTTGTCTTTACGCCATTAGCGGAAACTTTAATAAAGATGTATTCTACGTTTGCCGATAAAATCGATGCACTGGGTGCAAAGGTCCTTGATGCAAGCGGAAAAGTGGTCCAGGTTGTTTCGAATCCAGGAATTGGCGAACTCACTACGTTCAAATACTTAGCGGTCATTTTCCTCGTGGTCTGCGTCATCGGATCCCTATTTCTAAAGAACCCGCCGAAAGGCTTTGCTCCAAAAGGTTGGATTGCACCACCTCCAAAGCATGGTATTACGCACCAAGATATCGAACCAAAAAATGTGCTGAAAATGCCTCAATTCTATCTCATCACTGGCACGCTGATGTTTGCAAGCATGGCAGGACTCATGATGATTGCATTCGGCAAAACAATCGCCAGTTATCAGCCAGAAATCACTGCCTATGCGGTCGTTGGGGTTATGGCTGTCACTTTATTCAATTCATTCGGACGCCTGTTTTGGGGCTGGATGTCTGACAAACTCGGCAGAAAAAATACCATCCTGTTGCTCTTAATAGGAACAGCGGTCATCGTGCTTCTCGTCAAGTTAATGGTGACGACGTGGTTCTTCTTCGTATTAATCGCTGCCATTGGATTCCTGTATGGCGGTTACCTTGGTACATTCCCTGCATTGACAGCAGACTACTTTGGTCCAAAAAACATGGGCATGAATTATGGCATGGTCCTCTTGGGCTTTGGTATCGGTGCGGTGGTATCTTCGTATATTGGTGGATATTTCATCGATCTTTCTAAAGTAAAAGATGCTGCCGGGACGGTCGTGAGTCTCAATGTTGACAAGATGTTTACCGCATTCATCATTGCTTCTGTCGCATCGATTGTCGGCGCAGTCTTCATGTTCTTCCTCAAGCCACCAAAGGCGATGAAAGAATAGTTTCCATCTGACAAATACACAAACCGTCTGGACTTTGGTCCGGGCGGTTTTATTTTATGGGCATGAAGAGTTGTAAAATGAAAATAATAATCGGTTGGTGAAACATATAAATCCACAAACTATATCGCCCCACCGTCCGAATGACCGGGAACTTCAAGTCATAGAACCGCTGCGGTAACTTGTGATTTGAGATGTACCAGCCCGCGCCCGTTCCACTGAGGAATGCAAAAAGGAATGGAAACACAGGGAAATAATCGCCTGACTGGAAGTCAGTTGCCGGAAATCCAATGAGAAAGCTCAAAAAATGTTCGATTCGAATGTCTTGTCGATAAATGATGTAGGCGACGATAAAGAGCGCCATCCCAACCACAAACACAACCATCTGGTTCGCCTTTTGCAGCAACGGTCGCACAAGTGCATAGATGAGAATCGCGACGCCCAAAAAATGCAGGATGCCGAAATAGATGGTTTCGCTTCTGAGAAAAAAATAGGTGACCAGCGTAATGAGGATGCCGAGACCAAGGATGCCAAGCCCTCTGCGCACATTGTGACGCGAAAACTGACTACTGATTCCAGACAAAAACACAAATAAAACGCCGCCAAAAGAAAAGAGATTGATCAAGAAGGGGTTGCTGAGCAAGTTGATTGGCAACAAAAAAATATAAACCAAATCGACCAGCGTGTGCTGGAACACCATTCCTAGAATCGCGATACCGCGTAGGGCATCCAGCAATTCGATTCTTGTGCGCTTCACAATTTTCAAGGGTTCCAAAAAAACAACCTCAATTCTAAGTGTTTTCCTTGGCTGCTTCGGCCATGGCCAACACGTTTGCCGCAGGCACATTCGGGAGAATTTCCTCGTGGCTTGGGGAAATGATGATATTTGGCCCTAAAACGTCCCGCACTCGCCTGACTTCGTCCTTGATTTCCTGTGGCGTCGCGTTGACAAAAAAGGACTGCGCGTCGATGCCACCCACAAAGCTCAGATCGTTTTTATATTGCACAAGGTCAGCAGCACTCATGCCAGTTGCTTGCGCTTGAATGGGATGTAGAATGTCAACCCCCGCATCAATCAAGTCCGGAATCACGCGATAAATCGATCCGCAAGAATGGAGCATGATTTTCTTGTTGTACTTTTTCCCAATGCTAACCAGCCGTTTGAAGGAAGGAAGTACAAATTCGCGAAATTTGTCAGGTGACACAAATAAATCTAACTGCGTACCAAAGTCATTCCCAAAAAACATCACATCCGCACGATCCCCTAATTGAGAGAAAAGCTTCTCGTTCATGGCCATGTAAAAATCGACGACTTTTTCCGTCACCGCTTCTACAACAGCAGGATTCTCATACATGTTGATGAAATACTTTTCCATACCAAAAAGATCTGCGACGTTGTGAAAAAACGGACACCACATCCCCGTGAACACCATTTTGTCCTGGAACTGGTCAATTGCACTGTATACATCAGTAAAATCACTGTCTTCTACTCTAGGCCAAGGATATTTCTCTACGTCTGCCAGCGTCTCGGCTTCAGAAATGTTCCCCAAGCGGGGGTCAAACGGCCCGCGTGGTGTTGCTGGACGATATCCAGTTTCTGCCCAAATCCATCTGCAATCGTCATCGAGATAACGAAAGATTGCCTCCACGTCCGGCGAAATGCCCCACTCCTTCGCAAAAATCGGCACGGTTTCCCAGTTGGGATGCCCTGTCCACATCACGCCTTGTCCATCCGATTTGCGATTAAATATTGCCATTGCCTTCTGTCTTGAATTCATCATCGTCCCTCTACTCCTTTTGAATGAAATAATAAATATTCATTTTCCAATCCATCCCGCACGACCTTCACTAAAAACCTGTGTGGAAAATCTTCTTTTATCTCAAATTCAAATGCAGCTATTTTTTGCACTGCCACCGCATCACCAGAAATTTCAAACCCGTCAAACTTCGCAAGATGTCTGCCGTTTAGCGTCGTCACAAGAATGTGGAATGTTTTTTGTTGCGGCACAACCAAGTGATCATTTAATAGTACGATCTCACACTTGCATGTCTCGCCAGGATTCCAAATCATCTTCTCAATTTTGACCGTCAGGAGCTCGTCCTGCAATGCTCTTTTCACACCATAATAGCCCGGTTTCGGGGTCAACGGATAACTGACCAAAGAATTGTTTGCAGCGGTTGGCCACGGTTCGTTGAAACACCAGTTGAGTGCCATCGAATTCCTCGGCCACTTTCGCCGCATTTCTTCAAATAAATTTTTATACACCTCAGCCTGCAACGTCTGCCCGTTGTCGACAAGTTGCTCAAAATCCGACTCCTTGCCGAAATAATGGCGAATCAAGTTTTTGCAAAACCAAGTTTCAGGCTTCTTGTCCCATGAATTCATGGCTGCATGAACTTCCCAGTCGGTGCCTGGAGCAAAATTTTCGAAGTCTTTTTCAGCAATTATGCTCCTAATGTAGTCAGCAGAGGCCGGTGCCGGCATGCCAAACTCCGTATACGCCGTAAAATCTGAATGAATGAAGTCAGTCATGACTTCGGTGCCGTTGTCGTTGAGGGGCAAATAATTCCCATGCCCCATCCCATACAGCGGCGAGGTCGCCAAAAACGGCGTGTGCCGGTCCATTTCAAAGCAGTTCCGATCCAAAAGCCGAAGCGCATGCGATTGATTCGTCATCCCGCTCCACGAGCAAAACAACTCGTTGCCACCGCACCAAAGAACCACGCTCGGGTGTTTTTTCAACCGAGAAATGATTGCACGCGACTCCCGATCCAACACGCGCAAATAGTTGTCATCATTGTCGTACTTGTTGCACGCCAGTGGAAACTCCTGCCACACCATGATACCCATCTCGTCGCACAGCGCGAAAAACGCCTCTTTGTTGACAATGCCGCCGCCCCACATGCGGACGATATTCATGTTGCAGTCTTTCACAAGCGTCAAAAGCCCCTGGTACAACTCCGGGGTGAGTTTCGACCCAAACATGTCGTTTGGCGTCAGGTTGGTCCCCTTCGCGAAAATCTTTTTCCCATTGAGTTGGATCGTAATGGGCACCTTAGCCTGCGTCTTCGGGAACGCCTCCCCCTCCCACGCGCCTTCGTTCATGACGAGTTCCACCTTGCGGAAGCCGATGCGTTTTGCGTAGGAGTCGATCACTGTGCGCGCTTGATTTTTCAAGACCACCTTGAGCGTGTAAAAATTCTGCGCCCCATGCCCAACACACCACCATAGCTTCGGATCCTCGATGACGAAGGCAAAGACCTTTTCCACGTCACCGTGGGCACTCCCTGCGCAAACCACTGTTTGGTGCGCGTCTACTATTTCGGCCGCGCAAACCCCATCGGTAGAATTGAGTGACACGCGTAGCTCGCCCGTCACCTGCGACAAGTCATCCGCCACGAAGTAATCGACGGACACGTCTTCGATGCGCTGTACTGGCACATAAGTCAGGACGACGTCATCATAAAACCCGGTTGGCACAAGACGCGGATGAAAATCCCATCCATATGCGACCGCTGGTTTCACGGCAGCAGCGGCCTGCGCTGGACCCTCTTCCGGGACCTTTTTAGGGATAGGATGAAACAACACGCGCACGTTGACTTCGCTGCCCACGTATGCGGAAAGGTCCAAATCCACTGGCGTGAACATGCCTTCTCCTTGCATTTGCAAGATGTCGTTGATGTGGATGTTGTATTGATAATCGAGTCCAAGAAACTTGAGGACTGGTGTTTGTCCTTTTTTGTTCTCGACAAAAAACGACGTCACATAATGCCACCACTTGTCTTCCATCCAGTTATATTCGCGGAAATTCGAGTACAAATGATAATCGGGCAAAAGCCCCTTTTCTTGATAGATGACGGCGACTTCTGCAGTCGCTGCGCCGTCAATCCAATTTTCTGGTTGCGTCGTTTCACTCGCACTGTGTCCTAGTTTCCAAATCATCTTGGGTCCCCGTTTCTAAAGGATGTGTTTTCTCAGTTCTTGCGCGCCTTTTTCAATGCCAAGCGCTTTGATAAAGACACTCGACGAGCCCGCGACAAAAATGTCGGCACCCGCAGCGCGCATCTTTTCTGCATTTTCAAAACTCACATTGCCATCGACTTCGATTGCGATCTTTTCAAACCCGCGAGCATCCAAAAAGGCGCGCATGCGTGCGATTTTGTCTAGTGTTTGCGGGACGAGTAATTGTCCCGCGTAACCGGGGTTGACTGTCATAATGAGCACCATGTCGATGTCTTCGAGCACGTCTTCGATGGTGTAGATTGGCGTCGCCGGATTGAGCGCAACCGCTGCCATGGCACCAAACGATTTGATGAGGGCCAGTGTTCTCTGGAGATGCACCGTCGCCTCTTGGTGGACGCAAATGTATTCGCCCGGTCTCGGCTTAAATGCCGCAATGTGAAGTTCCGGCTTTTGAATCATAAGATGAATGTCGAGTGGGAGGTCGGTCATTCCGCGCAACGCCTCGCAAAAGTCAGTGCCAAACGTGAAATTCGGCACAAAACTGCCATCCATGATATCCACGTGCACGTACTCCACGCCTGCGTTTTCGAGTTTTTTAATATCGTCTGCAAGATGCCCAAGATTGGCGCACATCACCGACGCTGCAATTTTACCTGTCATATGGTACTCCTCCTTGGCCACGCGCTACGGTTTTACAACCACACGCAACCCGCTGTGCCCTTCTGCTGTCGCAAACGCCTCTGCAATATCATCCAAAGCAAACGTATGCGTCAAAAACTTCTTGACATCGATTCTGCCCGACGCAATGAGGTCAACCGCCTGCCCGTGATGGATTGGCATCGAGCCGTGCGCCCCTGCAATAAAGAGCTCCTTGTAATGTATCACATTTGTATCCAATGGCACAATACTTTTATCTTTCGGCAACCCACCAAAAAAGTTGATACGCGCGCGGTTTTTCGCCATGTAGATCGAATCCGTCTGCGATTCAGGCGATGGATTTGACGTGAAAATAACGTCTGCGCCCAGTCCGCCCGTCTCTTCTAACACGCGTTCGATGGCGTTTTCCTCGGTGGAACAAATGAACACATCCGCAATCCCAAGCTCTTTCGCCATCTTCAACCTTGGCTGTGAACGATTGATCAAAATCACCTTGGCCGCGCCAAGAATCTTCACCACTTCACAAAGCATCAGGCCAATCGGACCCGCGCCGATGAGGACGACTGTGTCATTGAGTTTGATTGGGGAAAGTTCGAGTGCGTTGAGCACGCATGCCAGCGGTTCCGCCAACGCCGCCTCTTCAAAGGTCACATGATCCGGGATTTTATGCACCGGTCCAAAGTTGACGACCGTGCGATTGAGCAGGCAATATTCTGCAAACCCACCCGCAAACTGATAACCCATCGCGAAGTTCGTCTGGCAGTTGTTGCCGATTCCTGCTTCGCAAAACACACATTCCCCGCAGGGCACATCTGCGCCCATTGCAACACGGTCGCCGACTTTAAACTTGGTGACGTTCTTGCCCACTTCCACCACTTCGCCTGCCATTTCATGCCCGAGAATCTGCGGCGGCAAAACGCGCGAGTTCCCTGAGTGGTAAATGCGAATGTCCGAACCGCACACCGCACACGCCTTCACTTTCAACAGGATACTGTCCTGGTCTGGCTTTGGTGTCTCAATTTCACGTACCACCATTTGGTCAATTCCTTCATATACTGCTGCTTTCATATTAATTCCTCCATTTCATTCAATAATGAACATGACTTTGTTGTAAAAGTCGCTGCGATCGCGCATCATTTCAAGCACGGGCTTAAAGTCTGCGAGCCCAACCCGATGGGTGATGAACGGCTTTACATCGAGTAACCCAGTAGACATCGCTTCGATAGCTAGCGTCCAGTCGTTCTTTGGTAACGGCGCAAAGCTGGAATTCCAGGTGCCTGCGATTTTGAGTTGTTTGCGGAGCAGTTCCCAGTAGGCTTTTTGCGATAACTTCATTTCGCCCGCTGGATTCCCCATTGCCACCACACGGCCAAACGTGCGCGCCGCAAAGAGGCACTGCTCCAACGTCTTAGACACGCCGGCACCTTCCACGCAAACATCCGCCCCGCGCCCGTCTGTCAAACGAAGAATCTCCTCAATGGCATCGCACTCCATTGAGTCGATGACAAATTCAAACCCGAGTTTCTTAGCAAACTCGATTTTCCCTTTGTCGATATCCACAAGGATGGTTTTGTAAGCGCCCCAGGCCTTTGCCCAACTGGCAAGCATCAATCCAATCGGCCCGGCGCCAAAAATGACGACGGTGTCCCCGATTTCCACGCCAACTTGTCTGAGCGCGTGCACGGCAACCGCCGCCGGCTCTGCCATCGCGGCTTCCTCATAACTGAGTGCTTCTGGCACCATGACCAAGTTCCAAAGCGGCACTGCAAGGTATTCGGCGAACCCGCCGTCACAACGCGAGCCAAAGTAGTTGTAATCCTTGCACTGCGCGTACTCGCCAATTTGGCATAGCGCACACTTCCGGCATGGAATCAGTGGAAAAATCGCCACCTTTTTATGTAGCAGGTCCGCATCCACGCCTTCCCCCAGTTCCACAATCTGCCCCGCAAATTCGTGTCCAGGAATGGTTGGAAAGTGGTAGGTTCCTTTTTCAAAAATCCTTGGAATGTCAGAGCCGCAGACGCCGCTCGCCTGAATTTTGACGAGCACTTCGCCGTTGCTTGGTGTTGGCTGCGCCACATCCTCCAAACGTAAATCGCCTATCGCGTGCAATACTAAACCTTGCATCAAATCGCCCCCACTCTTTTAGTCTTTCACATATTGACGCCAGTAATCGACCGACGCTTTTGTGTCCGCCACGACGTTGAAATCGGTGTCCCAATGCTCCCTGTGCCCAATCTCAAACATCAAAATCGTCTCTTCACAGCCGCCCTTTTCCAGCGCGGCCAACACTTTGTCCGCATGCACGATGCCCTGCTGATTGAACTCATCTGTAAACGGCCAGTGATTGCTCTTGTGTAACACCGTTTGCTGCAAATGCACAATCGGTGAGAATTTGCCCAACTGCTCTAGCCATGGATACGGATCACGCTGCTGCGGGTGCGGCGCATGCCCCGTGTCCAGACAAATCCGCATCGGGATGCCTGCGTTCTCATTCACGCGATTCATCAGATCCAACGATTCCTCCACCGTGTTGCCCATCTCTCGCGGCACCGACATCGGCTCAAAAATTAGACACTCATACCCCAAGTCTTTTGCAAAGAACGAAATCTCCTGCCAGCCTTTGATGGCTTCGTTTGTGATGTATTCACGCTTCTGCGGATCATCGTATGTCGGAAACGTCATAATCCCAAAATGCGACCCGCCGCTCTTCGCGCCAAGAACCGCGCCCATCTCAAAAAACTTCTTAAACCATGCGATGTAAATCTTCCGCGCCTCCGCATCCGGGTGCATCAGATGATTGATTCTCGTGTAAGCACTCGTGAAAATGGAGTCGACCTCAAAGTTGTACTGCGCCTTCGCCGCCAACACACGGTCCAAGTATGCCTTTCGGTAGTCTTCCGGCATGTTTGGATTCAAAAGGTCAGCGACAAACTGCACGGACCGCAGTCCAAACTCTTCTCCAACCAGCTGGCCCCAGACTTCAGGCTCCATGTAACGATTGATTGCAAATCCACAATTGATTCCTAATTTGGTTTTCATTTTGCATTGCTCCTTTGATTTTAGTGGGCTCGGTGAAGCCGAGGCTTCCTTCCACGTATTATTATAAACTCTTGCGCGTTTATTTCAACATTTGCCGTAAAACTTGAAAAACAATCACGCTTTGCGGTATAATCAATCACGAACGAGCACAAACGCGCAGGCAACAAATTTGTGCGCCGCGGTTTTTACAATTAAATATTTTAAAATTGAAAAGTGTATAAAAAAACCAGAAAATTTATCGTTTATCGATAAGCAAAAACTGAGTTTTCACATTTTCGCAGGTTTCCGGGTCAATTTGAGCGGAAAATCATCTAAAATATCCATATTGTGGAATTT
>JBAXOJ010000089.1:0-9273 GCA_037133315.1 Clostridia bacterium
GGGTTGGGGTCGGCGGGTTCAATTTCACGAGGATCTTCATTTTAACGCCATTCCAAGCGCCCAAACTGAGGTAATAAGAATTAATACTATCATACGCCATATAATCTCCCGGCTTATCGCCATTATGCCTTGACGCATAATAATGTTTCATACCTGTGAATTCTAAGCCACTCACTTTTACAAAGGCCTCTTCCAAAAACGCCATGCCCAGTTTATCCAAAAACACCGCAATGTCCGTGCTGTGCTCCGCCTTGATGTCGTTCCACTCGGCAATTGTCGCGCCAGCTCCAAACTCAGAGAAGCATGCGTTTTGCAAGTTCTCTGTTTCCCAATAAGTATTATAAGTCAGACGATAATTCGTATCGTTGACGGGCTTTGGTGTTGGCGAAGCCGTAGGTGTGGGCGTTGGAGTCGGCGTTGGGTTTGGCGTTGGGGTCGGCGTTGGGTTTGGTTCAAAAACCATTGTAGTGTAACCATACCATGGATTTGTAAATCCTGATTTCGCAAGAAGATGGTATGCAACAAAGGACGCATGGCATTCTCCGAAGACATTGTCCCCTAAAGATGGCGCGTTGCCGAGAAAATACGCACCTTTCAGATTCGCACATCCAAAAAACGCCTCTTGTCCGATATACGACACATCACTCCCAATTTTAACGCTCTGCAAACTCATATTGTGGTTAAACGTAAAGTTATCGATAGCAACAACAGGGTAACCGCCTAACAGCGTTGGCACTTCGAGATTTGCTTCTGTGCCGAAATATGCGTTAATGCCGACCTGATTTAAATAAACTACATAGCCAAAATCACCGCTAATTTCCGCACGCACGACAATCTGATCCAATGGTGTAATTGTTAATAAAAAAGTAACAATCAAAATAATACTCACTAATTTCTTCATGATTTTCCACTCCCTTTCAACTTCTATCGTTCGATATTACGGTGCGTTGAACGCGCAATACGCAATCGATGGCGCATCCGTTCCCGGTTGAATTTCAAGTTCTAGTTGTTTATCTTTTGTCGTAATCTGATATTCAAGTTCTCCTTGTCGCGTTCCCCCGTTTCCAGGAATGTCGCCCGAAAGCTCCCCCCTCTGCTTGGCTGCAACCGCAGTTGGGCAGTTCTTACCATTGGAGTCGTGGAGCGCAAACCACATCATATGGTTCACATAATCCGCTTCTTGTCCGAGGTTTTCCACAGCAACATCAACCAAAACCCACCGGTACCCCTTTAAAGGAATTAATGTATTTCCAGAGTCTTCGCGCACACCCTTCACGGTAAATTTCAAATTTCCTATCTGAACCGTTTCGCCCACATTCATTCGTTGTATGGTTGGCTTCTGCACGGTTCCCGTTCCATCTTTCGAGTTTGGTGCAACTGGTATGGTTATCCTTCCAGTGCTTTTGCAAGAAATCATCAGAGTCGCAACTACAATAATTGCTAAAATCAGTTTAAAAATCCTTGACCAGTGCTTCAATGCACTCACCTCCCTTATTTTTTCGGTGTCACACGTTTGACTTCGATGCGACACAAATCGACTAGATAATCTGAGATTTCGCTCTCAACCACATGTCCTTTCTGATCCCCACTACCCTGCCATTTTGTGCTGCGCGGATCATCGGAGAGCGTCTTTTTTGCAATGACGTTGCCAGATGCCAGATCAAACACCAAAATATCGACATACTCCGTAATCGACAATGCACCGTCCGTATACTTCCCTGTCGGTTTTTGATAAATATTCAGTTGCACCAATGTGTTCAGGTCACTAACAGAGGTCGCCTGCAAATCCTTCGGTAGAGAAAAGTAGGCTGGCGAATGGATAAATTCATTATTCTTATCTGTGTCATCAAAGTCATTTTGCACGATAAAGAACTTCGGCGGTTGTTTCACGGGTGCCTTTTTATAGTCACCCTTCATAGCCGCGTATTGCGGAACGTTTGCAATCAGGTCTTTAATTTTGCTTTCCTCCGAAAATCTGCACCAAGAAAAGCCAGCTATGATTCCAACAATAATTAGAATAATAACAAGGCAGCCAGTCAACGTCCGCTTTGAATCAGGTTTCATTCTAATCACCTCACCTCAAACCAAATAATGAAGAATAACAAGAATGTATTGAACTGTATCTTTAATTTTTCTCTCTAGGATGTCATTATATCACTTTTTGTGGATTGCAACACAAAAACATGACATGCGCGGAAACAAATAATTGCTATAGGTAGCGTCATCATAAAGTCTTCCTATTTAAGCCGGAGATTTGCTCGAACTTTCTGCGACTGATTCTTTTTAGAATTTCTTTTTTAAAACATTCAAATTCAGGCAGATGTAGGCTGCGGAGCATCATAAATGACTCCCTCAGCGTCCCGTTTCCCTCTTTCGGGAAGAAAGATGAAAAGGTGTGAAAATAGCCTTCGGCATTTTCAAGAGTAATCGCGACACTTTTTAAATAATTAATGAAACATCTCACATTATGACCGCTCCCATTTGCAGGCGCGGCAGAAATTTCAATTAGTTTTGTGTTTTGGTAAAGAGGAAAAAGCCCGAGGTTCTTATATGTCACAAGAGAACGTTGATCCCTAAAAGTACGGTCTCTTTCGGCAAGTGACTTTTGGTGCGCCTCAATAAAATTCAAAACGCCATTTTTAAAGCTCGTACCTTTCGCAAACATCCGAATCGTGTAATCCATGTCAAGCGCATTAAAAATTTTAAGTGCGTCTGGCGAACTCGCAATCATCTTAATGACGGGCAAGTTTTGGAATTCAGGATTCAGAAAAAGCGCCGAAACGTAAAAGTTATAAGAGTTAAACTGGCCTTCCTCAAAAACGGACGTCATCCCAGCAAAATTCGTATTGTTGTGTATGTAACAAACTTTGTTTATAAAATCGCCAGGATGAATCACCGGTTTAAAGAAGTCAACGTTTTTTGCAAAAATATCACCTTTGTGGTTATATTTTTTGCGGTAGTGCGCACCATACAATCGATTGACATTCCAAATGAAATATTTGATCTGATGATAAAGCCAACTTTGCTCCGGCTTTAATCCGGATTCCCATTTTAACCCGATCAGAAAATGTGAATGGTTCGTTAACACATTGAATGCAAAAAGCGCAAGACCCAGTTGAATACATGTGTTCGCTAGAATTAAAAGGAAGACAAGCTTGTCTTCGTCGTCTTTGAAAAGCTTGATTCTTTTTAACGGCTTTGGAAAACAATGATAAGCAAAATATTCGAAATCCTTACGGGGCATTCGGTTCCCTCCTTTCGTGTCGCGCATCATGCGTCGTGCGTCGAGTGCCCAGCGTCGTGCGCATTTGACGCGCATACCTTGTCGTTCCTCGCACACGATCAGCTTATGGAAATAATATCATAAATGTCAATAGTTGTAAATAGAAGAATGAAGTCGCCCAAGCTGGCGACATTTCGGGCCACTTACTCCCGTGACGGGAGTAAGTGGTCATTTTTGTCTCCACTTTGGGTTCAAAAAGCACATAAAAGGCATGAAAGCATCGGAATTTTCAATAATTATGTGCTTTTTTGAAACAATTTCTAGCTTTTGCTCTTCAAGAAGGTACAAAATCTGCCGGTTTTGAACGCTATGCCACTGGCTGGCGACAAATGGGGCAACTTACTCCCGCAATTGGGGACGAAATTGAACACTTACTCCCCCCCTGTCCGAAACCCTACCAGCAAGCGACCCCTCGCGGTCAGTTCGACCCCTTGTCGTGCGTCGCGATGCCGCTTCCCGTAATCGGAATCGCATCGCCCAGATACGTCGGCTTTGGAAATAGAATCGTGGCTGTGAAAAAATCCTTGACCCGCGCGAAAACCTCCCGCGGACTGTATTGATCAAAGTATGCATTCCCGTGGTAGGTGGAATCAAGACCGTAGGCCTCGACACCCAGTTGCCGCGCCAAAAACAACGCACGCGACAGGTGGAATTCCTGCGTCACAATGGTGATAGATTTGCATTGAAAAATATCGCGCGCCCGGTAGACGCTTTCATAGGTACTGAAGCCCGCATGATCCAGAAAAATGTCCTCAGATTTGACGCCCTGCTTGATTGCATAGTGCATCATCGCGTTTACCTCATCGTATTCCGTCTGCCCATGGTCTCCCGAAAGCAGCAGCTTTTGGACCTTTCCAGCTTTATACAAGGCGATGCCGCCGTTTACGCGGTCCAGCAAAATCGGACTCAGGCTATCGCCAACGACAAACGACCCCAGAACCAGGGCGGCATCCGTTTTCGGGATTGCCTGGACGTTGTCTGGCGCAAACGAGCGCTCCTTTGCGGAGTTGATGATATAGAGGTTGATGCACAAGACCGCGAGACATGCGACCAACGCAATCACGAACGCGCCGAGTAGGGCTTTAAGCAGAATTCTGAGTTTCCGATTCTTAATTCGATGCATGAACTTTATCTTTTCCGATGCCTTGTCTTTTGCCTTGTCCTTTGCCATTTTCATTTGCATGCGCCTCATTCCTTTTTCTCTGTCGTCACCAGCCGCGTCAAGGCCTCAAAATAGTAGTAATCGCCCCAGATGTTGCATTCATCAATGCCGCTTCCCTGGGGTTTTCCATAGACGGCATGCAGCAGAATCCCATTGGATGCCGGACAATCCTTCGTCGTATAATCTTCGCTCAGCGACAGGAGCATTTTCTGCGCTGCCTTTTCGTAAATTGCGCGATCTGGGTCGCTTTCCGGCAGATACTTGATCAATTCAAGCAAGCCGCAGGCGACAATTGGCACGCTGGAGCTGTCGCGTTCTTCGTCCCCGGACGTAAACACCAAATCCCAGTAGCAGACTTCGTCTTCCGGCAGGCGATTCAAGTAATAATTCGCGACCTTTTTCGTCATATCCAGCAACTCCGCGTCTTTCGTATAGGCATAGCTCAGCGGGAATCCATAAATTGCCCACGCTTGGCCTCGCGCCCAACACGAAGCATCCGAGAATCCCTGGGCCGTCTTGCCGAATCGCGGCGCACCCGTTTCTGGATCCATGTAAAAGGTGTGAAAGGTAGATGCATCGGCGCGCACGATGTATTTTTCTGCTTGTCGCACATGACTGCGCGCGGCGTTAAAATACTTTGGATCGCCCGTCTGCTCACTTGCCCAGTAAAGCAGCGGCAAATTCATACAGCAGTCAATAATCATACGACCGCGTTGGGTTGGGTCATCCAGGCTTCCCCACGCTTGAATGATGCCTGCTTTTTCAAAATAACGCTCCATCAGGACATCTGCGGCGAGGAGCGCCACGCGCTTTGCCTCGGTGTTGCCCGTCAATTTGTAAGCGAACACGCAAGAAAGCGTATACAAGAACCCAAGGTCATGGGTCTCAGTCGCGATGCGTTGTTCGATGCGATTCTGGTAGGATTTTATCTGGATTTCGGCGACTTTTCGGTATTTTTCATCCTTTGTGTTTTGATAGGCAAGCCAAAGCATGCCCGTCCAAAAACACGCGGTCCAGTCGGTATTGTCAACCGCGTCGTAGACGTTTCCGCGACTCGCGGAAGATGGGAACTTGTAGGTAAATGTCTCTAGGTTTTCGTCAATCTTTTTTAAAATGAATTGGATCGCGTCCTCACACTGCGCGTGGGTCAAGCCTGCGAATTGCGCATAGCGTGCGGCGTTTTTGATGCCTTCATTCTGTACCATTGCTGCGATACCCCCTATTTATCTTGCGAGCCAACCGCCATCGACGGCAAGCGTGTAACCATTCACGTAGTCCGATGCACTCGAGGCGAGAAACACAACCGGGCCCATCATGTCCGCCGGCACGCCCCAGCGCCCTGCGGGAATGCGTTCCAGGATGGATTTGCTGCGGTCTTCATCCGCTCGCAAAGCTGCCGTGTTGTTGGTGACCATATAGCCTGGCGCAATGGCGTTGACGTTGATTTGGTGCTTTGCCCATTCATTTGCCAACAACCGCGTCACCCCGAGGACGCCACTTTTACTCGCCGTATACGATGGCACGCGAATGCCACCCTGAAAGGACAGCATCGATGCGATGTTGATGATTTTCCCGCCTGTGCCCTGCGCAATGAACTGCCGCGCAACCGCCTGGCTCAAGAAAAAAACTGCCTTGACATTGACATCCATGACATCGTCCCAGTCCTTTTCGGTGAATGTCAGCGCGTCTTCTCTGCGAATGATGCCTGCGTTGTTGACCAAAATATCGATGGCCCCAAATGCTGCCACGGCCTGATCAACAATCGTCTGCACCGGCGCAAGGCTCGAAAGATCGGCTGTGACTCCCAGAAAGCGCCGCCCCGTCTGCTCGACCAATGCCTTCGTCTCACTGAGATCGCTTGTCCCGACCCCGACGATGTCCGCCCCAGCTTCCGCCAGCCCGATTGCCATTCCTTGACCCAGCCCCGTGCTCGCGCCCGTCACGACGGCAACTTTTCCTTCTAAATTAAATTGATCCATCATCACAAAATCGCCTCCATGTTTACGGGATCCATGTCGGAAAATGTCTGGTTTTCGCCGACCATTCCCCAGATAAACGTATAATTGCGCGTGCCGCACCCTGCATGGATAGACCAGCTCGGGGAAATGACGGCTTCTTCGTTGCGCATCACGATGTGTCGCGTCTCGCGGGGTTCTCCCATGTTGTGCAACACCAAAGCGTCCTTCGGCATATTAAAGTACAAGTAGACCTCCATACGGCGCGCATGGGTGTGCGTCGGCATGGTGTTCCAGACGCTGCCTGGTTCGAGGATGGTCATCCCCATGACGAGTTGACAACTCTTAACGCCCATCGGATGGATGTATTTATAGATGGTTCGCGCATTGGATTCGGTCAGCGCCCCAAGTTTAGTCGCTTCCAGCATGTCGATCCCAATTTTCACCGTCGGAAACGTTGCGTGAGCAGGCGCGCTATTGAAATAGAATTTCGCTGGCTGCGCTTCGTCCCTGCTTTTAAAGACGATTTCCTGCTTTCCCATGCCAACATAAAGCCCGTCGTTCGTCTCAAGTACAAAGTCCTCGCCGTCGACTGTGACCGTCCCGGGGGCCCCAATATTGATGATGCCCAGTTCGCGCCGCTCCAGAAAGTACGCCGCACGAATCTCCTCGCCAGCCACAAGCGGCATCGGCTGCACAGGGCACGCCCCGCCAACGATGATGCGATCCACATGACTGTAAACCATCTTGATCTCGCCCTCGACAAACAGCGACTGAATCAAAAATTCCTCGCGCAACCGCGCGGTATCGTAGTATTTAACATCCTTTGGATGCCACGCATTTCTCATCTCCACAATCCATTCCCCCTCATCTCTGAATTCTTCCGGACCCGTCGCCGATGGCCAACGCGTTCACTTCTTCGACCGTGACCTGGTTGAAGTCGCCTTCAATCGCGTGTTTCAAACACGAAGCCGCCACCGCGAACTCAATGGCCCGTTGTGCATCGAAGTCGTGCAGCAGCGCATAAATCAATCCCGCGCCAAACGAATCCCCGCCGCCAACACGGTCCACCACATGCACGGGATAGCTTTTTGAAAAGTAACAATCCTTGCCGTCATCCAACATCGCAGCCCAGATGTTGTCGGAAGCCGAAACACTGCCGCGCAAGGTAATCGCGACTTGCGCGAACCCGAACTTCTTTCGCAACTGCTGCGCAACGGCTTTGTATCCATTGTGATCCAATTTTCCGCCCGTGACATTGGAGTCGTCGGCTTTGATTCCAAACACGTGTTCCGCATCCTCTTCGTTTGCGATGCACACGTCCACATACTGCATCAGCCCGCTCATCACTTGGTTGGCCTTCTCACTCGTCCAAAGGTTCTTGCGGAAATTCAGGTCGCAACTGACCATCATACCTAGCTTTTTCGCCATCTGGCAGGCCTCTTTGGTGATTTGCGCCATATTGTCGCTCAGTGCCGGCGTGATTCCTGTAAAATGAAACCACGTCGCGCCTTTCAGTATCTTTTTCCAATCAAAATCAGACGGTTGCGCTTCCGCAATCGCCGAATGTTTCCGGTCATAGATGACTCTAGAGGGCCTCTGTGACGCGCCTTTTTCTAAAAAATAAATACCCAGCCGCTCTCCGCCACGCACAATTTGGGTTGTGTCCACGCCAAATTGCCTTAACGCGTTGACCGCCGCCTGCCCAAGTACGTTGGCCGGCACCTTTGATACGAACGCCGCGTCCACCTTGAAATTCGCAAGCGAGACCGCCACATTTGCCTCGCCACCGCCGTGCGTCGCTTCAAAATTCGACGCCTGAATAAATCTCTGATATCCGTTTGGCGATAGCCGCAACATGATTTCCCCAAAACAAACTACTCGTTCCATGATTTCATCCTCCAAATTTTCTAAATGCGTTCTTCCTACTTTGCCCGTGCGTCCCGAATTTTCTCAACATACTCTCTCGCAATGCGCGTCACCGCGTCGTAATCGCCCGTCTTTGCAGGCGCCGTCAAGTTGCTTCCCACACCGACCGCCACCGCACCCGCCGCGATCCATTCGTGCACATTTTCCACACTCACGCCACCCGTCGGCATCAATTGAAGCTGGGGCATCGGACCCCGAAACGCCTTGATGATGGCCGGCCCAAATAACTCACCCGGAAAAATTTTCACGATATCCGCACCGGCTTCGATGCATTTCACCGCTTCGGTCAGGGTCATCGCCCCAGGTAGATAGGGTATTCCGTGCGCGTTGCACTCTGCAGCGACGGCCTCCGATAAATACGGACCCACGACGAATTGCGCACCCGATGCAACGGCTTTCGCCGCCGTCTCACGGTCGCAAACCGTGCCCGCGCCGATGAGAATTTCCGTCCCCTGGTACGCGCCCGCCAATGTCGCAATCGCCTCTTCGGCGCGCGGCACCGTAAACGTCACCTCAATGACCTTCACCCCGCCAGCAATGCAGGCTTTCGACGTCAACACGGCTTGCGCAGCAGATTCCGCCCGCACCACAGCGACCAATCCCGCGTCCATCAGTTTCTTTAGTATTTGTTCCTTCATGGTTTCTCCCCCAAAAGTTATAGTAAGGTTATTTTACAATAAAAGACGCGCATGCGCAAAGGAAATCCTCTTTTGCGTTGAAACTCCCACCCCTTTCGTGGTAAAATCACACGGGGGATTTATCATTATGTCAAAGAATGCGGCACAAACGACCGACCAAAAATCTGATCAAAAAAGCAATGTCAAACTGGCACTCAGTTTCATGAAAGGCTACCGGATTCTGTATCTCGTTGCACTAGTAGGGATGCTTTTATCCGCAGTGCTTTTCAACGCCATTCCTTGGGCGATCATGCTGGTCATCGACTC